>JAGCPC010000156.1 GCA_017642485.1 Prevotella sp. | reverse complement strand
CGTGAGCGAGGTGGCACATCAATGAGTTTGTGGGGATATATCGGAAAGTATAACGACACAGAGTTTGGTGGCAAGACCGGAACGTCCAACAACCACTCTGACGCATGGTTTATGGGTGTCAGCCCTAATCTGGTTGTTGGAGCATGGGTAGGTGGAGAATACCGATGCATACACTTCCGCACAGGAGCCTTGGGACAGGGTTCACGCACCGCACTCCCCATATGCGGATATTTCCTCGAGTCTGTCTTCGGCGACCCACAATTCAAGAAGTATCATGGGAAGTTCCAGAAACCTCAAGATGCTGACATCGAACGCTCTATGTACGAATGTACCTATATAGGTAGTTCACGCAATGACACTATTGATGTTGATTCGCTGGCCCACAAGGAGGAACTCATCCTTGATGCTGATGGCAACCCCATAGAGCACGAGCATGGCGCTGCTACCGAACAAAAACATTCCACCACAGTTGAGGAGGAAGTAACTTTTGAGAATCTCTAAACAGTAAACAGTAAAACCTCATGCGCAAGATACTCTTACTAATAATAATTTTCAATCTTCAATTTTCAATTCTCAATTTCCTTCACGCTGCCCCCAAGAGGGAGTTTAGAGGAGCATGGATACAGTGTGTCAACGGACAATTTCAAAACCTTGGCACAGAAAAGATGCAGCAGACCCTCACATACCAACTCGATGAGTTGCAGAAGGACGGGGTCAATGCCATAATCTTTCAGGTGCGTCCGGAGTGTGATGCACTGTATGAGAGCAGCATCGAGCCATGGAGTCGTTTTCTCACTGGCCAACAAGGTATGGCGCCATCTCCTTATTGGGACCCTCTGCAGTGGATGATTACAGAGTGTCACCGTCGTGGCATGGAACTCCACGCATGGATAAACCCCTTCCGCGCCAAGACAAAAGTCACTCATCAGCTTGCTGCCAACAATGTTGTCAACAGACGCCCAGACCTCGTCTTTCCATACGATGGACTGTATATACTCAATCCTGCTAAGCAAGAGAATCGTGACTACATCTGCCGAGTAGCAGCCGACATCATTCGTCGCTATGACGTTGACGGCCTCCATATCGATGACTACTTCTACCCCTACCCTGCCCCAGGTTGTCAGATACCTGACCAGCAAGACTATGCTTCTGACACACAGGGATATAACAACATCAACGATTGGCGTCGCCATAATGTTGACCTCTTTATCGAGCAACTTCACGACACCATACAGTCCATCAAACCATGGGTAAGATTCGGTGTATCACCTTTCGGCATATACCGCAACAAAAAAAATGACCCTAATGGTTCCGACACCAATGGTCTGCAGAATTATGACGACTTATATGCCGACGTACTACTGTGGACAGAACAAGGGTGGATAGACTACTGCGTGCCACAGCTGTATTGGGAGATAGGCCATAAGGCTGCTGACTATAAGACACTCATACATTGGTGGAACGATCATGCCAATGGACGTCCCCTCTTCATCGGTGAGGATATAGAGCGCACAGCAAAGTTTGCCGACCCTGACAATCCTCACCAAAATCAGATGCAGGCAAAATACCGCCTTCATGATCAGCTCCCCAACGTCAGTGGCACAGTATTGTGGTATGCCAAGGCTGCTGTCGATAATATCGGAAACTACGGCACCATGCTTCGTGAGAACTACTGGAGGTATCCTGCCCTGCAACCCCTCATGCCATTTATCGACGACACCACGCCTGGCAAACCTTCCAAGGTAAAACCTCTCTGGACCAGCGATGGCTACACCCTCTTCTGGCAAGCACCCAAGCATAGCAACTGGAGCAATGAAGCTCATAAGTATGTAGTGTATCGCTTTGCAGCCAAAGAGACCATCGACATCGAGGATCCCTCACACATCGTTGCCATCACCACCAATCCTTGGCTCAACCTACCATACAATAATGGCAAGGAGAAATTCATCTATATCGTCACATCTCTCAATCGATTGGGCAACGAGAGCAAACCTGCGAAGAGAAAGGTGAAGCTATGAACCTCTTTCATTTTCAGCAATTCACCATCGACCAGAGCCACGCCGCTATGAAGGTGGGCACCGATAGTGATCTCCTCGGTGCTTTGGCAGCTGGAGGCAAACGCATTCTCGACATCGGCACCGGCACTGGAGTCCTTGCCTTGCTCATGGCACAGCGATTTCCTGATGCCCACGTCACCGCCATCGATATCGACGAGAATGCCATCATTGATGCCACCACCAACTTCGCCAACTCTCCCTTCAGCGAGCGCCTTACCCTCTACCACACCTCCTTACAAGACTTCGTATCCCCCAATTCTCAGGAGTTATCTACTTCTCCGCAGGTTTCCGAATCTCCCTCTCCTTGGGAGAGGACTGGGGAGAGGTTTTTCGACTCTATCATCTGCAACCCACCCTACTTCGACCGCAGTCTCGAGGCACCTGATAAGAGCAGGGCACGAGCTCGCCACACTTCCAGCCTCACCTTCAAGGAACTCATCAGCTCAGCCTACCAACTCCTTGTCGATGGTGGCACTTTCTCTGTCTGCATTCCTCCCGAGGTACTCTCTATATTCTCTGCCGAGTGCCTTCTCACAGGTTTTTGGTTACAGCACAACTATCAAATCAAAAGCCTGCCTCACAAACCACCAAAGCGCTACATCCTTATATATAAAAAAGGGCGCACAGAGTGCACCGACCATGAGCACTGCATGCGCAATGCTGACCACTCCTATTCTGAGTGGTACAAAAAAATTACGGGCGACTTCCTTAAGCCACCCGTAAAACTATCTTAAACTTTTGAACCTTCTTGAAGCCCCCCCTCCTTGGGAGGGGTCGGGGGAGGTTGTTATTTACTAAACTCCTTTATCCTCTGTTCCTCTGAGAGTTTGCATATCAACAGTCTGCCATCGCGCTGTGCTACTATGTAGCCATCGAGTCCCTGCACCACAGTCTGCTTATTGCCTTCCACGTTGATGATACAGTTTGACGTATCGTATGTCTTCACATTATCACTTATCACGCTGTTGCCGTTAGCATCACGTTTGGAGAGTGTCTGCAGCGATCCCCACGTACCAAGGTCGCTCCATCCGAAGTCAGCAGGCATCACGTATATCTCCTCTGCCTTCTCCATTATAGCGTAATCGACAGATATATTCTCGCACTCGGCATAACGTTCGTTTATCACCTCTTGCTCACGCTCTGTGCCATATACGTCACGCATTGACTCAAACTGACGGTTCAGTGCTGGCTGGTACATACGAAAGGCATTGATGATCGTCTTTACGTTCCATACGAATATGCCAGCATTCCAGAAGTAGTTGTTGTGGCTTATATATTCCTTTGCCGTAGCAAGGTCAGGCTTCTCCCTAAACTGTTCTACCTGGAATATCTCCTTATTTCTCATGCTGCCAGCAGCAAGGTCTGCCTGTATATATCCATATCCCGTCTCAGGACGTGAGGGTTTCATACCCAGTGTCACTATACCATCTGTCTCTGCAGCAAAATCAAGTGCAGCGGTTATCACCCTGCGAAACTCTGCTACGTTCATCACCACAGCATCACTTGGTGTCACCACGATATTGGCATCCTTGTCCTTAGTATTGATGCGATAGCTTACGTATGCTATGCATGGAGCGGTATTTCTGCGACATGGCTCACATAGAATGTTGCCCTCTGGTATGTCAGGCAACTGTTCTTGTACTATCGCTTTATACCCTGTGCTCGTCACTACCCATACGTTCTCTGCATCACATATACCCTTGAAGCGGTCATACGTCAACTGTATCAGCGAGCGTCCTACTCCCAGCACATCGATAAACTGCTTGGGACGGTCCTCCGTACTCATTGGCCAGAAACGACTTCCTACGCCGCCTGCCATTATCACTACATGATTCATACACTTTTCAGATTAAAGATTACAGATTATCTATTATCTATTATCTAGTATCTATCATCTATCATCTATTATCTACGCGAAGTATTTCATAAGTATCTTTGCATTACCGCTGTCACGCAGTTTTGCTATTGACTTCTCTCTTATCTGTCTTACGCGCTCACGTGTCAGTCCCAGCTCATCGCCTATCTCTTCCAGTCCCTTCTCATGACAGCCTATACCGAAGCACTCACGTATGATGATTATCTCTCTGTCCTTCAGTACGCGGTTGAGCACAGCGTTCAGCTCCTGTGCCATCGACTCATGATCCACCGTACGGTCAGTGCGTGAGTCATCGCCGCTCGCCATCACGTCGAGCATACAGTTCTCCTCACCATCCTGAAATGGAGCATCGATACTCACATGGTGGCCGTCAGCCATGAGGCTCTGTCCTATCTTCTCCTCATCTATATTGGTAGCCTCCGACAGTTCGCCCACGCTGGGGTGGCGCTGGTTCTCCTGCTCAAACTTGTTTATCTCGTGGTTTATCTTGCTCAGCGAACCCACCTGGTTCAGGGGCAGGCGCACTATGCGGCTCTGCTCAGCTATAGCCTGCAGTATGCTCTGACGTATCCACCATACGGCGTATGAGATAAATTTAAAGCCACGTGTCTCGTCAAACTTCTGTGCTGCCTTTATCAGTCCTATGTTACCCTCGTCTATGAGGTCTGTCAGCGACAGTCCCTGGTGCTGGTACTGCTTTGCCACTGACACCACAAATCGCAGGTTTGACGTCACCAGCTTATCCTTGGCGCGCTCAGCCTCCGGACCGCCTTTCTTTATCTTCTGGGCCAGTTCGATTTCCTCATCGATGGTGATCAGTGGTGCACGTCCTATCTCCACAAGGTACTTGTCAAGTGCCTCACTGTTACGGTTGGTAATACTTTTCTGAATCTTTAGCTGTCTCATGTAACCTTTTATCTACGTCTTTTTCTTGATAATACTCACTACATACAACGCCCGCGTACACAAATATATTGTACGCACGAGCGTATATAGGTTACAAAATTACAACTTTTTTTTCTTTCAGCCAAAAATTTCAACTTTTTTCCGCAAATATTCGTATCTTTTTTTGTAACTTTGTCGCCGATATTTAGTAATGACACCATTTTTATGAGAAAAAAAAATACGACCAATGAGGAGCCAATAACAGCACAGGCTTCCACAGATGACAAGCCTGCCAAGAAGGCTACGACAACAAGAAAAACCACACTACGCAAACCACGCTCTACGAAAAAAACACAGGAGGCGAAGGCAACACCAGAGACACCTGAAACTCCCAAGGCACAGGAAACTCCCCAAACACCTGAAGCACCAAAAGTACAGGAGGCCTACAAAGCACCTGAAACTCCCAAGGCGCCTGAGGCTCCTGTAGCTCTTACCATACCTGCACTGCCTGACATCACAATACACAATATCATCGAACTCGCTCAGGCCCCACAGCGCTCCATCGTGCTCACCGACCAGCAGATACAACAACTCACCCTCGACGACATACAGCAACGATACCGTTTCCTCGAAGACACCCTCGCTCGTGTCCTCGACTACGATGTCGTCATCAGCGACACTAATATATGGCTCGAACTCCTCGTGGGCCATACCTCCAACCATTCCGACCCACGCGTCAATGCACGTCTGCAGTTTGAGCGACAGCTGGAGTTTATCTCCAAACTCATGAAGCATCGTGGAGGAAAGTTCATGATGATGGGCGAGACATACGAGGAGATCGACCGCTTTGCAGCACTGCAGGACCCTACCAACCACAAGGAAGCCGACTTCACGGATAGCATAGTATGCCTCAATGCAGCAGCACGCCTCGCCAAGCGCCTCATCCTCGCCCAGCAGCGCGAAAACCGACTCCGCATCGAGGGCATCAGCGCAGAGAGTCACCACGCTTCCTTCGCCGACCCCGCCATAGTACGTCGTGTTGTCGAACTCTTTGCAACTGGCAAACGAGTGCTCCTTATCACCAATGATGCCAGCGTTGCCATACGCTCCATCGGACTGTGCGATGACCTACAGCGTATCAATGCCATTAGCGATGACGACTGGGACACCCTTTACGCCCCACTCCGTCCTATGGTATTCACATTTGATGACCTCCGCATCCTCGACTACTACACCCGTCAGTTCCATTACCTACAGATGGCTGCTGGCAAACCCTGGATGGCTGACATCACACCTCTTCCACACGTACAGGCACCCCAACCCCTTACACTGTGGCAGGAGGCATTCCGCCCTGGCGACAAGCATCGTGGCGACAACCTATTCATCACCGAACAGGAGAAGCCTAACACCTCCTCCCCATCGCCACAGTCCAAGCAGTCTAAGCAGTCCAA
Organism: Prevotella sp.; assembly: GCA_017642485.1. Classification (GTDB taxonomy): domain Bacteria; phylum Bacteroidota; class Bacteroidia; order Bacteroidales; family Bacteroidaceae; genus Prevotella. The sequence goes on along the minus strand of JAGCPC010000156.1, from coordinate 2,258 downwards.
GCAAACCAGACAAGGAGGTACACCTGCTAAGCAAAGCACACAGGCCAAGCAAGGCACACCTGCTCAACCTGCCAAACCTGACCAACAAGCAAAAGCCGCTCAACCTGCTAAGCCTGCTACTGCTGACACAACGGAAGCGCCAGCAAAAGAGGTACCAGTAAAAGAGGTACCAGTAAAAGAAACACCAGCAAAAGAAACAAAGAAAACAACTCGCAGACGACCCTCTACGATTAAAAAAAGTTAAAAACTACAAAACTTTCAACCTTCTACTTTCAACTTTCAACTTTTCTTTGTACCTTTGCACTCGCTTTTCAGACCAAGAGCCGTCACTATGACGTTCGGAGAGATGGTAGAGTGGTCGATTACAGCGGTCTTGAAAACCGCCGTGCTGAGAGGCACCGGGGGTTCGAATCCCTCTCTCTCCGCTGATAAATCCGCATAACGAATTGATTATCAATGAGTTATGCGGATTTTCTGTTTCTTTATTACCCAAAATCAGACCCAAATCTCATCCAAAACTCGGAGAATTCTGAAAATTGCGATTCCTAAACTATCCAAGGAGATGTTAAAGTATGTATCTGATAAACAGCCAGATAGTGTTTGCTTTTAGAAACCTGATGGCTGTTTACTCACTCATTTGATAAAATGTGGATAGTCTGGTTCTCCAAGATTCGGTTCGTATGTAAAGCCTTCGTAACTGAAAGCATTCAGGTTATCCGGCTTGTCGATTCGATTCTCAATGATGAATCGTGTCATAGCTCCACGACAAGTCTTGGCCCATACCGCTTGCATCTTCAAACTGTCCCCTTTGCGAACATAGAACAATGGCTGGATGATTTGAACTTCTTTTCGGACTCGCTGCCAGTCAAACAGGTGCTGGTATTCCTCTGTTGCAAGATGTATCAGCGTTCCACCATCTGCTTTCACTGCATCAATCAGCAAATCAGTCAAGCGGCTCTTCCAAAAACCAAACATGTTCTGTCCCTCTCCGCTTGGAAGTTCTACATTACCCTCCATCCTATACGGGAGAATAGCATCCAATGGGCGAAGCAGTCCATAGAGGAAAGAGGTAATCCATAACTTTTCCTGAGAATAATTGAGGTTATCTACATTCAGGGTCTCCGCTTTGAGATGTTTGTATGCCTGGCCGTGATATGCAAGAATAGCTGGCAGTTTGGGAGCATCTTCAAAGAATCGCATAAATCGCATCCTGTTCTGGGCTGCAATCTGCAGGCTACAGCCCAGCATGTCGGCAATCGTCTCTGCTGAATACTGAGCCATATCCCTCGCAAAACAATCTGCCTCATTCTGGAAACGAGGTGATGACTGGCTAATGTCGGGGGATGACTCTACCTTCTTGCTCTGGCAAGCGTCTCCTTTCGTCGCTGAGCGGTCATTCATTATCTTTGCGGAAGCGAGTATTATCTGCATTTTTAACTTCTACCCATTTAATTGTTCTTCCAAAAACTCTGCTGCATCAGCTACACAATCAGGACATTCTCTAAGTACCACCTTTGTTCCAATACCTTTCAGCAGCTTGCATTGTGTGGCTCCGTTTCTCTCTTGGAACTTGGTCATTATCTGACGCATCTGTTTCATGGACTTTGCCTTGTCTTTATTTACCAATCCCAAAACGAGACCAGATCCAACAAGTGCGCCACATGTACCTACCATATTACCCATACCACCACCAAAAGCCCCGGCAATGTTCATGGCTTCATCCTCACTGATTCCAGCTATTTCTGCGTAGGTGTGAAGAATTGCTTGGGCGCAATTATGGCTGTTGCACCTCTTTTTCTCTGCTGCTATTTGTTTTCTTGTTTCCATTTATTCTTTTTTCTTTTTGAATTTATTTTTTAACCGCTTGTAGCCCTCAACACCAAGAATTGTAAGACCTCCATATTGACAGGTCTTAGCCAATCCGAATAGGATAGTCCATAAGATTCCCTTTGCAGCAACACTTATTGGTAGCAGCATCTGGGCGAAGGAAAGGATATAGAAGGGTATGCAGCACAAAAGAACAATAACACCAGTTCTGAAAGAGAGCGACTGGAGCCAGTATTTCACTTTATGAAAAAAATGAATGAGGGCATCCTTTGGGGCATACCATATCATTCTTGGCCCTGCCCAGCGCATCACTTCACGGATGGCCTCGCGCTCTTTAGGAGCATAGCAATGAGTAGGACAATCCTTGCAAGCTGTCTTCTGTTCGCCATACGTGCAATGATCAAGACGACGACAAGCGAAGTCTGCCAGAT
>JAGCPC010000155.1 GCA_017642485.1 Prevotella sp. | reverse complement strand
GAACGTAAGGTGATAGCTCTGAAATATGGTCTTCCCAGCGTTCAAACAGTCAGTAATTGGGTAAATTTATACCTTACTCCACACGAAATTGAAACAAAATGTGTAAATTTGCCGCGGATTAATGTTAATGCAGTAGAGATGTCAAACGTAGAAAAGGTAAATTCCGACGTTCCCGTGGAGAGCCAGCAGGCTGTTATAGATCAGCTTCAGAAGCAACTTCAGAAACTGGAGAAGCAGCTTCAGTTCGAGAAGGACCGCAACTATGCACTGAATACTCTGATAGACATTGCCGAGGAGCAAGGTATCCGGATAAGAAAAAAATCTGGGGTCAAGCGGTAGAACGCCTTTGTGAGAAGAAAGACTATACAGTCAAGTACTCTTGCAGCCTGCTTGACCACACGAAACAGGCGTATTACCAGAAACAGAAGCGCGACCAGGACTACCTGTTGCGTGTGATGCGTATTGTTGACGCTGTCAGGGTAATCCGTGAACAGGATCCTGGTATCGGCTACTACAAGCTGTGGCTTATGATGAACCGCATGTTCCTTTGCGGCTGGGTACCTGGCAGGGACTCGTTCCTGAAGCTGCTGCGCGACTTCCATCTGATGCAGAAGCGCCCCAAGCCACGTTGCACGACAAACTCGAACCACCGCTACCGCAGGTACAAGAACCTCGTCCGCGGTTTCGTTCCCACACGTCCGAACCAGCTTTGGGTGAGCGACATTACATACATTGACCTGGTGGACGACTGCTGCTACCTGCACCTGGTGACGGATGCATACTCGCACAAGATCGTGGGTTGGTGCCTGTCCGAGACACTGGAGGCTGAATACACGCTCAAGGCTCTTCGGATGGCTATAGGCCAGGCTACGGCCGATGAACTGCAAGGACTCATCCACCACTCTGACCGAGGTGTACAGTACTGCTGTAACGCCTATACAGACGAACTGAAGAAATATGGTATAAGGATCAGCATGACAGAGGACTACAAGCCCACTGACAACGCCATTGCAGAGCGCGTGAACGGCATCCTCAAGACGGAGGTCATCTACCGTGAACGCCGCTTCAAGACGTATCAGGACGCGCTGGAGCGTATCTCTGGCTTCATCCTCTTCTATAATGACACCCGTCCGCACTACAGTATCGGCATGAAGACACCCTCAGAGGTGCACACCCAGTCAGGTCCGCAGAAGGTGATGTGGAAGTCCGAAGGAAGGCTCTCGGGGGCTGTCTGCCCCCTGCCGCAGGGCACCCCCTGAGTGTTTTTCATGGTGTCGGCTTCGCCAAGGCGAGTCAACGAATTTAGTATAAAGTCATATTCTCAGATGAAAAGGTCAACGTTTCCAGTACAAAGTCCACTAACCCGGGAAAAGGGACAACAAAAGCAGGAAAGCAGACAACCTGATCAGAGAGATAAGTCAACAAAACCAGTATAATAAACAGTAATTAACAAAACAGTAACAAATCAAGGCTCAGAGGGAGTCAACACTATACAGGGAAAGACAAAAAAAAATGCGAATTTGGTACAGATGGCAGATGGCAGTTGTTATATTGCGCCCCTTATACAAGAGGATTTTGAGAATTAATAATAATATAATATATATATTATATTATTATTAAAATATTATATATAACATTTTCTTATCATCACCCTACCCCCATGCAAAAATACAACTGCCATCTGCCATCTGCCATCCTTATAGTGATATGATATAATAAAGCCAGCAAGGACGCGTTATAACTTGGGGGCAATGATCAGTACATGGAAGAAACGCAATTATGTGGTACAGATGGCAGATGGCAGTTACAAAAAAGTATCAACTCAACAGCATCCGCACAAAAGTGCAGAAGTGGGCGCCGCCACTCGAAAACGGCACCACTGCCCTAAACTATTTCGCCCTACTCCACGGCTGGACTCTCGCCCGCCAAGGATAAGCGGCCTGAGTTTATTAACTCTATAAGGTGTGACTTGGCTTGCTCCTGGGCATCGATGATATTGTCGCACCACTGGTCGAACTCGGGGGCGTCAACTTGTAGCTCGGGGTGAGACAGTATGTAGTCTACACAGCGGCGAACGCCCTGATCGAAGCGTGTTGTGGCCTGGAATCCAGGCACGGCACGCTTTAGTTTGGTGCAGTCGAAGATGACCGTAGCTGCCTTGTCGCCTATGAGGTTGCCCTCCATGTCGTAGTCGGCAGGACAGGTTGCAGCCAGGAAGTCGGAGGCTACGTGATATAGCTTGGGCGACACGTTGAGAGCCTGGGCCACACAATGGTATATCTGATTCCACGTAAGCTGCTCGTCGCTCATTATCTGGAATGCTTCGCCGATGGCCTTGGGATTGCCCAGCAGGCCGATGAAGCCGCGAGCAAAGTCCTCGTTCCAAGTAAGTGTCCACAGCGAAGAACCATCGCCATGCACCAGCACGGGTTTGCCGTGGAGCATACGCTTAAGTACAGGCCAACTGCCCTTAGGGCCGTGGATGCTTACGGGTACGCTACGCTCGCAATAGGTGTGCGAGGGACGAACGATGGTGACGGGGAATGCGTTGTCGCGATACTCTCGCATCAGCAGCTCTTCGCAGGCTATCTTATTGCGCGAGTACTGCCAGTATGGATTGGCCAGCGCTGTGCCCTCGGTGATATACGGGCTGCGCACGGGCTTGGCATAGGCCGAAGCCGACGAGATATAGACGTACTGACGGGTGCGCCCTCGGAACAATCGCACATCGCGCTCTACCTGCTCTGGCACAAAGCCGATGAACTCGCATACGGCATCGAACTGCGCGTCGCCCAAACCAGCGAGCACGGCTTCGGTATCGTCGATGTCGGCAATCACCTGTGTTACACCTGCTGGCACTTCATGACTGCGTGTGCCACGATTGAGCAACCACAGTTCGTGACCGCTGGCTGCCAACTGTCGGGTAATGGCGCTGCTGATAGTGCCAGTACCTCCAATCATAAGGATTCTTAATTTGTTCATGTTGTCTAGTTATTATATCGTTTCAGAATTTATCAGTTTCTTATTCGCGGTAGGCTTTTTCGCCGATGGTTTCTTGCGAGCCGATGGTCATCTGGCGGAGGTCGTAGAACGAGCCGTTGTAGATGTTGAAGTCTACATTGCCCTTGATGCCTGGCAGTCGGCCCACGTCGGTGTGCTGCCAGAACTTCCACGGGCCCTGATACTCGAGCGAGTCGACATAGTAATGCGCTATCCAGTAAGGATACTCGTCGAACACGGGATCGGACAGATAGCGGGTCTTAAATTTAAAATAGGTATATATAATAGGTTTTACACGATAGTGATGCTCTACGATGTTAAGCCACTTGAGTACCGACTGCTGGAACTGAGCGTCGGTTTGGCTCTTGGGTTTATGCTCCACATCGAGCACAGGTGGCAGGTCGCCGTTCACCAGGTCTACTGTCTTGATGAAGTGATAGGCCTGCTGCTCGGCGGGGCTGTGAACACTATAGAAGTGATAGGCGCCACGGGTAAACCCATTCTCGCGGGCCTGATAGAAGTTGTCGCGGAAGTTGCGATCGGTTTGGGTGGCTCCCTCTGTGGCCTTGATCATCACAAAGCGTATGGGACAATGATCTATCTGTCCGTTGTCTTTGAGTTCTTCCCAGTCGATACGGCCCTGATGGTGCGAGATGTCGATACCATGAATCTCGTAGCCTTCGGGATAGCTCACGTCGCCATAACGCGCGCGCCAGCGGAATCCGAACGGACCTACAAAGAAATAATAGAAGAAATAAAGATAGATAGCGACGATGCCAGCACCCCCCAACCAATACGACCAGCTGGGCAGTCTCTGCAATAAGCGAACCACGACTCCGGGACGCTTTTTACGCCCGGGGCCGTGGTATGTATGAGTGGCGCCGATACCTTTTCGGCGAACTACACGTCGCTTTGCCATCTAATTACTTAGCCTGCTCGAGAGCAAGTGTACGGGTTGGCTGGTCGCAAACCTCTGTTGGTCCCCAGTACTGGATTGGACCAGGATATACGTATGCAGTCTCACGGGCCCAGCGATCACGCTGTGCAGCGAATGCCTTGAATGGAGCACCGTCGAGCTCAACGAGAGCCTTACGTATAACGGGCTTCATCTCGCCGTTACGCTTCTCCATGTTCATCATCATAGTGATGGGCACACCACCAGCGATCCACTGCTCGGCAGGAGCTGTAGTGTTCTTAACGATAGCCATGTAGCCAGTCTTGCCGTTAGCAATCAGCTGGGCAGCGCTGGTACCAAGAGCGTAGCAGTAGTCGGCATCGAAGTTAGAAGGAGCAGCGCAGCGTCCCTCGTAACCGAAGAAGTGGTGCAGAGCAGAGAACTTGCCTGTGTACTTGCCTTCCTTCTTCATCTTCTCGAGCTTCTGGGCTACCATAGTGCTGAGCAGCTTCTCGGTCTCGATGAGTGATACCTGTACGTTTCCGTGTGGGTCGCGGTCGAGAGCCAGCTG
>JAGCPC010000154.1 GCA_017642485.1 Prevotella sp. | reverse complement strand
TGGAGGGTTTTGTATTGGTGGGTTGCGGTATCGAAATATACAAACTTCACGGCAGGTATGACATACTTACCCATGTTGCGCGGAACAACGAGGATGTCGTATATCATGCTACCCGTCACACCGTCGGCTGTCAGCTTTGTCTTGTCTGTTATCTTTGCATCATACTTCTCGAAATCCTTTGGAACATTCAGGTCGGGTTGTTTGAGCAACTTCATATTTCCAACACCGCTAACCACAACACGCACATTTATAGGGTCGCCTGCCTTCACCTTGTTCTTGTCGATAGACGAAGATATAGTGAAGTGCCCTACTCCACCTGAGAAATCAGCTGGCTTGGTAGGAAGTGGCAACACCTCGATATCAACGCTTGGAGCCGTGAAGTCTTTCTTCACTTCTACATATCCCGAGCCACCGTTGAAGAATGCCTCAAATGGGTCAACATTTGGATTACGCTGCATCACGATACCTTTAAATGTTAGGCTCGGAATGGTGAGTTTGCCCGTCATCTGTGGGAACATCACATACTGGCTCCATGTGACGCAGTTGTATGGTTTGCCGTTAACAGTCTCTATGTGGAATGTCTTCTGCTGTGGCAAAGGTATCTCCTGTGTATGGAAACCCTTCAGGTCGGGCATCTTGCCCTCAAGGGCTGTCAGCTCCACCTGGGTATATACCTTGTAGGTCAAGAGTATAGGTTCCTGCTCATATACCTTGTGTTTGTTGGCTGAGGCACGCAGGAATAGATCGTTTCCTGAGATGTTTGCACCAGCTCTGTCAACACGTCTGGGCTGCTGATTGTATTGTCCCCCTCCTGACTGTGACTTGCCACTTACGTTTATCTTCAAGGCCGATGACACCGCATTATTGCCAGCTACTACTGCCTTGGCAGAAGGTATCACGAAGGTGCCGTTTTTGTGTGCCATCAACACATAAGTATAGGTCACCGATGACTGTTGCGAGGTGTGACCGTTGACGAAAGAGAAACTCTGCTGTGTGCTGGTGCTCGGACCTATCAGCACCTCGAAGGCATCTGGTATGTTTCCCAAATGGAAGTTCTTTACGTCAGTGGTGTTCACCACGTAGCGTAACTGGAACTGCTCGCCCACTGCCACGTGAGTAGGGCCCTGCACCGTAATCTTCTGTGCCAGTGCGAGAAGTGGCAACAGTAGTGCCACTATGGAATATGTTAGTCTATTTTGCAAAGTAATCACCAATTTTTCTGAATGTTACGACGGCGAGGCTGTCTCATAGCCTTGTTAAGGCGCTGTTGCGTCTCCTTCTCGTTTTGTATGGCGGCCTGCAGTAGTTGTTCAGCATTTTCGCGACTCATCTGGTCTTTGTTCTGTTGCTGATCTTTATTCTGTTGGTCGTCTTTGTTATCTTTATTCTTGTTCTGGTCGTTATTACCGTCTTTGTTATCTTTTTCTTTGTCCTTATTCTTGTCGTTCTTATTATCCTTGTTATTCTGCTGGTTGTTTTTGTTTTGGTTCTGATTCTGGTCTTGCTGTTTCTGCTGACGCTGACAGAGCACGAGGTTATAGCGTGTCTCGTTATCGTGTGGAGTGAGGCGCAATGCCTGCTTATACATCTCTATAGCAGGACCATATTGCTGCTGTTTTTGGTAGATTACTCCCATGTTATGATACGACATTGCCCTACGCTGCTTACTCGTTTCTGCCTTGGCTGAAGCCTGAAACATATCCATAGCGAGCGAATCCTTATTTTGTGCCAACAGTGCACATCCTAAGTTGTACATCGCCTGAGGATTAGAAGGGTTTGCCGTCAGAGCCTTGCGATACTCCACCTCAGCCTTTGACGGACTCTCCTGTACATTCTGGTGGAATATACGGTTTCCCTTACGTATGAAGTGTCTGTCAGCATTCTGGGCATTCATCGAGATGGCAAGCAGCGACAAAAGTATCACGCTCGCAGCTCTCTTGTCCTTAAACAGGTTGAAACGCTTGAAGAATGGATTCTGTGTCTCTGATATCATTACCTCCACTATCAAGAGTATTATAGCCAAAAGGGCAAACCACTGATATACTTCCTCGTATTCGGAATATACCACACTCTCCATGTCGCCCTTCTGCATCTTGCTCAACTCGTTGTTCAACTGCTCTTGAGCCACTGAGGTGTTGTCAACGTGTATGTATGTGCCCTTTCCTGCTGATGCCACGTCACGACACATCTGTTCGTTGAGGGCTGTCATCACCGTATTTCCCGTATTATCTGTCAGGTAACCACCCTCAGCAACGGGTATTGGAGCTCCGCTGGTGTCTCCTATACCTAATATAAACACCTGATAGCCTTTTTCGTTGGCCTCACTCGCTGCCTCCATAGCTCCGCCTTCGTGATCCTCGCCATCGGTAATCACTATTATTGCCTTGCCTATGTTTTCCTGTTTTGTAAAACTATTTGATGCCAGGTTAATAGCCTCAGCGATGTTGGTACCCTGTGTCTGTATCAGCGAAGGCTCTATGTTTTGCAAGAACATCTTTGCCGATACGTAGTCACTCGTTATAGGCAACTGAACGTAGGCATCGCCAGCAAACACTATCATTCCAACCTTATCTTTAGTAAAATGCTCTACTAAGTTCTCTATCAGCATCTTACTCTTCTGCAACCTGCTTGGTTTCACGTCTGTGGCAAGCATAGAGTTTGATATATCCAGACATATTATCGCCTCTATGCCATTACGCTTTTCGTGGCTCACCTTAGTTCCCATCTGCGGACGGGCAATAGCTATTACAATAGAAGCAAAAGCCATCTGAACAAGCAGAAACTTCAACCATCTTCGCCATGCTGAAGCACCAGGCATCAGTGACTTCACTAATTGCCTGTCGCCCAGTCGCGCCAGTTTCTTTCGTCTGCTCCATTCTGCCCACATCATAAAGAGTACTGCTATGGGGATGACAGCAAGAAGATATAAATATGTAGGTGAATAAAAGTGCATTTACAGTCGTCTTAAAACAGTTAATCTTAGAAGAACCTCAAACATCAGCAACAGCAGTGCTGCCAAGGCGAATGGTTGGTAAGCCTCGTACTTCTTTGAGAACTTCTTCACCATTATGCGCGATTTCTCCAGTTTGTCGATGTCGCTATATATTTGTCTCAGCTCCTTATTGTTCGTAGCGAGGTAGAAATTGCCATCGCTCGTAGCGGCTATGTTTCTCAGTGTCGTCGCATCGAGTTCGTATGCCGACACTCGCTTCGAACCCACACCGATAGTATATATGCGTATGCCGAGACTCTTTGCTATCTGTGCAGCTGTCATGGGCGATATGTCACCCATGTTATTCGCACCATCAGTAAGCAGTATCACCACCTTACTCTTTGCCTTGGAGTCCTTCAGGCGCGATACAGCATTTGCAAGTCCCATACCTATCGCCGTACCGTCGCTTATCAATCCTGTTTCGGCAAGGTCGGTACGCACACCTTTCAGCAGGTTTAATAGTGAGGCATGATCTGTCGTCATAGGACACTGTGTGAATGCCTCACCAGCGAATATCGTCAAACCTATGTTGTCATTAGGACGGTCAGTGATAAACGAGGCTGCCACACTCTTCGCTGCCTCTATGCGGTTAGGGTGCAGGTCTTGCGTCAGCATACTGGTGGAGATGTCTATCGCCAGCATGATGTCTATTCCCTCCACGCTGCGACTGTCCCACGCATTATGCGTCTGCGGGCGTGCCAAAGCCACGATTATCAGCGCAAAAGCTGCACAACGCAATATCATGGGCAGGTGAATCAAACGAACACGCAGACTGACTGGTGAGTGCCTGTGAGCCTGAGTATCGCTGAATATCATGGAAGTCTCCATCTTCCTCTTACCACGATTACGCCAAAGCACGTACCATAGTATATATGGCACGAGCAGCAGAAGCAGCAGGAAATATGTTGGATTAGCAAACAATTGTGAATTGTGAATTATGAACTGTGAACTGTTAATTACGCTCTTATATCATATAGTTGCCAACATACGTATGCTATCAGCGCTGTGGCAACGATTATCATTATACCTATCACCCACTTCAGCGAGGTGCGCACATGCATCGTCTGGCGCTGTTGCTTTGTTATGGTAGGTTCTATACGCTCCTCCGTTGGCACGTTCTCCTGTTTTGTCTTGTTGATGAAGTCAACAGCCGAAACGAGGTTGCGGTCTTTCTCCGTCATACCCGTAGAGTACTTGGCAAACTTCACCAGGTCTGCAGTTTGGAATAGTGCTGTGAGTTCTTCTATCTTATCCTGGTCTTCCTCCTGCTGCAAACGAGATATTATCTCAGCAGAAGTCATCTCCTTGGCGTTGAATCCGAAGCGCTCCTGCATGTAGGTACGCAGGGCATCCGTCAACTGGGTGTAGTATGCCTTTGAGTCGTCCTCCGTACTCAGGGCTACCTTCTCGTCTTTCAGAGCCTGGATAGCAGAGAGTGCCTTCTGGTGAGGAGGGATGCGCTTGATTATGCGCACCTTGAACTTAAACGGTTTGTTGCTCTTCAGGCGTATGTATGCCAACCATGCCAGTATGTATATGGCCACAGTGAGGATGGCAAACCACAACAACCTTACCCATTCCTGCCACATGAATGGGTTCTCCTGCACATCCTTAGGACCAAAGAACTGGTTGGGGTGCAACGTATCTACCTCCACCGTCAGCACCTTCAGCGCAAGGTTGTTGGTCTGCAGTTTCCTGTTGTCTATCCTTACCTCTTGTTTGGGTATATAGTACAGGGTGTCCTCAAACGATGTCAGCACCAAGTGTTGTGTTACCTTTATAAAACCGTCTTTAGCATCTACGGTGTCTATCCGCGGCATCTCCACCACCTCCACACCTGGCGTTATCATCTGCTGTGGCTTCCATTGCTGAAACACCACACGCTGTCCTGGCTTCACCGTGGCAGAGACATGGTAGCCCGTTTGCTCGCCTACCATCATCTGTATCGAGTCTATACGCGCCTCCACCATACCCTGGGCGCTTGCTGAATTGAAAATTGAAAAATGAAAATTGAAAATTATGATTACCAATGGCGATGGCAATAGTCCACAGAGAACTCTACCCACCATAGTGCGTCTAAATAATGATAATGTATTATTTATATGCTTTGTGCAAATCATAATTTTCAATCTTCAATTTTCAATCTTCAATCTCTTCACCCTCTCATAGCAAAGAGGTTTCTTAACGCCGTAACGTAATTGCCGTCAGTTGCCACACTCACCATATCGACCGAGTTCCTCTGAAACATCTGGTTAATCTCCGTAGTATGCTCCGTCCAGTACTTATTGTGCGCCATACGCAGTTGTCTTGACGAGGTGTCGATATACTGCTCGTGACCCGTTTCGGCATCGTGTATCCTTATGATACCCACATCAGGCAGGTTTACCATCAGCGGGTCGTAGATACGTATGCCCACCACGTCATGACGGGCGTTGCATATCTGCAGAGGTTTCTCAAAGTCCGCACGATTGTAGAAGTCGCTCATCAGGAAAGCCGTGCTGCGTCTCTTCTGTGTCTTGCCAAGAAACTCCAGCGCCACTCCGATGTTCGTCTTCACCGACTGAGGCTTGAAACTCAGCATCTCATGTATGATATACAGAATGTGCTTCCTGCCTTTCTTTGGAGGTATATACTTCTCTATCCTGTCTGAGAAGAATATCACGCCTATCTTATCGTTATTCTGTATGGCTGAGAATGCCAAGGTGGAGGCTATCTCTGCCGCCATCTCCGCCTTCGTCTCCACACGAGTGCCGAAATTCAGTGAGGCAGAGACATCTACGAGCAACATCACCGTCAGCTCCCTTTCCTCTTCGAACACCTTGACGTAAGGCTTATGAAAGCGAGCGGTGACATTCCAGTCTATATCTCTCACATCATCACCATACTGGTACTCCCTAACCTCTGCGAATGCCATACCCCTACCCTTGAAGGCAGAATGGTATTGGCCAGCAAAGATATTGTTAGACAGTCCTCTGGCCTTGATCTCTATTTTACGAACCTTTGAAAGTAATTCCGAACTATTCACGGTACTTCCACCTTGTTTATTATGTTGCTTATGATGTCCTCGGCAGTGATGTTGTTTGCCTCAGCCTCGTACGACAGTCCTATGCGATGGCGCAGTACGTCGTGAGCCACAGCCCTTACGTCCTCAGGCACCACATATCCCCTGTGCTTTATGAAGGCATAGGCACGCGCTGCCTTGGCAAGGTTGATGCTGGCACGTGGCGATGCACCAAAGGTTATCATAGGCTTCATCTCGCTGAGTCCGTACTGCTCTGGGTATCGAGTAGCAAACACCATGTCGGCGATATACTGCTCTATCTTCTCGTCTATGTACACCTGTCTTACCACCTCGCGAGCCTTCATTATCTCCTCAGCATTTGACACTGGGAGTATCTCGGGCAGACTGCCGGCAAGGTTCTCACGCATTATCTTCTTCTCCTCCTCAATGGTAGGATAGCCTATCACCACCTTCATCATGAAACGATCCATCTGCGCCTCAGGCAGGGGGTATGTGCCCTCCTGCTCTATAGGGTTCTGGGTAGCCATCACGAGGAAGGGTTTGGGCAGACCGAGCGTGTTGTCGCCTATGGTCACCTGATGCTCCTGCATCGCCTCGAGCAGCGCGCTCTGCACCTTTGCCGGAGCACGGTTTATCTCGTCGGCAAGTACGAAGTTGGCAAACACAGGACCTTTCTTAATCTGGAAAGCCTCCTCCTTTTGTGAGTATATCATAGTGCCCACTACATCGGCAGGCAGCAGGTCAGGGGTAAACTGTATCCTGCTGAACTTGCTGTCGATGAGTTTGGCAAGTGTATTGATGGTCAGCGTTTTTGCCAGTCCTGGCACACCCTCAAGGAGTATGTGACCGTCACTTAGCAATCCTATCAGCAATGACTCTATCAGGTGCTTCTGCCCTATAATGACCCTGTTCAGCCCCGTGGTGAGGTTGGTCACAAAGTTGCTGTGCTGCTCTATCAGTACATTTAATTCTCTTATATCTACTGTTTCTGCCATGTCTTTAAAAAAAACTGTGAACTGTAAACTGTGAACTGTGAACTGTAAACTGTGAACTGTAAACTACTCCCACTCTATCGTTGCTGGTGGTTTTGACGATACGTCGTAGCAAACGCGGTTGATACCCTTCACCTCACGTATTATGCGGTTTGACACGTCGGCGAGGAAGTCGTAAGGCAACTGTGCCCAGTCGGCTGTCATAGCGTCACTTGAAGTGACTGCACGCAGGGCAACGGGGTTCTCGTATGTACGCTCATCGCCCATCACGCCTACCGACTTAACCTCTGACAGCAGTATTGCACCAGCCTGCCATATCTGGTCATACAGGCTTACCTCTATCTCGCCGTCCTTCATGTTGGCAGGCACGCCGGCAGCGAGCACTCTGCGAGCCTCCTCGCCTGACAGTTTGGTCTTATACTCACGCAGTCCTCTTATGAATATGTCGTCAGCATCCTGTAGCACGCGTACCTTCTCAGGAGTGATGTCGCCAAGTATGCGAACTGCCAAGCCTGGTCCTGGGAACGGATGACGGGTGATGAGATGCTCTGGCATACCCATAGAGCGACCTACCCTGCGCACCTCGTCCTTGAACAGCCACTTCAGTGGTTCACAAAGCTTCAGTCCCATCTTCTCAGGCAGTCCACCCACGTTGTGGTGACTCTTTATCACCTTACCAGTGATGTTGAGCGACTCTATGCGGTCAGGGTATATAGTGCCCTGTGCAAGCCACTTGGCACCCTCTATCTTCTTTGCCTCAGCCTCAAACACGTCGATAAATCCTGCGCCTATTATCTTTCTCTTCTTCTCTGGCTCCTTCACGCCTGCCAGTTCAGAGTAGAACTTCTCTGATGCATCGACACCTCGCACGTTAAGTCCAAGGCACTCGTAGTCCCTGAGCACGTCGGTAAACTCGTTCTTACGCAGCAGACCGTTGTTTACGAAGATACAGGTGAGGTTCTCACCGATAGCCTTGTTAAGCAGAACGGCAGCTACGCTGGAGTCCACACCTCCTGACAAGCCTAGTATCACCTTGTCATTGCCCACCTGCTCACGGATTTCCTTCACCGTCTGCTCCACAAAACTGTTTGGTGACCAGTCCTGGCGACTGCCACATATATCGACTACGAAGTTCTTGAGCAACTGTGTGCCGTCTATACTGTGGAACACCTCTGGGTGATACTGCACACCCCATATCTTCTCGTCGTTAGCGGCGTATGCAGCATACTTCACTGTCGATGTAGAGGCTATGGCACGGAAACCTTCAGGAAGCTTCGTTATGGTGTCGCCGTGTGACATCCACACCTGTGAGTTCTTCGCGAAGTCCTTGAGCAGAGGGTTGCCTTCCTCCATAAACTCAAGGTTGGCACGACCATACTCACGTGTTCCCTCTGGCTCCACGTTACCGCCGAAGGTGTAAGCCATAAGCTGGGCACCGTAGCAGATGCCGAGTATAGGGTATTTGCCTCTTATCTTATCAAAATCGAGTTTGAAAGCCCTCTCCTCATACACCGAGTATGGCGAACCGCTAAGCACCACGCCTATCACCTCGGGGTCATTCTCTGGGAACTTGTTGTAGGGCATAATCTCACAGAAGGTGTTCAGCTCTCTGATACGACGGCCTATGAGCTGCGTCGTCTGCGAACCAAAGTCCAGTATTATTATCTTTTGCATATTGTTTTGTTTATATTTCTGAGTAATCGGAATATTCAGGGTCTTCAGATGATTTTCAAGAACTCTCCTGCCTTTTCGAGCGTCTCGAGTTTACCTACGTCAAGCAGCTTCAAGTCCTTCTTTAGGTAACCCCTGAAATCTGCTTGTGCACAGTGAGTTAAGTAAAAGTCCATTATAGGGAAAGCATCGCCCCATTCGTCCATCAGTGGGAACACCTTAGGATTTATGACGTGGATGCCGGCAAAGGCATAGAGGTGGGTATTCTTGGCAGTACCATTTCTCACCTCTTCGTAGGGTGACTTCACCTCACCCGTGTCGATGTTCTTCCACCCTATGAGGCGCATCGCATCATCAAACATGAGGTAGCGGCTGGTCCGTCTCTCCGATACGAGCAGCAGTGCGTCGTACTCGCCTATGGCGCCATACAGCGTCTGCAGATCTACGTTGCTCAGTATGTCACAGTTGTGTATCAGCACAGGGGCATCATATTCCCCCCTTACCTTCTTTATACCACCTCCTGTTTCGAGCAGTCGTTCCGTCTCATCGCTGATGGTGACAGGGACGCCGTAGCGTGCCTCCAGCAGTTTGCAGTAGTTTTTTATCTGCTCGGCATGATGGTGCACATTGACCACCACCTTGTCAGCCCCAGCCTCGATGACCTTCCGATATACCCTCTGCAACAGTGGTATATCCTCCACAGGCACCAGTGCCTTGGGTATCACGTCAGTGAGCGGCTTGAGGCGTGTGCCCTTACCAGCAGCAAAAATCATTACCTGCATAAAAGCCCTTAACTCTTAACTTTTAATTCTTAACTCTTAACTTTTAACTCTTAACTACGACTACGCCTCCTCGTTCTCCTCTGGCACGATGAGTTTGTAGCCCTTGCCGTGTATGTTGATGATCTCGATGTTCTCATCCTCACGCAGGTGCTTACGCAGTTTGGTGATATATACGTCCATCGAACGAGCGTTGAAGTAGTTGTCGTCAATCCAGATGGTCTTCAGGGCGAAGTCACGCTGCAGTATCTCGTTAGAGTGTGAACAGAGCAGTGAGAGTAGTTCGTTCTCCTTGGTGGTGAGCTTTGTTGACTTGTCGCCTATGCTGAGCAACTGCTTCTGCGTATCAAAGAGGAACTTACCTATCTGGTACTGTGTTGACTCCTTAGTCTTCTTGCCACGTACGCGGCGCAGTATAGCCTCAATACGGAATACGAGCTCCTCCATAGAGAATGGTTTGGTGATATAGTCATCGGCACCTATCTTGAAGCCCTCGAGTATATCCTCCTTCAGCTGGCGTGCTGTGAGGAATATGATAGGCACGTCGGCATTAGCCTGTCGTATCTCCGTAGCAAGCTGGAAACCGTCTTTCTTTGGCATCATCACGTCGAGTACGCAGATGTCGTATGGTGTCTTCAAGAAGGCACGATAGCCTGCCTCACCATCAGGAAACAGGTCTGTGTCATAACCCTTTGCCTGCAGATATTCGCGAAGCAACATTCCCAGATTCTCATCATCTTCACAAAGAAGGATCTTCAAATTTTCTTCCATAAGTTTTCTTTTTAAATCGGTTATTATTTTTTAATTACTAATTCCTAATTATTCGCTGAAGCTCATCACTTCGTGTTTCTAATTATTCATTCTGAATAAACTCCATCCCTATCGTAAACGTGGTGCCCTTGCCATACTCCGACGCCACGTTGATGGTGCCCTTGTGTATGTCGATAACTTTCTTCACGTATGCCAGTCCCAGTCCGAAACCCTTCACGTCGTGGCGGTTGCCAGTGTGCACGCGGTAGAACTGTTCGAATATCTTCTTCATATTCTCCCTCTTTATGCCCACTCCCGTATCACGTATCGACAGCATCACCTTACCATTCTCATTCCATGTTCTGAGGTATATGTTGATAGGCTCATCGGGTTTGCGGTATTTCACCGCGTTGTCCATCAGGTTGAATATCACGTTGCTGAAGTGCGTCTCCTCCACATACACCGTCGAATCGACAGCCTCCACCTGTGTGTATATCTTACCTCCCGTATGCTCCACTCGCAGGGTGAATGTGTTGGCGATATTGTCCACCATCTCGTTGAGGTCCGCAGCCTTCATCTTGAAGATGTTCTTCCTCTTGTCAAACATTGACATCTGCAGCACCTTCTCCACCAGGAAGCGCAGTCGCTTGCTCTCATCATTTATCACCCCACCCAGGTGGCTCATCATCGTCTCCGACTTCGTCACGCTCTTATCGTTGAGCATCTGTGCGGCGAGTGATATGCTGGCGATAGGCGTCTTCAGCTCGTGCGTCATGTTGTTGATAAAGTCATTGCGCATCTCCGACAGTTTCTTCTGGCGGAATATTATCACTATCGTAAAGATAAACGTGAGCAACAGCACCCCAGTGAATATCAATGCCGGTATCATAAATCTGATACTTGAGAATATATACGAGTCGATATCAGGGAAGTGTACCGTCAGCACACCCGTCTTCGCCTGTGGGTCATTTCTGAATAGCACCTGCTGGTAGCTGTACTCCTTACCCTCGTCCGTATAGTCCGGACAGCGGTATATCTCGTTGCCATCATTCGTCGCCACCGTAAAGTGGTATGCCATGTCGATGCCGTTGTTGAGCAGCTCCGTCCTTATATCCTGGTCCATCTGCCTGAAGTTTATCCTCTCCTTGAGAGGTTTGTCGCTGGCAGTATATAGTATGCTATATACCACCTCGTCGAGCAGACCCTTCTGATATATATAGCGGTTGCGCACTATCTCCTGCATCGATTTCTGCGCCTCCGATATCGCACTACCCCTGTCACGCTTCACCATCAGTCCGCCCTGCACCTTACGGGGGCTCAGCGTCACCGTCTGCAACTGAAATGAGGAGTATATCGTGCCATCATCGCGCACCACTGAGTACTGGTGCGAACTCTGCACCCCCGTCCCCATGGCGTTGGTCGTCACTATCGAGTCGTTTACGCGCGTGTTCTTCTCAGTATTCTGCACATCATTCTCGAGGTAGCGCAGTGTCTCATTAAGCTCCATATTGCGCGCCACCTGGTTCAGCGACCTTGTCACCGACTCCTCAAACTGCTCACGCTTCATCTTTGCTATCTCCTCGATATACAGTATCTGAAGCGCCAGCAACCCTACAAACGAGAGTCCCATGACTATTGCTATTATCCAGATCGTTGACCTTTTCATCTCTTTTTTTTTCAGTTCTCTGAGTGCAAAGTTAGCAATTATCCCCCACAGGTGCAAGAAAATTTCCCACCCCTTTCATCACTTTCATGATTTTTTAACATAAAAATGTCAATATAGTTGCATTTTTCAAACTACACCCTCTTTTGTTTTGATAACAGATACGCCACGGCAGCCCCCGACAGGTTGTGCCACACGCTGAATATGGCGCCAGGGATAGTAGCCAGCGGGTATGCAGCGAAGTGTATCGTCGCCAGACTGCTCGCCAGTCCCGAGTTCTGCATCCCCACCTCTATCGATATCGCCCTCTTCTTCGGTTCGCTAAGGCCCAAGAGGCGTCCTATCATATACCCCATGCTCAGTCCGCATACGTTGTGGAGCATCACCACGATGACGATTACCATACCACCAGCCAGAAGTTTGTCAGCATTCGCCGATATTATGATAGCCACTATCAGTGCTATCGCCACCGATGACAGCGCGGGGAGGTATCCCACCGCCTCCTCGGTAAACTTAGGCCACAGCCATTTCACTATCAGTCCCACCACTATGGGCAGTATCACCACCCACATTATGCTCAGCAGCATACCTGCCACATCCACATCGACAGTCTTACCCGCCAGCGCCCATGTCAGCATGGGAGTGAGGAAGGGAGCCACCAAGGTCGATACCCCCGTCATGCCCACACTCAGCGCCAGGTCACCCTTCGCCAGATATGTTATCACGTTTGAGGCAGTGCCACCAGGACAGCAACCCACCAGCACCACGCCGAGCGCCAGGGCATCGTCGAGCTGAAACAGCCGTGCCAGTGCCCATGCCAGCAGCGGCATGATGGTAAACTGTGCCATACAGCCCACCACCACATCCTTCGGACGGCTAAACACTATCCTGAAGTCTCGGATGTTCAGTGTCAGTCCCATACCAAACATCACCACCCCCAGCAGATAGTTTATCACCGTAGGGCGCACCTGTCGCAGCGTCTCCGGAAAGGCCAGTGCCCCCAGTGCCGTCATGAGCACCAGTATGCCCATATATTCCGATATGTAGTTACAGAGTCTTTTCATCATTTCTATGCTAATCCCAAAAATTTTATGCAAAGATACAAAATTTTGATTAAGCGAGCAAAAAGTAATGAATTTCTTTTTCGAGCGTGAAAATTTTTTCTTTTGCCGAGTGCATAAAACCTTATTCAAAGGTGATAAACAGAGCAAATGACAAAATAAATCCATTAATTCTTTTCTATAAGACTTTGGTCGTCAAAGTCGTCAAAGTCGTCAAAGTCGTCAACGAGTTTTTGACAGTTGACAGTTAACAGTTTTGCAGTTGGTAGTTAAACCTCAATTCGTCAATTTATCCATCCTCA
>JAGCPC010000153.1 GCA_017642485.1 Prevotella sp. | reverse complement strand
TGGGGCACCAACTGGCTGGAGGCACACTGACAGTAGATTATCTTTTTCTAAAATTAGTCCATAGGGTAGATGACCCCCCATTGTTTTCGGAGGGTATCCATCTGTTTCATAATAAACAAGGTCTCCCTATGTGGCATAAATGGTGACTCTGTAAGGTGCTGGCTGAGGGCATCCCTGCATGCGGCAAACTCATATTCGTAGCCAGTGATCTGGGTAGGCACGCCTATCTCTTCGACAAGCACGCGGTCAGCTCCATAACGACGTATGGTCTGAGGATTATTGATGTTGTCAACAACTATGAAGCCCTCAGTGCCTGATATTATGCCGTAATTGGACAGAGTGGCACATGCCGATGCCTCGAGTGTCGCCATCACGCCATTCTCGAAATTCAGTGTGATGACCTCGCTGAGGTCCATTCCCGTATCAGACTTCGTGCAACAGCCGTTCAGCTCGCACACAGGATGGTCGCAGAACATCTGTGCGAAATGAAGGGCATACACACCGACATCAAGCAAGGCTCCGCCGCATAGTTCCGGCTGAAGAAGTTTTGGCTTGCGCCATACCATGTTGTAACCTATGCTTGCATGTATCATCCGCAACGTGCCTATATGCTCCATCTGCTGCCTTATAATTGTTGCTGCAGGCTGATAGCGTGTCCACATGGCTTCGGCAACAAATACACCACGTTGGCGAGCAAGACCTATGATAGCTTCAGCCTGTTGGCTGTTCGCCATGAATGCCTTTTCCACGAGACATGGCTTGCCGTGCTCTATGGCTGACAGGGTAATGTCGTAGTGGTGAGAATGAGGCGTGGCAACATAGACGAGATCTACTTCTCCGTCGGCAAGCAGTTCTTCGTATGATCCGTAGGCTCGCTCAATATTGTGCTCTTGAGCAAAGGAAAGAGCTCTTTCCTTATTGCGTGATGCCACGGCTACACATTGCACGTCATCCATTTTGTTAAGAGTGTCAGCGGCAATGCCTGCCATGCGTCCGGTGGCTATGATTCCAACTTTCATTTTGTAGGGCTTTTTTCTTAGTACTTCTTATTACTGTTGTTTGCAGAGGGCTTCTGCAATCATGAGGTCAAAAGGTGTAGTTAGTTTTATGTTCTCACGGTTGCCTTCAACCATAAATACAGGCGAACCGAATGCCTCAACTACGCTGGCATCATCCGTAAAATGCTCGGAGTATGGTTGTTTGTTGGCAGCCTTTAGCAGTTGTATATCAAAGGTTTGGGGGGTCTGCACCAGACGGTAGTCGCTGCGGAGAACATTCTTGCCACCACCATCTTCGGTTACATGGCGCAAGGTTTCTACAACGGGTATTACGGGGATAACAGCCTTTGCTGTCCGCGCCTTGTCATAGCAGCGCCTGATGGTATCAATGCTGACAAATGGGCGCACCCCATCGTGAACGCCTACTACTCCCTGCATGTCGTCAGGAATGAGGCTGAGTCCGTTCTGCACTGAGTGAAAGCGTGTCTCACCACCATCGGCGAGCTGATATGACAGACGGAAATGATACTCCTCACACAACTTTTGCCAATAATACTGTTGTGCCTTTGGTAATACAAGGATAATCTGCAGTTCGGAGGAGTATTCGCGAAAGCGCTCCAATGTGTGCATGAGGACAGGCTTCCCCGCTATGGGAAGAAACTGCTTGGGCACTTCGCCGCCCATGCGAAGTCCCTTGCCACCTGCTACTATTATTACGTAGTCCACTTAAGTTGAATATTTTAAAGTTTTGACAATTACTTTACCTTTATCTGGTCGAAACCTTCGCCAAAGACACCGATGACGGCGCTCTGTGAGACGAAGGCACGCGAATCTATCATCTTTATCAGACGGAATATCTCCGTGCTCTCGTTCCTTTTTGCCAGTATGCAGAGCACCTTACGCTCCTGTCCTGTGTACCACCCGTGACCATCGAGTATTGTCACGCCGTGATCCATCTTGGTAGCTATGGCATCGGCTATCTCCTGCCACTTGGATGAAATAATCATAAACTGCACCGACTGCCTACGACGGTTCATTATGAAGTCGAGCATGAAGTTCTCCACAAACATGGTGCACAGTCCGAATACCACCATGTGGGCACGCTGCAGCATATCGCCAAACTGCGGTATCAAGAGACAGGAGCTTATTACGAGAATATCCGTGAACGTCAATACGGTGCCAAGGCTTATGTCGCGATATTTGTTTACAGAGGCCGCAATAATGTCCGTACCGCCCGTAGAGCCGCCTGCAAGAAACACTATGGCAAGAGCCGAACCCGTCATGGTACAGCCAAGTATCAGCGCCATAAAGTTTTGTCCCTCACCCAGTATCTTCACATAGTGCCCTGCCGCGTCAACAGGCATAAGCTGTTGGAACAATCCCAAAGTAAACGATAGCATACAGAATGCGTAGATGGTCTTCGAAAGGAAACGCCATCCGAGTATGCGCAAGGCAAGGACACCCAGTATCACATTGATGCCAAAGAAAGTGTATTCCACAGGGAAACCCGTAGAATAGAAGGCTATGGCTGAGATACCTGCCACGCCTCCCGTCACAATCTCGTATGGCAGGAGGAAGACGGTGAAACCGAGTGCGTAGAGCACAAGCCCAAGCGTGATAATAATGTAATCCGTTACATTCTTTACTATCATTTGTTTGTTCAACAGCCTTTTTTCCATAACAGATGTTATTTTTTTTGTTTTCTACCGGCAAAGTTAATATATTTTTTTGTATCTTTGCGCCAAACAAGTAAAAAAATATACGATGAGACC
>JAGCPC010000152.1 GCA_017642485.1 Prevotella sp. | reverse complement strand
TTTGCGATTTTTTTTGTACCTTTGCACCCTCGAAGCGGTACCCATCGCATTAACAATAGGTATTTTAGCTATAATCTCTAACACACTAAGCACTAACATTTAAGCACCAACGATGGTAAAGAAGATTCTCGTATCACAACCACAACCCACAAGCAGCAACTCGCCATACTACGAGATAGCCAAGCAGTTTGATGTAGAGCTCGTATTCCGCCCATTCATCAAGGTAGAAGGATTGACTGCACAGGAGTTTCGCCAGCAGAAGGTAAACATTGCCAACTACACAGCGATAGTATTCACATCGCGCCACGCCATCGACAACTTCTTTCAACTCACCAAGGACATGCGTATCACCATGCCCGAGACCACGAAGTATTTCTGTATCACCGAGACCATAGCACTCTACATACAGAAGTATGCCCCATACCGCAAGCGCAAGATATTCTTCGGTACCACAGGCAAGATCGACGACCTCATACCCGCCATGCTCAAGCACAAGACAGAGAAGTACCTCGTACCGCTGAGCAGCGTTGCCAACGACTCCATCTCCAAACTCCTCGACTCCAAAGAGCTCAACCACCAGGAGTGCGTCATGTACCGCACCGTCAGCAATGACTTTACCGAGGAGGAGAAGAAGTCCTTCGACTACGACATGGCACTATTCTTCTCACCTGCCGGCATCAAGGCACTGAAGGAGAACTTCCCCAAGATGAAGTCCGAAGAACTGATGATAGGCACCTTCGGACCTTCCACTGCCAAGGCAGCACGCGAAGCAGGTTTCGACCTCCACCTCGAAGCGCCTACCGACCGCTATCCATCCATGACAGGAGCACTGCGACACTTCCTGCAGGAGATGGAAGACTAAAAGGTTTGAGATTTGAGGTTTGAGATTTGAGGTTTATAGTTTAAAGTTTTCATTATGAAACGCCCAAATTGTCAATTATCAATTGTCAATTGTCAATTGCCAAAGAGCGAGCGGCTATGCAGCCACCACCTCATCGACAGACTGTTTGAGCCTGGCATGGGCAGCAAGAGCTTCTCCGCCTTCCCTTTGCGTGTAGTCTATCGCCTCGTCACTCCCGAGCAGAGCGCCAACAGCCTACTCATCTCTGTTCCCAAGCGTCAGTTTCGTCATGCCGTAGATCGCAACCACGTCAAACGTCAGATTCGCGAAGCTTATCGCACCAACAAGGCACTGCTTCAACTGCCAGAGGGCACCACTGCCACCATGGCCTTCATCTGGCTCGAGGGCAAGCATTACCCCTCCCACGTGGTCACAGGTCGAGTACGCAACCTCTTGCAACGTATCACCGAGTCATGCGCAAAATCCTGACAGCACTGCTCATAGCACCCATAGCGTTCTACCAGACGTGCATCAGCCCTTTCACCCCACCCTCCTGTCGCTTCACGCCCACCTGTTCGCAGTATGCCAGGGAGGCAATCATCAAGCACGGACCACTGAAGGGACTATGGCTCGCCATCAAGCGAATACTAAGATGCCATCCATGGGGTGGCAGCGGCTACGACCCAGTACCATAGAATCCTATAATTACTATAGTCACTATAGATACTATAGCCACTATAGGCACTATATAAAAATCAAAATAAATAATGAAAAATTTCATCGAAGAACTCAAGTGGCGCGGCATGCTCGCACAGGTTATGCCAGGCGCAGAAGAACTTCTCCAGAAGGAGATGGTCACAGCATACCTCGGCACCGACCCTACAGCCGATTCTCTCCACATAGGTCACCTCTGTGGCATCATGATGCTGCGCCATCTGCAGCAGTGCGGTCACAAACCCATCATCCTCGTTGGCGGTGCCACAGGTATGATAGGCGACCCCTCTGGCAAGTCACAGGAGCGTAATCTG
Organism: Prevotella sp.; assembly: GCA_017642485.1. Taxonomy (GTDB): domain Bacteria; phylum Bacteroidota; class Bacteroidia; order Bacteroidales; family Bacteroidaceae; genus Prevotella. Next base: position 311 of record JAGCPC010000152.1, on the reverse strand, counting down.
CTCGACTCCGAGACACTCTACCACAATCAGGAGTGCATCAAGAAGCAGGTGTCCAAGTTCCTCGACTTCGACTCCAAGGAGCCTAACGCTGCTGAGATGGTCAACAACTACGACTGGATGAAGGACTTCACCTTCCTCGACTTCGCACGTACCGTGGGCAAGCATATCACTGTCAACTACATGATGGCAAAGGACTCCGTGCAGCAGCGCCTCAACGGCACAGCCCGTGACGGACTCTCCTTCACCGAGTTGACCTACCAGCTCCTGCAGGGCTATGACTTCCTGCACCTCTATCAGACCAAGAACTGTAA
>JAGCPC010000151.1 GCA_017642485.1 Prevotella sp. | reverse complement strand
TGCCTGTGCTCCCATAGCTATCGCTACGAGTGCAACAAAAAGGGTAAATAACTTCTTCATACTTTCTTTTTTTTTAGGATTAAGAATTAAGATTAGTCCTGTAAACCGGCTGAGAAATAGACAGAAAAAGAAAACGTGGACTATTTTACTATCGTCTACGTTCTTGAGGCATCGCCAAACGCCTAACCCACTATATCCGAGTAAAAGCCCACGCCTTACAGCGTGAGCATCCTTGCTTTTACTCTTGTGGGTTCTTATAAATTTGGCGAATTTCAAGAACAAGATTCAAGCGGACGCTTCAGTTTCTATATGTCTTTAACTTTCAGTTATGTCATAGGTAGCTGCTTTTAGTTTCTATACAATTTGTTTGACTCACTTGCAAGGTTAAGTTTTTTTTTTGCAAAGAACATTAGGTTTGTCAAACGCTAACATTGTTTATTTCTTATACTTTTTCTCGAACAGATCAGAATGTGTTCCTGTATTTACCATTACAAGAATCAATTCCTTATCATGCTGCTCCCATATCAACAACCAATCTGGTTGGATATGACACTCCCACTGCCCTTTACGATTACCATGCAGCTGATGAGGCAAATATTCAGCAGGCAACTTCCCTTCTGTGGAAAGTATCTCAATAGCCGTACGAAGCAAATCCATATCATACCCGCGACGCTGACAAAGTTTCATCTGGCGTTTGAATTCACTCGTATATTTAAGTGTGTACTTTATCATGCCAGACACTGATTAAACAAGTCGTCAACGTCCTTGGCTTCGTACACACGTCCTTCTTCTATGTCACGTAATGACTGTTCATAGGAACTATAACGCTTGCTACGAGGAACAGTAACCTTGCCAACCCCCTTCAGCAGACTGATAGCCTTCTTAATGTCTTTTATCATTGACATATCTTCTATGTTTACCAGTATCTGTCCTTCTACTGGCATAGTAGCTACATGTGCCATATATACATCTTCTTCTTTGTGATTTCTATTTGCAAAGTTATGAAAAGTTTTTGTTTTTGCAAAATAAATCGATTTCTTTTTTTATTGGTCAGTTATCACCTTATCTATTTTAATGTCATCGAGGAGAGTCTGGCGACCTTTGTACGACTTGGCTATGAAACTGATTTTGCAGCGCTTGATGTGCTCTGCTGGATTGAAGTCCTTGGGATTGTCAAACGCTTTGCTCTCTATATCCATCTTCATGGTGCCCAGATGAGGCAGTTGCACTCTATGGCCCTCTTGCAGATGGTGTTTCAGCACGTCCACCAGTTCACGCAGCACCAGCTCCACGTCAGAACTCTTTGCCGAGCAGTTACTCTCTATTTCCTTACACACATCGTCCATCGTAATGGTATTGAGATGCATAGCCTTTGCCGTATATTTGCCATACGACACGATGTTCTTTCTTGTTCCTTTGGTAATCTTTAATATCATATCGATTTTAGGTTTAGTTGCTTACTATCTATGTTTTGTTGCTTCCTATTTACGTTTAGGTGCTTACAAAGGTAATAAAAGTTATGCGCTTCTGCAAGAGATTGCATGGTTTTTAACTATAGAAGCATAGCTTCTTGCAAAAATTAACTAGTTAATTCAACAAATTAACCGGCTAATTTTGAAAATTAACCGGTTAATTTTGTATTGAAGCTAAGCATCCTGTAATGGATGCCTATGCTTTACGCCCAGTAACACAGTGCCAGAGCTTTATAGTTCAGCATCTGAACATTGGAAGGTTGTACCCTTCGACATATCGCCAGTGGTGAGACCCAGCTTGAGCCACTTCATGCGCTGCTTGGAGGTGCCATGAGTGAATGACTCAGGTTGTGAGTATCCGCGAGCCTTTTCCTGAAGGTAGTTGTCACCTATCTTCTGTGCACAGTTTATTGCTTCCTCTATGTCGCCATCTTCAAGTGAGGCAAACTGTTTGTTGTCATGATAAGCCCACACACCAGCATAGAAGTCGGCAAGCAACTCCAGTCGCACGCTTATCCTATTGGCATCAGTCTTTGACACCCTTGACATTTGTTGGTGTGCCTTGTCGAGCGTGCCAAGCAGATACTCCACATGGTGACCCACCTCGTGGGCTATGACATAAGCGTAGGCAAAGTCGCCATCAGCACCCAGCTGCTTCTTCATAGAGGTAAAGAACGAGAGGTCGATGTACAGGCACTGGTCGGCACTGCAATAGAAGGGACCCATAGCCGACTGACCATTGCCGCATCCTGTCTGCACACTGCCAGTATAGAGCACCATGCGTGGGGGCACATATTCTCTGCCCATCTCCTTGAATACCTCAGTCCACACATCCTCAGTGCCTGCCAGTATCTGGCTTGAGAATTTCGCCAACTCCTGCTCTTCGGCAGTAAACTCGCGGTCACCCTCCGTCTGTGTGGTGACATTACCCATCTGCTGTGTGGCAACTGTCTGCACCACGTCGAGGGGATTGCCTCCCATCACCCACGTGATAAGTGCCGCGATGACAAGACCACCAATACCGATGCCACCAATACCTGCAGATGAAAGACCGCTACGGCGGCGGTCATCTACGTTAGAACTTTCTCTTCTTCCGGCTAGTTTCATTTTATTTTAGGTTTTTAGGGGTTAGTATTTTTTTCTAGGTTTTCTAGGTTTTCTATATATGCTAGATATTCTAGATTTTCTAGTTTGGTATCAATAATGACGAATCACCATAGGACAGGAAACGAAAATCATTACTGAGGGCATAATCATACACCTTGCGCCAGTCCTCGCCTATCAAGGCTGCAATCAGTAGCAGCAAGGTGGACTGAGGCTGGTGGAAATTGGTTATCAACTTCTCCACTACGTGAAACTTGTAGCCTGGTGCTATGATGATTCGTGTGCTTGTATTGAGCACGTTGACCTCGTTACGGTCCATCCAGCCGAGTATTGCCTTCAGAGCCGTCAGCGTATCAGGGGTGTTTGTCTCAGAAAATTCATCGGAATAAGGCATCCACTGATTGCTTATGCTCAGGGCCTCCTCATCATCTATCTCAGGATGCCTCATTATGGTGCAACCTATGTAGTAAAGGCTCTCAAGGGTGCGCACAGAGGTGGTGCCGACAGCTGTGACTTTGCCTCCATGGGCTATGATATTCTCTATTGTGCTTCTGCGCACAGAGATATACTCCCTGTGCATCTCGTGCCCCTCTATCTCTTCACTCTTGACAGGCTTAAAGGTTCCTGCCCCCACGTGGAGAGTCACCTCGTCACACTGTATGTTGTGGTCGGCAATATCTTTCAGCACAGCATCAGTAAAATGCAGTCCTGCAGTAGGTGCTGCTACGCTGCCCTTTATCTTGGAATATACCGTCTGGTAGGTTGTCTTGTCGCTCTCCTCTGTTTTGCGGTTAAGGTATGGAGGTATGGGCAGTTCGCCTATGGCGTCGAGTATTTCCGAGAAACAGGCTTCGCCGTCCCATGTGAAGTCTATCACATGCCCTATGCCCGACTCTTCCTTTCGCTCTATGCTAAGTCGCAGGTCACAACCGTTGACGTTTATCGTGCGTGACAACACGCCCGTCTTCCACTTCTTCGAGTTGCCGACGAGACAGACCCACGAACACTTGTTCTTAGACTGGAATATCTGCTCATAGTCGTGAGGGAAGTAAGGCTCTAATAGGAACACCTCTATCAAAGCACCTGTTTCCTTATGAAAATGTATGCGAGCCTGAATGACCTTGGTGTTGTTGTATATGAGCAACGAGCCTGATGAAAGATGCTGGGAGATATTCTTAAACACATCATGTGATATCTCACCTTTATTATATATGAGCAGTTTGCTCTCGTCACGCTTAGCTACTGGGTACTTCGCTATGCGTTCATCAGGCAACTGGTAGGTATAGTCCTTTATCTTAATGTGTCTGGGGTCGGTTGACATGTCTTACTCCTATATTATGATGAGTGCGTAAAGATAAGTTAGCAGCATTACCAATACGACAAGTTCTACATCTCTCTTATCTATGCCTGTCGAGGTGTATTTGTCGGAAATGGAATGGTTAACATTATACAGACGCACGCTAAAGCGGTGATATACATAATAAGCCAAACTGCCTGCTACGAAGCCCCACAACAGTCCTACCACCACATCAGTAAAGAAATGCTGTGCCAGGTACATTCGGGACCAACCCAGGGTGAGCGACCATAAGAGCATGAAGATGGTCATCATGCGGCTACGGGTATAAAGCAAGAAGAAGGCTACAAGCGACATTGACGTGGCTGCATGCGAAGAGAAAAAGCTATAGTCGTTGTTGTGCAGACCTCCGGCTATGTCAAAGAGATACTTAAACTCAGGGTCATTACAAGGGCGAAGCCTTGCAAAGTACGGTTTGGTGATGATGGAAGTGAGTCCTGTTGCCATCAGCACTCCCAGCACGGCACAGCCGAAACAGAGGAATATCTGTTGCATGTTGTCATGATTCTTGATGACAAGGATAAGCAGCATGACGTATAGAGGCACCCATGTCCACGCATTAGTGACGATTAAGGCAAAATGGTCCAATACGGCACTTTGATTGCCACATATCAAGTCTATGAAGTATGTATCTACTGAGTTATGCATAGTTTATATCAGTTCTATAGAAGATGATGGCACCCAACCCTGTCTGCCGTCAGACAACCTTATGGAATACCAACCTTTAATATCAGCATCTGCAATCGTTACGCTTGTTCCCTCATGGATGACGAAGGCATCGCCTGATTTTTGCGTAGGCGACGACTTTACTCCTATCATCTCTACTGTCACCACACCTGTATCGTGGGTCAACAGATAGCTTCGCTGTTGGTAAGCAAACAATACCGAGAACAGGAAAAGCAGGCATAACACTACAGACGAGAAGAATGATATGCGCCTTACGCTGACGTTCTCCATAAACAGGTACAGCAGGTAACATATCAGCGACAAGGCGAGAGCCACCAAAGCCGTTACAGCCCACGTGTCAATCGGCAAACCACATACTAATGCCTTGTACCACTTCACAATGAAGACATCAGTCTCCACAGGCAGACGATCTACTGTCTTGTTGGAAGTAATCTCGATGTTGTGAAGAATATCATCATTGGCAGGGCTTAGCTTTAAAGCTCTTTGGTAAGCTATCATTGCCTCTGTATAATTACCCATACGGAAGTGAGCATTACCCATATTATAATATGTCTCCACTGCTGTTCCTCCATTCTGGGCATCAGCATAATACTTCAATGCCTTTTGGTAGTCACCAGCCCTATATGCTGCATCAGCATTTGCCTTAGATTGTGCTACAACCATACAAGGAAGCAGCAACACAAGGCAGAATAGCATAATATGATATATTTTCATCTTCATAGACTGTCTATATTGGTTATCGCTTCAGTAGCCGTCTGGTAGGTATGCTGCATGTTGCCCTTAGGGTCTCCTGGAGCATATCGAGCATACTCACACTCATCGATGGCGGCAATGAATGAACTAATTACTTCCTCTGGTGTGCCACGCTGAGCAAGAGTCTCGGATATATTCTCACGTGACAGTTGTTCGCTTGGCATAGCCAACTTGTCGCTGACATATCCCCACAGAGCACGCAGCACCTCGTCATAGAACGCCTCGCTCTTGTTTTGCTTCATGTATCCCCTTGCCTTGCGCAGGCGTTTCGTAGCCACTTTGTTAGCCTTCTTACTCTTCATGGCTATCATGTCGTTGAGGTCCATGGCACGCTTACGGAATATGATACATAGCACTACGAAGGCAACGAGCATGGCAACTATAGAGCCAAGATATACTGGGGTTTGGAAGAATGTCTTGTCAGCCAACTGCTTGGTGGATTCGCCTGGCATGATATCGTGAATGTCATTATCGCTGTACTTGCTGTATGTTTCGCTGCCGCCATTGCCACTGCCCTTCTCCACCTCTATCTCGTGGGGTTGTGTCTGGAGGGTTTTGTATTGGTGGGTTGCGGTATCGAAATATACAAACTTCACGGCAGGTATGACATACTTACCCATGTTGCGCGGAACAACGAGGATGTCGTATATCATGCTACCCGTCACGCCATCAGCTGTCAGTTTTGTTTTATCTGTTATCTTTGCATCGTACTTCTCAAAATCCTTAGGAACGTTTAGTTCGGGTTGCTTGAGCAACTTCATATTTCCAACACCGCTAACCACAACACGCACATTAATAGGGTCGCCTGCCTTCACCTTGTTCTTGTCGATAGACGAAGATATAGTGAAGTGCCCTACTCCACCTGAGAAATCAGCTGG
>JAGCPC010000150.1 GCA_017642485.1 Prevotella sp. | reverse complement strand
CTCTTCGTAAGCAAGGTGAGCTACGGACCACGCATTCCGCAGACCCCACTCACCATGCCTCTCACGCAGCACACGCTGCCAGTAGGAAACATCAAGTCATACATAGAGTGGCCACAGTGGGACTACCGTCGTGCACCAGGATTGGGTAAGATACAGCTCAACGACATCGTGGTCTTTAACTACCCCGCTGGCGACACAGTGGTCAGTGAGCCACGTTGGCAGCCACAGGACTACTACCAGATGTGCTACGGCTATGGTCAGCAGATACTGATGCAGCAAGGCATCACTGTGCAGCTCGACAGCCTGAAGCCTATGGACCTGCGCCACTATTACGAACTGGCTTACCAGGCAGGCAGACAGTATATCCTGTCTGACCCACAGGAGTATGGCAAACTGATATCACGTCCTGCAGACCGTCGTGAGAACTATGTCAAGCGTTGTGTGGGACTGCCAGGACAAACTCTTCAGATAAAGAACCACATAGTATATATCGACGGCAAGGCAAACAAGGAGCCAGAGAATGTGCAATATACATACTTCGTGAAACTTAATAATATGCTACCTGACGACCTCATGAAGGAGTTAGGCATATCACAGGAGGATCTCACGCAGCTCAACCAGTTTGGCTATATGCCGCTCACCAAGCGTGCTGTCAGCGAACTCAGCAAGCGTAAGGACCTCGTGGCATCCATCAAGCCAAACCTCGAGCAGACCGTCGGCGATATCTATCCACTCAATGCCCGCTACGGTTGGACTCGCGACAACTACGGTCCTGTGTGGATACCTCAGAAGAGTAAGAGCGTGAAGCTGACGCTGGAGAATCTCCCCATCTACGAACGTCCTATCCGCGTATATGAGGGCAACAATCTTGAGGTGACTCGCGATGGCAAGATACTTATCAACGGCAAGGAGGCAAAGGAATACACCTTCAAGATGGACTACTACTGGATGATGGGCGACAATCGTCACAACAGTGCCGATTCCCGCTACTGGGGTTTTGTGCCAGAGGATCACATCGTAGGCAAACCCATCTTCATCTGGTGGTCAAGCGACCCCGACCGTCGTGGTTTCAATGGCGTAAGGTGGAACCGCCTCTTCCGTATGGTTGACAATATAAAATAAGGTTATCAATACTGCATATTCTTTTATCATAACAGGAACATCATTTGCATGTTTCTGTTTTTTTTTGTTACTTTGCATCCGTAAATGTAAAGTAGCATGCACAATACAATACTTACGATAACGGGAAGCGATGGCACTGGTGGCTCTGGTGTGCAGGCAGACATACGCCTCATCAGTGAGTTGGGCGGTATGGTAGCATCAGCGGTAACATCTATCACGGTGCAGAACACACTTGGCATTCAGGAGTTCTATGACCTCCCCGTCTCTGTGGTTCGCCAGCAGGTTGAGGCCATCATCAACGACCTACAGCCGCAGGTGGTCAAGATAGGTCTGCTGCGCCGTATCGATGTAGTGGAAGCCTTGGCAGATGTGCTCAGCCATTATAAGCCACGTCATATCATTTATGCTCCGGTGCTCAGGTCTTCTCGTGGAGACCAACTAGTTTCGCCCAGTGTGTATGAAGCTATTCAACGTTTACTCATTCCCCTCTGCACCGTAGTACTTGAGCCCTCCGATTTGCCTGCAGGACCTCGTCGTCATGGTAATGCTAACCGGCTGTCCTCGGCTGTAGCGTTCTACCTCAGTCAGGGTGAGGAGATAGCAGATGCTATGCTTCATGCGCGTACATATCTCAAGCAATTGCCTGCTACATACGCTGAGGGCAACAGTCGTAGTGATGAACTATACAATCACTTTCTTGATGCAGTAGATAGGTACTTCTACCGCTATGCAGACGTGTCTTTCTACGCAGAACAACTCAATGTCAGTCCACGTTACCTTGCGCAGGTTACGCGAAACATATCAGGGCGTTCGCCTAAGTATATCATTGATGAGCGCATAGTCAGCGAGATTGCCACTATGCTTACCGCTACCAACTATCCCTTAAAGGATATAGCACAGCGGCTAGGATTCTCATCACAGGCACATCTGTCGCGCTTCTTCAAGAAGAATAAGGGCATCTCGCCTACAGAGTATAAACACAATAACACATTATAGACACAATAACACAAACACAAATGAACAAAGACAGACAACAACTTAACCGTCAGTTGGCACAGATGCTGAAGGGCGGAGTGATTATGGACGTTACCACCCCCGAACAGGCAAAGATAGCTGAGGCTGCAGGAGCCTGTGCGGTGATGGCGTTGGAGCGCATACCTGCTGACATACGTGCAGCAGGTGGTGTATCAAGAATGAGTGACCCCAAGATGATACGCGGCATACAGGAGGCGGTGAGTATCCCCGTTATGGCAAAGTGCCGTATCGGACATATTGCTGAAGCTCAGATATTGCAGGCAATAGAAATAGACTATATCGACGAGAGTGAGGTTCTGTCGCCTGCTGACAACGTCTATCACATCGACAAGACACAGTTTGATGTGCCTTTCGTTTGTGGTGCCAAAAATCTTGGCGAGGCACTCAGGCGCATAGCCGAGGGTGCTACGATGATACGCACAAAGGGTGAGCCAGGCACCGGCGACGTGGTGCAGGCAGTGAGCCACATGCGCATGATGCAGAGCGAGATACGTCGCCTTGCCTCAATGAGCGAAGATGAAATCTTCGAGGCAGCAAAGCAGTTGCAGGCACCCCTCGACCTTGTGCGCTATGTTCACGAAAACGGTAAACTTCCCGTAGTCAACTTTGCTGCTGGTGGTGTGGCAACACCTGCCGATGCAGCCCTTATGATGCAACTTGGCGCTGAGGGAGTCTTTGTGGGTAGCGGTATCTTCAAGAGCGGCAACCCCGCCAAGCGTGCTGCAGCCATCGTGCAGGCTGTCACCAACTACAAGGATGCCAAGCTGCTGGCAGAACTCTCTGCTGATCTTGGCGAGGCAATGGTAGGCATCAACGAACAGGAGATAGAACTGCTCATGGCAGAGCGAGGCAAATAGTTGAAAGTTTTCGTAGCGAAGCGTTTCGTACGAAGTGTAAATGAGTTTTATGAGAATAGCGGTACTCGCCCTGCAAGGGGCATTCATAGAGCATGAGCAGATGCTTAGCAGGCTCGGCATCGACACCTTCGAGATAAGGCAGCTCAGCGACTGGCAACAGCCCAAGGACGGACTGATACTGCCAGGCGGTGAGAGCACCGTGCAGGCAAGGCTGATGCGAGAGTTAGGACTGATGGAGCCTATCCGTCAGGACATCCTCGATGGTTTGCCCGTCTTCGCCACCTGCGCAGGTCTCATCCTGTTGGCAAAGCAAGAGGACGGCAAACCGCGTACAGGGGCTCTTGGCGTCATGGACATCGATGTGCGCCGTAATGCTTATGGCAGACAGTTGGGTAGCTTCAACGCAAAAGGAGAAGTCAAGGGCATAGCCCCCGACTTCCCCATGACCTTCATCCGTGCTCCCTATATCCACAAGGCACTGTCACCCGACGTGGAGATTCTCTCCACCGTCGATGACCATATCGTGGCAGCACGGCAAGGCAACATCCTTGCCACCGCCTTTCATCCCGAGCTCGATGACGAAAGACTGCACCAGTGGTGGTGCACGGAGATAGTGCGATAATCAGGTTGTGTTCTCCTTCCACTCGGAAGGGGTTACTCCGTGCTTCTGTTTGAAGGCACGTTGGAAGTAGTGCGGGTCATAGTACCCGCATTTTCTTGCTATATCAGCGATGGAATCGCCAGTTTCCTCTTTTTGACTGAGCAGTTGCTGAGCACGTTGCATGCGTGCATCGATGAGCAGGCGAGAGGCTGATATACCAAGCAGGGAGCGCAGACGGCGGTTCAGTGTGGAGCGACTTGCTGCAGCAGCGCTCGCCATAGCATCGACGTCGGCATCGGGGTTGGAGATGTTTTGGTCTATATACTCTCGCACTCTGTTGAGGAATCGTGTGTCCTCGGCAGGCAGTTCGCGGGTCTCGCCATCTGTTGTTATCTTGAACTTTGCAGCTACGGCTCTGTGACTTGTCTCCATAGTGCGTGCCAGCACCTTCATGTATTTCTCCAGCAGTTGCTTACGTTGCTGGTTCACTCGCCTTATATATAAATAGGTGTAGGCGATGGCAGCGATGATAGCGAGGGCTATGAGCGTGAAGAGCAGCATAGCCCACCATGTCTCATACCAATAGGGCTCCACGATGATGGTGATGGTGCGGTTGTTGGTCACCCACCTGCCGTAGCGGTCTGTTGACTGCACCTCGAAGGTGTGCTTGCCAGCAGTGAGGTTGAAGAGTGTCACACTGCGGTTCTTGCTGGTGCTGCACCACTCAGAGTCATCGAGGCGGCTATGGTAGAGTATGCCACTATTGTCGGTATAGTCGAGGGCAGCATAGCCTATGGTGATGTTTCGTTGGTCGGAAGCCAGCGATATTTCTTTCTTTGGCACCAGACAGAAGTCTGCCCCACCATCCTTTATAGCTAATGTGGTAAACACCAATGGTGGAATGTAGCCTCGTGAGTACAGATTGTGAGCCGAGGCTATTATTGCCCCTTCGTGAGTGCCAAGAATCCACGAGTCATCGTTGAGTATCAAGGGCTTCGTTTCCTCGAATCGCACGCTGTCGCTCCAGAATATCCTGCCGTAGTTGACGGACTGGTCGGTAAGGGGGTTGAAGGCTGTGACATTGTCATTGCCCACTACCACGATGAGTGAGTCGTTGGCTATGGTCATAGCTTTGCAGAAGTCACTCGTCAGCGATGAGTTACTCACGTTGAAATGGCGAAAAACGGGTTGTGTATTGCCTTGTACGCAACTCATCAGTTCTTCCTCGCTTATCATGTCTATGCCCGAACTCTCTGTGCATACATAGATGTTTCCCTTGCTGTCCTGCACCAAGTCCATCGTGGCATTGTTTGACAGACTGCCCTCATCGCTTGCATCGCGCTTTATTAGTTTCAGTTTTGTGTTTTGCCAGTGTTTGTTGTCGATGTGTCCTGCCAGCAGTCCCTCGGTGGTGGTGGCGAAGATGTTTCCTGATGGTGTGATGAGCAGTCGGCGTACCTTCAGTTTGCCCAAACCACTGATAGGGGCGGAAATCTTTACAGGAGTTTCATCAGGCAGTTCGCACACCTTGATGCCCTCGCCAAAGGTGGCTATCCACAGGTGTCCCTCGCCATCCTCCTTGATGTCATATACTATGTCGCTCGACACTAAAGTCTGCTGTCCGTCGGCCTCCACTCGCAGCAGCCTGCCAGGCTTGCCTCCCACCCATACGCGACCGTTCTGCATGGGCAGCATGGCGTAGGGTGAGGTGTCAAGCATGATGGTGCGTACGATGTTGCCATTGGTGTCAAACACTTTTATACGTCGGCTGTCCGCCATGCTCATCCACAGATTGCCTATGTTGTCGATGGCAAAGGAGCGTGGCCACTCGCCCTCGGTGCCCTTGATGATACTTGCAGGGTGGTGTAGGGTAGTAGTGCGATAGAGCCCTTCGCGGTCGGCAGTCCACAGGTTGCCCTGCATATCGGTGAGTCCTCTCCATAGCTTGCTCATGTGCTTGGCTATTACCTTCTGAGTCTTAGGCGGTATCTCCCTAAAAGTGTAGGTGGAGAGGTCAAACTCGTAGATGCCGTTGTCAGTGTGGCACCAGATATTTCCTTTTGACGACAGTCGTATGTCGCGCAGCCTGCCTGTGCTGATGCCTGCATTGTCGCCGGGCTTGATGTTTATTCTGTGAAATTCGTAACCGTCATAGCAGTTGAGCCCGTTCCATGTGGCAAACCACAGGAGTCCGTTCCTATCTTGCACGCCACCTCCCACACGTCGGCTTGACAGCCCGCTGTGGTCGTCATAATGTGTCGTGACCTGAGAGTCCACAGGCACAATAACCATTAAAGCCGCGATGAAAAGGGCAAAAAATAACGATATGTTTGGTTGATGTTTCATTTGGGTTTTAGTCGTAAATTTACCGCAAAGGTAGTATTTTTTTACCACTTACTGAGTGTTTGACCTAAAATTTAATCTCCTTGACCCATTTTTTTGTGCTAAGAGAGTAATATAAGGTAACTTTGCAGCAACGAAATTCTATCCCTGCTGCTTCGTTTAAGGATATGGCAGGCAACCCATGCACAGAGTCAGGCTACAGCGTGACATTCACCACCAATGACCGTCATCCTGTTCCACTGCCTGTGCTTGAGAGCAAGAACCGCTTGTGGTACAACGAACCTGCTATGTACTGGGAAGAGGCACTGCCCCTGGGCAATGGCAGACTGGGTGCGATGGTGAGCGGCAGCGTGTGCAAGGACACCCTGCAACTCAATGAGGACACCTTCTGGAATCAGTCACCTAACCGCAACTACAATGCTAATGCGAAGTCTGTGCTCTCACAGGTTCAGCAGATGATATTCAATGGTCAGTATGAGGAGGCAGAACAACTCGCCATACCCTGGCAATCAGGTGTCACCATACATGGACAACACCATATACCAGGCAGCAAAGACAGCCCTCACCGCTCGTGGCGATGCTGCACGTGGTTGGTCTATCGGTTGGAAGGTGTGTCAGTGGGCTCGCATGCTCGATGGCGACCACTCGCTCAAGATTATACAGAACCTCATGCGCCTTGTTGATGCCAATATCACCATTAGTGACCCTAATGGAGGCACTTACCCAAACTTCTTTGATGCTCACGCTCCATTCCAGATTGACGGCAACTTCGGTGCTTGTGCCGGTATCGCAGAGATGCTGCTACAGTCGCATGCTGGATTCGTGCACCTTATCCCTGCACTCCCTGCAGCATGGGACAAGGGAAGCGTAAAGGGACTCCGCGCTCGTGGTGGCTTCGAGGTAACAAATCTTGAGTGGAAACTTGGCAAAGTAGATAAGGTAAGCATCAAGTCAACCCTTGGCGGCAACCTACGTCTACGCTCAAACGAACCCCTCATGATGGCTGATGGTACGCCTCTCGCTCTTGCTGAGGGCAGCAATGACAATCCACTCAACCAACCTTACAACATGCCAGCAGCTGATGTGAAGGATGCCACGAAGATACCAGAGGGCAATCTGCCTACCACATATCTCTATGACATCCCAACCACAGAGGGACAGACCATCGACCTCGTGCCACAGAGCGCTACGGCAATCAGTTCAATTCACAATTCACAATTAGTTCGCAATGCTCATCATATTCATGTCACAATTCACAATTGTTACAATGTGCAAGGGCAGCGTGTCACCGACAACTATAAGGGTGTGGTGATACGTAATGGTCAGAAGTTTGTAAAGTGATAGAATAAATAGGAGTTAAGGAGTTAGGGTCCTTAACTCCTTAACTATTTTTCGAAGTGTTGGTAGTCCTTCAGGCTCTTCCAGTTGCCTCCCCAGCGGAAGCCGTGCTCAGTGAAGAGTCGGTAGGGTAGGGAACTCTTCGTTATCTCAGGTTCTTGCTTTGCCCCTTTGGGCTTTACTACCTTACCTTTTATATACGGATTGTCAAAGGGGTTGATGTCCACGGCCATACCCAAGCCGTGCTTGGAAACCTTTGTGCGCGAACCAGTGACAAAGCGGAAATTGAAGCAAGTGGTGTTGTTTGCCGCCATGCTCTTCTCGTCATCTGCATCGTAATTATCGATAAGCACCATGCGCTCTATGGGGTAGCGAGCCTCATATAGTTTGCGGAAAATGTCGATCAAATCGGCTGAAATGCTTTTATGGCACACCATCTCGCCCACCTGCGTCTTGCCCTCCTTGTTGATGTGCAGCACTCTGATATAGCGCAGGTCACTGCGCTTGGTGGTGCAATGCTTAGGGAACGACTTGTCCCGCATACGGCGGAATACCTCGTCAGGTATTGGTGTCGCATAAAAATACTTGTCAACTTCGGTTTGTTTTATACTTACGATATCCCCAGCCTTTTGTGCTGAGGAACTGATGCACGAAAGCATCATACACATTATTATATATATATAGCGCATAACTTTTGGCAAAGTTAAGCATAATAGTTGGCAATGGCGAGTTAAAAGATTGTGCGAATTGTTAAAAATATGTAATTTGAAAGTTGTTGCACACATTTTTCTTAATTCTTAATTCCTAATTCTTAATTTTTTAGTACCTTTGCACCCGATTTCGCTAAAAAGGCGAGGTCTGCCTTGTTGTCAACATGATACTCAGCGGGGCACGTAACTTACTGAATTCAAAACAAATAAATAAATAATAACAATTAAAAACAAAACAAAATGCCTACAATTCAACAATTGGTAAGAAAAGGCAGAAAGGTACTTGTGGACAAGTCAAAGTCACCAGCTCTGGAATCATGTCCTCAGCGTCGCGGTGTATGCGTGCGTGTGTACACAACTACCCCTAAGAAGCCTAATTCGGCTATGCGTAAAGTAGCCCGTGTTCGTCTGACGAACTCAAAAGAAGTTAACTCGTACATCCCAGGAGAGGGACACAACCTGCAGGAGCACTCTATCGTGCTCGTACGTGGCGGTCGTGTGAAGGACCTTCCAGGTGTACGTTATCACATCGTTCGCGGTACTCTCGATACCGCTGGTGTAGCAAGCCGCACACAGCGTCGTTCTAAGTACGGTGCTAAGCGTCCAAAGGCTGCTAAGAAATAGTTCACAGTTCACAGTGCATAGTTCACAGTGCGCAGTCGGTAAAGCAGGTTAAAGCAAAATAACTGTGAACTGTGAACTACGAACTGTGAATTGATTTTCCGGTTGAGTAAATGCTCCAGAGGGGGCGTTGAAGACCAAGTAACAACAACAACAACCATTTTTATTTTCCAAAGAAAATGAGAAAAGCAAAACCAAAGAAGCGTGTGATCCTTCCAGATCCCGTTTACAATGACAAGAAAGTTTCTAAGTTCGTTAACCACCTCATGTACGATGGTAAGAAGAATATCTCTTACGATATCTTCTATGCAGCTATCAACACCGTAGGTGAGAAGATGAAGAGCGAGGAGAAGTCTGCACTTGAGATATGGAAGCAGGCCCTCGACAACATCACTCCTCACGTTGAGGTAAAGAGCCGTCGTATCGGTGGTGCTACCTTCCAGGTACCTACTGAGATACGTCCTGACCGTAAGGAGTCTGTCGCAATGAAGAATATGATTTCTTTCGCTCGCAAGCGTGGCGGTAAGGGTATGGCAGAGAAACTCGCTGCTGAGATCATGGACGCTTACAACAACCAGGGTGGTGCCTTCAAGCGTAAGGAGGATATGCACCGCATGGCTGAGGCTAACCGTGCGTTCGCACACTTCCGCTTCTAATCTAATTCACAATTCATAATTCACAATTCACAATTAGAAATTAGATTATGGCAAAGCACGATTTACATTTGACACGAAATATCGGTATCATGGCTCACATCGATGCCGGTAAGACTACTACATCAGAGCGTATCCTCTTCTACACAGGTAAGACTCACAAGATCGGTGAGGTACACGAAGGTGGTGCTACGATGGACTGGATGGAGCAGGAGCAGGAGCGTGGTATCACTATCACATCAGCTGCTACCACTTGTTTCTGGAACTACAACGACAAGCAGTACAAGATCAACCTCATCGATACTCCGGGACACGTTGACTTCACCGCTGAGGTGGAGCGTTCACTGCGTGTGCTTGACGGTGCCGTTGCAACCTACTGTGCTGTAGGCGGCGTGGAGCCACAGTCAGAGACTGTATGGCGCCAGGCTGATAAGTACAACGTACCACGTATCGGCTATGTCAATAAGATGGACCGTTCAGGTGCCAACTTCTTCGACGTAGTACAGCAGATGAAGGACGTACTGGGTGCCAACCCAATACCTCTCTGTGTGCCTATCGGTGCTGAGGAGACTTTCAAGGGTCTCGTTGACCTTATCAAGATGAAGGCTATCCTGTGGCACGACGAGACAATGGGTGCTGAGTACGACGTAGAGGAGATACCTGCAGACCTCGTTGACGAGTGCAACGAGTGGCGTGAGAAGCTCCTCGAGTCAGCTGCTTCATTTGACGAGGCACTGATGGAGAAGTACTTCGAGGATCCAGAGTCTATCACCGAGGAAGAGATTATCGCTGCTATCCGTAAGGGTACCATCGCTCTCGAGTGTGTTCCTATGCTCTGCGGTTCTTCATTCAAGAACAAGGGCGTACAGACCATGCTCGACTACGTTTGCGCTCTCCTCCCTTCACCTATGGATACCGAGAATATCGTAGGTACCAATCCTGCTACCGATGAGGAAGAGGATCGTAAGCCATCTGAGGATGAGCCTACATCAGCTCTCGCATTCAAGATTGCTACCGACCCATACGTAGGTCGTCTCGTATTCTTCCGCGTTTATTCAGGTAAGATAGAGGCAGGTTCATACGTATATAACCCACGTTCTGGTAAGAAGGAGCGCGTAAGCCGCCTCTTCCAGATGCACTCTAACAAGCAGAACCCTGTAGAGGTTATCTCTGCTGGTGATATAGGTTCTGGCGTAGGTTTCAAGGATATCCGTACTGGCGATACCCTCTGTGACGAGGCACATCCAATAGTACTCGAGTCAATGACCTTCCCTGACACCGTTATCTCTATCGCAGTAGAGCCAAAGTCACAGGCTGATATCGCTAAGCTCGACAACGGTCTTGCTAAGCTTGCTGAGGAGGACCCAACATTCACCGTACGTACCGATGAGCAGTCTGGTCAGACCGTCATCTCAGGTATGGGTGAGCTTCACCTCGACATCATCATCGACCGTCTGAAGCGTGAGTTCAAGGTAGAGTGTAACCAGGGTAAGCCACAGGTTAACTACAAAGAGGCTATCACCAAGGAGGTTAACCTCCGTGAGGTATATAAGAAGCAGTCAGGTGGTCGCGGTAAGTTTGCCGACATCATCGTCAACATCGGTCCTAAGGATGAGGACTACACAGAGGGCGATCTGCAGTTCATCAATGAGGTGAAGGGCGGTAACGTACCTAAGGAGTTCATCCCTGCAGTGCAGAAGGGCTTCCAGGACTGCCTCACCAACGGTGTACTCGGTGGCTATCCTGTCACAGGTCTCAAGGTTACTCTCATCGATGGTAGCTTCCACCCAGTCGATTCTGACCAGCTCTCATTCGAGCTCGCTGCTCGCAACGCCTTCAAGAACGCTTGTCCTAAGGCAGGCCCAGTGCTCATGGAGCCTATCATGAAGGTAGAGGTTGTGACACCAGAGGAGTCAATGGGTGACGTCATCGGTGACCTCAACAAGCGCCGTGGCATGGTACAGGGCATGGACGATGCTCGTTCAGGAGCTAAGATCGTTAAGGCTATGGTACCACTGGCTGAGATGTTCGGCTACGTTACAGCACTGCGTACCATCACCTCTGGACGTGCTACCTCTTCTATGGAGTACGATCACCACGACCCAGTATCAAGCTCTATCGCCAAGGCTATCCTCGAGGAGAGCGGCGGTCGCGCTGATTTGGTATAAATACAGTGCACAGTTCACAGTTCACAGTTCACAGTTAGGATTACCCTTGCTGTATATGTCATTATCGGCATAACAACTGTGAACTATGAACTATGAACTGTGAACTGAATAGCATGTCGCTGAGCAAATGACTCTTTAGCGGCAGCATATAATTTTCAATTATCAATTTTCAATTATCAATTAAACAACATGAGTCAGAAAATTCGTATCAAGCTCAAGTCTTACGACCACACTCTCGTTGACAAGTCAGCAGAGAAGATCGTCAAGGCAGTAAAGGCAACAGGCGCTATCGTTAGTGGTCCTATTCCACTTCCTACCCACAAGCGTATCTTCACCGTCAACCGTTCTACCTTCGTTAACAAGAAGAGCCGTGAGCAGTTCCAGCTCTCAGACTACAAGCGTCTGATTGACATCTACAGTTCTACCACCAAGACCATCGACGCTCTCATGAAGCTCGACCTCCCATCAGGTGTAGAAGTAGAAATCAAGGTGTAGTATAACGATATCTATAATTGATACACACACAAGCATGAAGCCTCGTGACCGTTCACTGGTCGCGAGGCTTCTTTTTTCTCCCTCGTTATATTTATATGGTATGCCAAGGAACAGGATAGGCTATCGTCAGATGTAGCTATGATTCTTGGTGATTATGCCAATGACTTGCTTATCAAAAGTTTCCTTTCTATACTAATCAGGGGTTAGACCTTATATACAACAGGTAGAAATACAGAAATATGCTTATCTTATTCAGCATAATAGGCTAAAATAGTATATTTTTTTACTTTTTTAGCATTTTTCTTTGCAGTTTCGCGGAAAAGTATTAACTTTGCAACGGAGATAGTGTAAAACCTTCTCTGCTTGTGGGGATGTGCCCCACATCATAGGCGGACGCATTCAGCCCCTGAGGGCGGGTGGGTTCATGACATTAGGGAAATGAGGCACCGCCACGAGTTGGCAAAGCCTCGAAAGGCGTTTACTGAACGTTATCATCTGTACTCTCAAACTTCGCAACTTTGAAACCAGTCACAGTGATAGTGCAACGAAACGTCTGCGTTGACGAGTATTTCTAAGGCTCGCGCGTACCTTGCGTATGGTTATACGTAGGGTACGTTGTGGCACCTATATAAATACCGCTTGGCGTGGGCCGACTGCGTTGCTTATCCTTGACTGGGGGCAATGCGAAGGCCTGAACACAGGGATGGGCAGAAGTAGAAACTCCCATGCCTTTTTTGTTTTCCATACATCACATACTGACTTTTGACCACTGAATAGGGAGTTTTTCAGGGCAGCCACCGCTGGCATTGCCTTAGGGGCTGCGTGTCCTTGGATTATCCCCATGCTTTTGCCGTCTCACGGCATAGCATGTATCTATCATAGCGCGAGAGGAGCAGCCTGTTTCTTGTGCGTTACTTGAAATTTCCAAGATTCCCACATGTCAACTCTCCCTGCCCGTGAGCGTAGGGAGAGAATTAAAGG
>JAGCPC010000149.1 GCA_017642485.1 Prevotella sp. | reverse complement strand
TGAGGCGTGAACTTTGAAACCTTTACCCCCCTTTCAACCTTTCTAACCCTTTTAACCTTTAAAACCTTTTATAACCTTTCCAACCTTTAAAACCCTTCAAACTGTATATTTTTAACCAAATTCATTATTAACCAAATCTTTAAGTTATGTTTAATTTTATCAAAAGGATGTTACTCATTGCGGCGCTGATGGTGCCGTGGGTAACGCAGGCACAGAGCGACTGTACTCCAATTAGTACATTCCCTGTGACTTATGGTTTTGAGGCTTCTGAAGGCTTCACCACCACGGTCACAGCGGCCGCCGCCTGTACAACGAATGTGTTCAACAACTGTTGGCGTAACGAACAGACGACCATTAACGGTACCACCGGCTCGGGTCGTATCTGGCACATCTACGGCGGCACCACAGCGACGTACCTCCACAGCGGTGCCCATTCGCTGATGCTGCCGGACAAGGGTTCCACTTCCGCCGTCAGCACGACCATGCTGACGTTCCCGGCGATGGATTTCACCAATCCGGGCGGTTATATCGTGACGTTCTGGATTCAAAGAAACGGCACGAGTACCAATCCCGAGGGCTTCAAAATTTATGTCAGCGACACCGACACCATCGGTCCCAACGCTGTCGAACTTGGCCACTATTCGCGTAATCGCGGTATCGCCTATCCCTGTATCGAGTCCGCTACGGGCTGGTACCAGTATGAGACAGCCCCCATCACCATGACGGGTACTGTGTATATCATCTTCGAGGGCCAGAGCTACTATGGCTCCAGCACCTATGTCGACGATATCACCATCATGGAGGCTCCCACCTGCTTCAAGGTAAGCGACCTGGCGGTCGATGAATCGCAGAGTACTACCAGCAGCCTTACGCTTACATGGTCGGACACTATCAACACTGGTGCCACCTACAGCATCTACAACTTCACTACCACTGACACCACGCTGGTTCAGAGCGGTGTCACAGGTACGTCCTATACTGTCGGTGGCTTGAATGCAGCCACCTTATATACCTTTGCCGTGGTGACCGACTGCGGCGGCGGAGACACCTCGATGTACTCTTCCATCGTCTCGGCCTACACCGCCTGTGCTACCCTCACCTCCGATGACCTGCCATACATGGAGAATTTCGAGAACTACACCTCTGGCTCAGCCAATTCGATCAGCCCTTGTTGGACCAAAGGTACGAACGGCACAACGGCTTATCCTTATCCCTACAGTACTGCTGCTATCAATAGCAGTATAGGTCTCTACTTCTACGGTTACTATCCTTCCTCGGCAACCGGCACGCATGTCTACAGCTGGGCAGCATTGCCGCCTATCGACAATAGCCTCGATATGAGCGACCTGATGCTGACCTTGGATGTGAAGCGTTATTCCACTGTGTCGAATTACTACACCACCCTGCTTTATATTGGCGTTGCTGACAGTGTGACAGGATTCAATTCGGCCACTGCCATAGAGTCAAATGTCACATGGATTGACACCCTCGACTATTTCTCGTCAGCAGCCTCTTCAATCCATAATGCAGAGGTAAGCTTTGACCAATATGTAGGCACCGGCAAGTATGTGGTGCTATATGCCCCGACGCCTGAGCTTGTGGGCAGTTCCACCTATGCCTACAACTACGTGTACGTCGACAATGTCTCCCTGCGAGTCATTCCGAACTGCTTCTGGCCTACCAATGCAGTTGTCACCAGCGTTTCAACCGACGAGGCCGAAATCAGCTGGACGCCAGACCCGCGTACCACTAACCCCAGTAGCTGGACAGTGGAGTATGGCGAACATGGCTTCACCCTCGGCGAGGGCAACACAGAGACGTCATACACCACCTCCGTCACTCTCAGCAACCTTGACGCCAACACGGAATATGACGTTTACATCAGCGCCAACTGCGGCAGCGATGAGTCTGACCGGATAATGATATCTTTCCACACCGCGTGCGCACCGTTCACCACTCTGCCGTACACCCAGAATTTCGACAGTGTGGCTAGTACCACCTCCACTACACCGACAGAGAGTTTCCTGCCTAACTGCTGGAGCTATTCCAATCACGGTACCCGTGCCAGCTACCAGTACTGCCCATACGTATACAACAGCAGCACCTATGCACACAGCGGCAGCAACTGTATCCGTTTCTATTCCTACACAGGCTCGGGTGACTCAACCCAGTATTTGATTCTCCCCGATATTGATTCCACTATGTATTCGATATCCGATCTGCAGGTAGGATTCTGGCTTCGTGCCTACAGCACCTCGACATCTTATCACGCCGATGTGGTGGTTGGTGTTATGACCAACATATACGACGAGTCTTCTTTCGTTCCGTGTACCACTTTCACCACATCGTCGACCACCTATGCATACTTCCAGCATGCCTTCGGCACCTATACCGGAAACCATGGCCGTATCGCCTTAAAGTTCCCGTTGCCCACGACATCGAGCCATTATGAATATGGATATATTGACGACCTTACCATAGAGGAGATGCCGAACTGTCCTCCTGTCACCAATCTTGAAGCTGTCGCCACCACAGGTGCCGCACTGCTCACTTGGAACTACCAAGACGGCTATGACGAGCCCGACGGATACGATGTGGTCTATGATTCCCTAACGGGAACCAACCCCACCACACTCGGCGTTACCGATCCTACCGTCACCCTTCTGGGTCTCGAGGCCGGAACTAGCTATAAGGTGTATGTCCGTGCCAACTGCGGCAGCGAGTATGGCACATGGGACAGCGTCACCTTCTCCACAGCAGTCTTCGACTGTCTTGAGCTTGACCCGGCTACTACCGACACCGTGCAGATTGGCAACGGTACGACCACAACCTATTATGTTCCTATCGGACAATATTACAATTACAGCTATACTCAACAACTTGTTCTCGCATCCGAGATGAACGGTGCTTCGGTATTGACCGGCATTGATTTCAACTATGCCTACGCTACCGCCACAACCCAGAAGAACAATGTGACCATCTATTTGGCCAACACCACCGAGACCACTCTTGCCAATGCTTTTGTGCCTTACAGCGCAGCATTTGTCCCGGTATATTCCGGTCCGCTCAACGGCACTCAAGGATGGAACCATTACGAGTTCACTACTCCTTTCAACTATGACGGCACCAGCAACCTGCTGATTGTTGTCCACGACAATTCAGGTGCTTATCCTGGCTCATCCTACGTGTACAATGGCCATTCAGCTTCGGGCAAGGCCCGCTACGTACAGAACGACAGCAGCCCCTACGACATTCACACTGTATCGGGCGGTACTTCGTATGCTAACCGTGCCAATATGAAATTATACAGCGGCGAATGCCAGACCATGGCCATCTGTGCCGCTCCCGCAGCATCTGTGACTGATGTCACAGCCACCACCGTCGACATTTCCTGGGTTCCTGGTTATGACGACGACGAATGGGATTTGGATTACCGTGAAGCAGGTACCGCTACATGGACCTCCGCCGCCACCGGCGTGACCAGCACCAGCTACCAGTTCGCCAACCTCAATCCCGGCACAGACTATGAGTTCCGCGTCAGCTTCGAATGCAGCGACAACAACTCGACCGTCTACAGCACCTCTGTACTGGTTTCCACAGAGTGCTTGCAGGTGGCAATTCCCTACACCGAGAACTTCGACAATATGGGTACCGGTTACGGAGTCATGCCCAACTGCTGGGATTACCTGTTGACAGGTACCAGTACCTACACTACCGGAACCTATCTTCCCGGAGCATACTCATCGACCACCTACGCCCACAGCGGAAGCAACTGCTTGCGTATTGCGGGAGTTGGCTACCATATGCTTCCCGAGATGTCGGCACCGCTTGACAGCCTTATGATTTCGTTCTACGACTACTATACTTCAACTTCATACGGCGGAATTGAAGTCGGCGTGATGGAAGGCAGTGTATTTGTACCGATAGCCTCTTTCGAGAACGGTGTGAATATGACTCTCAGTACACATAATTTAGTAGAGGTGAGCTTCGCCAGCTACCACGGCAACAGCCGCACGATAGCCCTGCGCAACTACTACACCACGAGTGCCTCCACCTACTACAGCTATCAATATATCGACGACATCGTTGTCGACTACATCCCCAGCTGTCCTCACGTGACCCACCTGACTGTCGACTCCACATCGCAGAACAGTGTCAGCCTGAGCTGGACTGCCGGCAACACGGAGACCGAATGGTCGGTGACTGACGGTACCAACTACTATACCACTACCACCCCCTACATCACCGTCACGGGCCTGGAAACGAACACGCCTTACACCTTTGAGGTGCGTGCCCTCTGCGATGCTGATGACTCAAGTGCGGCTTGGACCATCAATACCCGCACCGAATGCGCTCCTTATATGTCTCTGCCTTACAGCGAGAACTTTGATGGTCTTACCACCAGCACCACCGCTGCCACCGCTGTTGAGATTCCATGCTGGGGTCGTCTGATGACAGGCTCTTCCTCTACATACCAGACGGGTAGTTATCTGCCGATGGTCTACTACTACAGCAATACCTCTTCGGCTATCTATACCCATAGCGGTCTCTATTCGCTCCGTCTCTATGGAGTTGGCTATCATACTCTGCCGCAGTTGCCTTGTCCCGCTGATTCGGTGACCATTGGTTTTTGGGCTAAGAATACTTCCGCCAGCTATAAACTCTACCTTGGTGTAATGAGTGATCCTAATAATGCCAACACCTTTGACACAATACAAGAGATAACCTATTCGGCCAATTCTGCTGCTGCAGCTTTCGAGTATTTCGAAATTAACCTTAGCTCATACACGGGTAATGGTCGCTACATCGCTTTCCGTAACGGTTATACTTCAGAAACATACAGCTACCACTACATCGACGACATTGAGGTATGGCACAATACTAACTGTCCGTCGCCAGCTGTTTCTATTGGCGATATCACCAACAACAGCATAGTTGTCAACTGGGTTGACATATCTGACAACAGTTACACAAGTGGTGCAACAGTTATGTGGAATACAGTCAACACAACCTCTGGTGCACAGACTGTCACCGTTGCTTCCGGCAACAGCTATACCATCACAGGTCTTAACGGCAGCACAACTTATTATATCTGGGTTGCCGGCGAGTGCGCTACCGAGTCTAGCCGTCCCATTGCCGTTGAAGCCACGACTGCTTCCGACTGTGGTTCAGTTGACAACTTGACCCTTAGCGGAGTTGACTTCAATGCAGCCGGTATCAGTTGGGCCGCTCCTACTATTGGAGATATACCTACTGGTTATATCGTAACGCTGAAACAGTGCACTAATATCCCGTTCGCAAATGATTTTGTGGTTCAGAGCGATACGGTGACTGTTCCATATTATATGTTCAACGGTCTTGAAGAAGCCACCACCTATTTCTACTCAGTCACAACTCTCTGCAATAATGAGGTTAGCGAGGCTAATAGTGGTTACGTTACCACCACCATTTGCGAGATGGATACTATAGGCGACTATGCGACCAACTATTCAGCTCAGCCTATCTATGCTACACAGGCCTACAGCTACACTCAGCAGATTTACCTGAATAGTGAGCTTGCAGGTATCGACAGTATCAACTCGCTTGCCATTTATCAGCGTGGTTTGTGGGGCGATTATGAAGACCGCAATGTAACTGTATATCTCGGCTACACCAATAAGAATGAGTTCGAGAGCACAACAGACTATGTGCCTATATCGCACCTCACTCAGGTCTACAATGGTCGTTTGAGCGGTGTTGGCTGGGTTAGTCTGAAATTCGACACCACATACGTCCGCGTTGCCGACAGCAACCTTGTCGTTGCCATTGATGATAACACTGGCGCTGCTCAGACAGCCAACTGCTATTGGGCTTGCAGCAAATTCGACAATCCTGCCATTTATCGTGCAATGCGTTTGTACAGTACTTCAAACATTCAACCTACAGCTCCTTCTGGAACCTATGGAAGAGACTACTATCGTGCATATATAGTCTTCGGCAATGCTGCATGCGGAAACGACGGTTGCGCAGTTCCTATTGTGATGCAGTCGGCCACATACGCTGACCACGTTGATATCAGCTGGAACACCTCTGCTGGTAACAGCTATAATGTTGACTACCGTGTACTTGGTACCAACAACTGGATTAGCGTCGCCACAGGCAACACCACTGGCACAGCTACTATCAACGGCCTTGGTGCTTCGTTCCTTGGCGAGGCTCGTGTAAGCTACACCTGCAATGGTAATATTGTCAGCGGTATCACCCAAATCAGTACTCCTTGCGGTCTGTCCAGTCTGCCGTTAGCAGAGGATTTCCAGTCGTGGGATTATGGTCGCTTCAACCGTCCTTGCTGGGTCACCGGACTTACCAATGCTGCCAGCGCCGATCGTGATTATCCTTACATTACATCACTTACTGGTGACGAGGATAACATGCTCTGCTTTATGCGCTATGGTGCCTACGTAATACTGCCAGAGGTTGACACCAACCTCAACGCTTGTCAGATTCGCTTCAAACTGACTCAGGGCAACGTTGATGCAACCATATTCATCGGTGTTATTGACGACGCTTCGATGCCGATACAAACTATGCATGTGCTCGACACCCTGACTCGTTACGATTACGACACCACTACCAGTACAGTAAGCATAACCTACTCGTTTGAGAATATTCCAGCTGCTTACAACCACAGTCGTATCGCTTTCTGGGATGGATTGCAAAGCTACAGTTTCATTGACGACATTGTTGTAGAACTGATACCTGCATGTACGCCGGCTTCGGATTTCAGCGCCTCGGCTACCGTCAACAGCGCTACTATTACCTGGAACACCAACGGTGATAATGCAACAAGCTATTATGTAATCTATGGTCCTCGCGGTTTCACTGCCGGTCAGGGCGACACTGTGGTTGCTACAGGTTCGCCTGTTACTCTTACTGGTCTCAACCACAGTACCAATTACGATGCATATGTCTACACCGTTTGCGACTTGCTTAACGCCACCTCAACAGCCTCGAATGTTGTCCAGTTCACTACCGACTGTGCACCGTATACCACGCTGCCTTACACGGAGAACTTTGAAAACCTGCTGCCTGCTGGTTCGAGCATCGCAACTATCCTGCCCAACTGCTGGGCTTCAGAGACTGGCACCAGTGCTGTTGCACACGTAGTCTATACCACTAACTCGGCTCAGGCTTCTTCGCCGCAGCATGCATTCTATATGAATGAGAATGGCGTTGTGGCTCTGCCCGAGATGGGCGTGCCGCTGAACACTCTGCAGCTCTCGTTCCACGAATGCAACATCAACTCACAGAGCTATGGTCTCATTATTGGTACTGTTGACAATATCAATACAGGCTTCGCACAGACCTTTGTGCCTTACGATACCGTGGTGTTCACTTCTAACCAGAGTATCTACAATGTCACCAGCTACTTCTCGGATTACACGGGCACTGCCAACCGCATCGCTCTGAGAAACTACACCATCGGTACAGGCAACTACTCTGAGCACTATATCGACGACCTCGTAATTGATTTGGCTCCGGCTTGTATAGCACCGCAGAATGTCCATACATCTTATCTGTCAGACAGCCAGGTCGACATTGTTTGGAGCCGCAGCAATTCCAGCTCCTACACTGTTGAGTATGGTGTGCACGGATTCACATTCGGCACTGGAGCGCAGACCACTGTCTCGACACGCAACGTATCGCTGACGGGTCTCACCGCCCAGACTCAGTATGATGTATATGTATGCTCGCCTTGCGACACGGTGTTTTACACCTTTACAACACCTTGTGCTTTTGTTAGCCTGCCGTATACTGAGGACTTTGACAGCTACACCACCAGCACTACTGCCGCCACCGGCGTGCAGGTCAACTGCTGGGATTACATAATGACAGGTTCATCTTCCTATCAGACTGCATCTTATCAGCCTCAGGTATACTATAGCAGCACTTATGCCCACAGCGGCTCCTACAGCTTGCGTCTTTATGGCGAAAGCTACACGATGCTGCCCCCGATGCCGACCTCGCTCGACAGCTTGCAGCTGACTTTCTGGGATTACACCACAAGCACCAGCTACGGCCTTCAGGTCGGTGTTATGGAAGGTGGCATCTTTATCCCAATCCAGACCATCAACTCGCCGACGAGTACCAGCGTAGAGTATGAAATCGACTTCGGTAGCTACCACGGAAACAGCCGTATAATCGCCTTCCGCAACACGTATACCTCGTCGTCGACTATTTACTACAGCTATCACTACATCGACGACATTATGGTCAATTATCTGCCTACCTGTCCGAAGGTGAGCACGCTGCATGCCACTTCAGCAACCACCACGTCGATCACTATTGACTGGACCGATCTTGGCGGCTCGCCCACCGAGTGGGAGATTGAGTACACCGGCAATGGCGCTACCAACGTTATCAATGTTAACGCACATCCTACCACCATCTCCACTCTCCTGTCATCGACACCCTACTCAATCCGCGTACGTCCTATCTGCGGTGCTTCCGACACTGGTATGTGGTGCAACCCGATTAGAGTGGCTACCGAATGCAGTCTTGTATCACTGCCTTACAATGAGGACTTTGAAAGTTATTCTGGCACCACCTATAGCACCGCAGGCGATCTGCCCGTTTGCTGGGATGGTTACAGCAATGGAACCACGGCAGCCTACTTCCCGCATATCACTGGCAGCGGCAGCTACTGGTATCCTCACAGCGGTACCAACGCGCTGACAATGACTTCGGGTAGCGCCTCCTATGGTGACACCAAGATTGTTGCCCTGCCGCCGTTCGACCAGCCTGTTAACAGCCTTGTGATGACCTACTGGTACAAGATGGAGAACGCAACCAACGGCAGCACTCTCTACGTAGGTTATGTTACCGGACCGGACCTTGCCAACAGCTTTGTTCCTCTCAAGACCGTTACCAGCACCACTACCCTGACACGCGACTCGATTAGCTTCGACACCGTGCCGGCTACGGCAACCAGA
>JAGCPC010000148.1 GCA_017642485.1 Prevotella sp. | reverse complement strand
ATGTGCCGTGTGAGCACAGGCCTTGGTCTCCACCGTCCCCGCACCAAGTACAACGACGTGTCAAGGGCCAACATGGCATACCGCAAGGACAGAGAACCGTGACTACTGCAAGGAGAATAGAACAATAAACGACAATCCCTACTCTAGGCTGCTTCTAGCCATACTCTAGGCTCTCTCCAGGCTTACTCAATGAGTATGGGTAGAGTATGGGTAAGGGGAGAGAGAAGCGTGAATGATATGTGGCAAATGCATGCTGATATTAGCCAAGAATGAACTCTGCTATAATTGGCGAAAGTTTGTTAATGATGGATGTTTTCGCTAATTATAATTTTGTGAATTGACTTATTTTCAGTATCTTTGCATAAATTAAACTGCAAATGGATATATGGAAAAGATAATAGGTAGAGAACGTGAATTGGAGAAGCTGTCTGACTATATGCAGTCGGGGCGCAGTGAGTTTGTGGCTATATATGGTCGCAGACGAGTGGGCAAGACGTTCCTGATTCGCAGCTTCTTCAAGGATAAGTTTGATTTCTACGCTACCGGCATTATAGACGGTACAATGGAGGAGGAGCTTGAGGCTTTTCATCTTGCCCTGGTGCGCTATGGTTTCAAGGGCGGGAAAGCCACATCATGGATAAAAGCTTTCGATAACTTGGCTGCTCTTCTGGAGCGTAAGAACAGGAACCGCCAACGTAGATTGGTGGTGTTTATAGATGAGTTACCTTGTTTTGACACAAAGCGGTCGGGATTCCTGCATGCGCTGGACTTGTTTTGGAACGGCAGGGCTTCGTGGATAGACAATGTTTATTTTGTTGTATGTGGCTCAGCAACGTCGTGGATGTTGAAAAACATCGTGAACAATAAGGCGGGCCTGCATAAGCGAACTACACATACTATTCATTTGCGTCCGTTCTCATTAGGCCAGACAGAGGAGTATTTAATAAGCCGGAAGTTCCACTGGCCTCGTTTGGCTATACTGCAGGCGTATATGGTGATAGGTGGTGTGCCTTACTATCTGAGCCTGCTTGACCCCAAAAAGAATGTGCCCGACAATATCGATGCGCTGTTCTTCTCTGCTGAGGCTGAGTTGGAAGGGGAGTTCGGAAGGTTGTTTAAGTCGCTGTTCAAGAGTGCTGACACGTATATGGAGATTATCCGTTTGCTGAGTACGAGAAAGGAAGGCTTTACGCGAAAGGAGATTGCAGTGACGTTGAAGGTCAGTGACAATGGTGCGCTGGGTGATATGCTGGAAGACTTGGAACAGTGCGATTTCATCCGCCGCTATAATAACGGGCAAAATCAGAACGGGGGTATCTATCAGTTGATGGATTTCTTCTCGCTGTTTCATTTCCGCTATGGAGCGAAGAAGGTGACGGACGAACATTTCTGGCGTAACCACCTGGGTACACCTGAGCAGAATAACTGGTATGGGTTGACGTTTGAACGGGTGTGCATGTGGCACATCAGACAGATTATCCGTGGACTGCACTTGGACACAATTGCGCATGAGTATTACTCGTGGCGCAGTAAGAATAGTAGTCCAGCAGTGCAGATAGACATGATAATTGACCGCGCTGACGGCATTGTGACGGTATGCGAGATGAAGTATTCGAAAGACGACTATAGCCTGCCTGAGTCGGAATACCGTAAGATTGTGAGACGCATGGAGGTGTTCAGTCAGGAAACAGGTCACAAGGGTGGCGTCCAGGCCACGATAGTGACATCTTATGCGCTGAAGGACAATATGTACTCAGAAATATCACCCGTGGCTGTGACAATGGAGGACCTGTTTGGGGTGACTGGAGCATGACACAAGACGAGAAGTGGCAATTGAAGTACAATGAGGTGGTTGTGTTTATAGAGAACAATAAGCGTAATCCGTCTAAGCATGATGATGAGGAGCGTGGGCTGTATCTCAATTGGATCAAGCATAACAAGAAGCTCTATGCCGCTGGAGAATTGAAGCCGGATAGGGTGGAGAGGTTTAAGGAGTTGCTGGCGTTGATGGAGGAGAATAAACGGAAGAATCAATACGCCTGACCTTGCGGGTTTTCTCGCCACGTGGCGAGAAAAGTGGCGAGAAAACAGAAGGACAAGGAACTGGATGATGATACGCATGCGGCATTGAAATATATCGGGGTGAACAAGGAGTATGAAGGGACTTTCCCGAACATCGAGATGAACACAGTGCCGCATCTGCAGCTGGTGCAGTTCATCGAAGGTGCCATCAAAGAGAGTGAGCCGGACATCGTCATCACGCATCATCCTGCGGACACGAACAACGACCATCTGCAGACGTCGATGGCGTGCCAGGAGGCGATACGTCTGTTCCAGCGCAGGCCGGAGGTGAAGCGCGTGAAGGAGTTCTGGTAT
>JAGCPC010000147.1 GCA_017642485.1 Prevotella sp. | reverse complement strand
TGGGATATACTGACGTGCACCACCTACCTGCTTATTACCTACGAGGCGCTTTGCATACTGAACGGGCACTTTGCGGACGCCCTGAACCAGAACAATAGATGCGCAAACAACTGCATAGAGAATGATGATCTCGACCAAGAACATAACCAGTCCACCACCAGTGATAGCGGTGAAACGCGAGCTTACCTCCTGGATGAAAGCCTGAGGCAGGCGGGCGATGATACCGATCATAATAATCAGTGAGATACCATTACCTATACCCTTATCCGTAATGCGCTCACCGAGCCACAGGATGAACATACTACCTGCAGCAAGGATGATGACAGCAGGAACCATGAAGTATGACCAAGAGATACCTGTTGCCAGAGCAGCTCCCGAAGTCATCTTCAGGTTCATCAAGTAACCCGGCGCCTGGAACATCAGGATGGCTACAGTGAGCCAGCGGGTGTACATGCTGATCTTCTTGCGGCCGCTCTCACCCTCACGCTGCATTTTCTGAACGTAGGGAACAGCGACAGCAAGAAGCTGCATTACGATAGAAGCAGAGATGTAAGGCATGATTCCAAGCGCAAAAATAGATGCGTTGGAGAATGCACCACCGGAGAACATGTCGAGCAGCGACATAAGACCGCCGGCAGTCTGAGACTGCAATTGGCTTAACATGGCTGGATTGATACCAGGAAGTACCACAAACGAGCCGAAACGATAAATCGCTACAAACAGGAGAGTAATAAGGATGCGCTGACGCAGATCCTCAATCTTCCAAATGTTCTTCAGTGTCTCTATTAACTTCTTCATTTTACAGTTTAGATTTTTGTTGCGTTACCACCTACTGCCTTGATAGCCTCTTCGGCAGTCTTTGAGAAAGCGTTAGCCTCTACGTCAACCTTAGCCTTCAGCTCACCGTTGCCAAGAACCTTTACCAGCTCCTTACCATTGGTAAGACCAGCAGCAACCAGCTCTGCAACGCCGATCTTGGTGAGGTTCTTCTCCTCAGCAAGCTTCTGAAGTGTAGAGAGGTTAACTGCAAAGTACTCCTTGTGGTTGATGTTCTTGAAACCAGCCTTCGGAACACGACGCTGGAGAGGCATCTGACCACCTTCGAAACCAATCTTTCTCTTATAACCAGAACGAGCCTTGGCACCCTTGTGACCACGAGTAGAAGTACCACCCAGACCTGAACCAGGTCCGCGACCGATACGACGACTTGAGTGGGTAGAACCCTCAGCCGGCTTTAAATTATTCAGTTTCATAATCGAATCTACTTTTAAAATGTTAATTACTCAACGACTGTTACCAGGTGGTGTACCTTACGGATCATGCCACGGATTGAAGGAGTATCCTCTACCTCAACAACCTGAGAGATCTTGCGCAGGCCGAGAGCCTCGAGAGTGCGCTTCTGATCAACTGGATAACCGATCTTACTCTTAATCTGCTTTACCTTAATTGTTGCCATAGTTATTTTCTCCTTTAACCTCTAAATACTTTATCCATACTGATTCCACGAGTACCTGCTACAGTATAGGCATCACGCATCTGACTCAGAGCTACGATAGTTGCCTTAACCAGGTTGTGAGGGTTAGATGAGCCCTTTGACTTAGCGAGCACATCCTTGATACCAACACTCTCCAGTACGGCACGCATAGCACCACCGGCAACAAGACCGGTACCAGCAGCAGCTGGCTTCAGGAATACCTGAGCACCGCCGAAGCGAGCCTCCATCTCATGAGGGATGGTACCCTTGAGTACGGGAACTTTAACAAGATTCTTCTTAGCTGCCTCAACACCCTTGGCGATAGCTGCTG
>JAGCPC010000003.1 GCA_017642485.1 Prevotella sp. | reverse complement strand
GGCGAGTTTGGTGCCATGATGGATGTGGCTCTCGTCAATGACGGACCAGTCACCATCTGCATGGACTCGAAGAATCCGGAATAACAAAAAAATCCCTGCCTCAACAGGCAGGGATTTTTAGTATGCTGACGAAACTGTAAGCAGCAGTTTGTTACAGCAGGTCATCAAATTCGCTGACTTCTTCCTCTTCTTGCGTGCCAGCATCCTGTGGGAAGTCCAATCGTTCTGATGCAGCCTGCATTAGTACATGGGTTATAATAACCTCTTTTATTTCGGGTTTTATATAAGTCATTTTCATAGCTACATTCCTCCTTTTTTATTCGATTACGATTTTCTCACCATTCATGATGTAGATGCCCTTGGGTAGTTGACAGTTGGGAGTTGATAGTTGACAGTTGACTCTTCTTCCGTCAATGGTGTACAACGCGCCAGCACCACTGTGAATTGTGAACTGTGAATTGTGAATTGAATCAATTCCCGTAGCATCGTCTTCGCTGAAGGCGAATGGAATGTAGGTTTGGCTGTTGACAGGTTTCTCCAGATATACTCGTCCTGCACCCAAGAGTCCGCCTGTCCACTTGTAGAATCCTGCACCGTTTGGCTGTCTGTTGGCAAGTACATAGACACCGCTCGATGTGGCATCATCGCTTACCTCAAGCAGGTTGACGTCAGGCTCTGCTATGGCATCAGTCTTTGTCAGGGTGTAGGTGCCTGCTGCTGTGGCTTTCACCAGGTATGGCTCGCCTGCCTTCAGTCCGCCCTTGTCGGTAACCTCCTGCAGCACAGCCTGGTTCTTGGTGTAGTCTATCTCTTTCACAGCGTAGCCTGTCAGCCCATCAGGCAGGGTCACGTCGTATGAACTGACGATGGTTGCCCACAGGGCATTGCTGACGGTGATGGTGTATTCATCAGCCTGCACCAGACGGTAGAGACGTGGCAGGGTGGCCTTGTCAGACTCTGGTTCAAAACCTCCGAAGGATGTTGACATAGTGCCCTTCTCGTAGCGTAAGACGTTCTTAGCCGTTACGGTCTTCTCGTCCTTTATGCGATCC
Source organism: Prevotella sp. (assembly GCA_017642485.1). Taxonomy (GTDB): domain Bacteria; phylum Bacteroidota; class Bacteroidia; order Bacteroidales; family Bacteroidaceae; genus Prevotella. The sequence continues at coordinate 3,897 of JAGCPC010000003.1, read as the reverse complement.
TGGAAGTTGAACTGCATCTTCACGCTGTCGTTCTTCTCAGCAAGGAAGGTCAACGATATCTGACAGCTGTCGCCAGCTTCGGCGTACGTTCCAGTCTTCAGACTCGCACCATTGCTGCCCATGCCAGGTATCGAACTGCCACCGCTGCTACCACCATCGGTATCCGAAATGTAGAGGTAGGTCATCTCGTAGTCGGTGGTTCTGCCTGTCTGCAGTCGCCACTTGTCGCCGTCCTGCTCCAGTGTCATTATCAGAGCATCGTCAGGCACCTCGGTTATCTTGCCATCATCACCGATGGTGACGTTGCTGGCGTTGCTGCTGCCTCCGAACATGGATGTCATAGGGTTGCTGCTGTCGCTACTTCCGCTGGCACCAGTATTTCTGTTGAGCACCTTCGACTTATCGTCTATCGTAGCCACGATGAGCACCTTGTCGTTAGGCTGCAGCTGGCTGATGTCAGTAACCAACTCGTAGTTGCCCACCATAGTTCCTGCAGGAAGCACCTTGCGGTCTCTCACGTCGAGGGTGAACTTACGCTTCATATAAACGGTGTCGCCAGGCGCTATCAGCACTGGTGCACTCACCGTCACCGTGATGATGCCCTCCTTCTTAGGTGTCAGCAGACTGTCGCTGCCTTCAACCACCCAAGTGGCTACGCTGGTGTCGCTCAGCTTCAGCGATGTCATAGTCTTTGACTTGTCGCCAGCGTTGGTGTTTGTTACCACTTCGCCACCAAACTTATCAGTGATGGTGAAGAGTTGGTCGGTCTGCTTTGTCTGACCAAAATACAGCGTCACGTCCTTAGTGATAAGGTTGCGCTTGTGCTCGCTCATGTAGTTGACGCGTGGCATCTTCGCGGTCTTCTCCTTGTTGCCTCCGCCAAACATTGACATCATATCGTTATCAACAGAGTAGTCTAATGGACCATATACCGTCACCCAATCGCCCACGCTGAGAGAGTCAGCGGTGATGTCAACCAGTTTATTCTCCAACAGCACACCACGACCGTTGTTTACTGAGAGAGAGTCGCGGTTCACGCCGTTGTCGCTGATGGCGTAGGTCACCGTGCCAGCCTCCTGTTCGCCCATGAACATGCTCATCATCGAACTCATGTCGAAGTCGCCCATGTCCATGTCGCCCATCATGTCCATCATGCTTGACATCATGTCCTCCATGCCTTCCATGCCAGCCATAGCACCGCCTACGCTTGATACTATGCCCTTTACGAAGTAGCATACGCCATTGGCTGTCTCCTCTTCGTGTCCCTCAGCCTTGGCGTAAGCTATCGCCTCGGCTACGGTGAATGGGTTGGTGCGACAACCCTTCACATTATCTGTCGTGTCGTCAATGCGAAGCACATACGAGGTGAGGTAGTCGTCGTAAGTCTCGGTCGCTGCCACCTGGGCATAGATGCGCACCGTGCCTCGTTTTTTCAGTGTTATGGCACCTGTTGTGACGTCCACCTCGGCTATGTCGGTGTTACCACTATAATAGGTAATAGCGCCTGCACCTTCCTCATCAACTACAGCTACGGGAGCCTCAAAACTGCCGTTCTTCAGGTCAGCCTCATAGTCATGACCAGGGAAATGCAGTGTAGGGTCAGGCAAAGTTGTCTCCACCTTCTTGAAGTAAGCCATCGTAGTGGCAGCAATCTCCTTGTTCACATGTGTTATGCTTGGGTCATTAGCATCGATAGAGTCAGCCTCCAGTTCCCATGTGCTACCGCTCATCATTGCCGCCATGCCACTGGCAACCTTCAGACCGATGTGGTAGTCCTTGTATTGGTTTTCGCCAACTTCGACATTACCCATAAACAGCAGCCCCTTGTCCATGTCAAACTTCCTTTTCCATGCATCGTTGGCACTGACATAGCCCACGCGCAGGTTCTGGTCAGAATTGAACAGATAACGGGTATTGCCCTTATCCAGGTCATACAGTGATTTGAACACATACTTGCCGTCCGTGCGGTCTGCCGTCCACTTCAGGGTGTCGCCCACCTCACTGGTGATGCGGTCCAGCTCCTCCTTCAGTGTCACCTTCAGTGCTGGTGGCGCAGCCTTACTCGTTGTGTTCTCCCCTTCGTACTCGGGGTTGTTACGCATAGCGTTAGCGGTGGTCAGGTCAACAATAGCCACCACGTCGTCAGTCTGAAGTGTAGTAGGGTCTTGTACCTGCTTCCACTTCGTGTACGTTGTTTGTGCCGTAGCACTTCCCATTCCTGCTGTCATCATGCACAGCATGAGAAGGGCTTTCATAAGTGTTTTCATTTCTTCTCTTTTGTAATTATTGTTGCATATTTGTTTTCTTAAATGGCAAAGTTACTACATAAATATGAGCCACACGCTAACAATAAAGTTATTTTTTATAACAAAAAGTCGCTTTTTCTCTTGCAGAACACCCCAAAAATCATTACTTTTGCGTCAAAATAAGACTATAAGTATGCAAAAGAAGACCGTTACACCTACTGAGCAAGCCAATGCAGACCAGCTATTGCGGCACATCGAGCAATCTGATATTATAGTAGTACGCGAGATGCCACGCTTCTTTGGCACTAACGAAGACTTCGTGTATCCCCACATCATCCTTACCCTCATTCTGAGCGGCACAGCACGAGCCATGTACGATATGCGTGTCATCACCCACCAGAAAAACGATCTGTCGATCATCCTTCCTGGACACATCATGCACCCGATGGATTGCAGCGACGATTTCAGCTATGCCCTGCTGTTCATTTCACCAAAAATGCTCGACGACCTACGTTTCAGCACCTTCAGTCACGATATTGACAAGTTTCATAGTTCACCTGTATGTAGGCTCACCGATGAGCAAGCACAGCATCTGCTCGCCATCGTTGACCAACTCAACATCATAGCCCGCTATACTAAGGAGGAGATGCCCCACCGCTATCAAACTCTGTTGGCGCAACTCGCCGTGGGCTACGAGTTTCTCAATCTCTATCGCCGAGACCAAGACCGGCAGTGGACAGAGAAACGCTGTGTGGATACCTTCAACCGTTTCTGCGACCTTGTGGTAGAACACTACCGCGAGTCGCGAGAGATAAAGTACTACGCTGATTTGCTCAACCTCACCCCCAAGCACCTCAGCAAAGTCGTTCGCACTGCCACCAACGGCATCACCCCTGTCAAATGGATAGAGCAATACGTCACAGCGCAGGCTAAGCGACTCATTGAGACTGGTGCTACATCCACTATTCAGGAAACCGCCTACATGCTCGGTTTCAGTGAGTCCAGTTCTTTCTACCGTTACTTTAAGCGTACAACAGGTATGACCGCAAAAGAATACCGTGATAAACATCCAATACAGAAACTATAACTACTCCTGTTGACTTCAAGACGGCACGTAAACAAATGTTCGTATTTTGGAAAAAACAAATAAGCCCTGCCAGTTGGCAGGGCTTATTTGTTTTATACTTTATACTTTATACTTTACACTAAAGTGCTTACCTAATATCTATCACAGGAATGTTGTCCTTGTCGTTGTAGTAGAGGTTCTCACCTGCCATACCCCAGATGAAGGTGTAGTAGTAGGTGCCTGCTGCTGCGTGGATAGACCACTCAGGTGACATGATAGCCTGCTCATTGTGCAGCCATACGTTGCGTGACTCCTGTGGCTGACCCATCACGTGAGAGATGGTCTGACCTTCTGGCAGGTTGAAGTAATAGTAAGCCTCGATGCGACGACCGTGCAGGTGGGGAGGCATGGTGTTCCAGGCAGCACCAGGATTGAGCTGCGTCAGACCGAGCTGCAGCTGACAGGGGCCTTCCTCAAGGACGTCGTTGACGATGAGCTTGTAAACGGTGCGGTTGTTGCACTCCTCAAGAGAGCCCACGGGACCCCAAACGGCAGCCTTCAGTGAGCCCTTACGACCATCAAGGG
>JAGCPC010000146.1 GCA_017642485.1 Prevotella sp. | reverse complement strand
GGAAAAAGTATCGTCTGATTTGGTGAATACGGACGAAAATGGTACCTTTGCAATGACTTATTTTTCATGTTGTAAAGGTACAAAAACTTTACGACATAACAAAGCCCTGGCTTGAGAAAGTCGGGGCTTTGCGCAAAAAAAAGAGGATGTGCCTATTTTGACACACCCTCATTGCATATTATATAATTTAAAAATGAAGTGTGCGTATCGGCTTACATCATGCCGCCCATGCCTGGTGCACCACCCATTGGCATAGCGGGTTCTGGTGCAGGCTTGTCGCAGATGACTGACTCGGTAGTGAGGAAGAGTCCTGCTACGGAAGCTGCGTTTTCGAGTGCCACGCGTGCTACCTTGGCTGGGTCGATGATACCTGCCTTTTTCATGTCTTCGTAGGTCTCGGTGCGTGCATTGTAACCGAAGTCGCCAGTGCCCTCGCTGACCTTGTTGACTACTACGGCGCCTTCTACGCCTGCGTTGTAGCATATCTGACGGAGTGGTGCCTCGATGGCGCTCTTGATGATGTTGATACCTGTCTGCTCGTCGGCATTGTCGCCCTTGAGGCCTTCGAGTGCTGAGAGGGCACGTATGTAGGTGGTGCCACCGCCTGCTACGACGCCTTCCTCGATGGCTGCACGGGTAGCGCAGAGGGCATCGTCAACGCGGTCTTTCTTCTCTTTCATCTCTACCTCGGAGTTGGCACCGATATAGAGTACTGCTACGCCGCCGGCGAGTTTGGCGAGACGCTCCTGCAGCTTCTCCTTGTCATAGTTGGAGGTGGTGTTTTCTATCTCCTTCTTGATGGCGATGACACGGTCGGCGATGGCATCCTTGGAGCCTGCGCCACCGGCGATGATGGTGTTGTCCTTGGAGATGGTGACCTTGTCGGCTGAACCGCAGAGGTCAAGTGTTGCCTGCTCGAGCTTGAGACCTTTCTCCTCGGATATCACTGTGCCACCGGTGAGGATGGCGATGTCCTCGAGCATGGCCTTACGACGGTCGCCGAAGCCTGGTGCCTTGACAGCGCATATCTTGAGGCCGCCACGCAGACGGTTTACTACGAGGGTGGTGAGTGCCTCGGAGTCAACGTCCTCGGCGATGATGAGCAGACCGCGTCCGCTCTCTGCTGCTGGCTGGAGCACTGGGAGGAGTTCCTTGAGGTTGCTTATCTTCTTGTCGTAGATGAGGATGTATGGGTTTTCCATGACGCACTCGAGCTTCTCGGCGTCGGTAACGAAATAGCCTGAGAGGTATCCGCGGTCAAACTGCATACCCTCGACGATGCCGATGGAGGTATCGCGTGACTTGCTCTCCTCGATGGTGATGACGCCGTCCTTGCTTACCTTGCGCAGAGCGTCGGCGAGCAGTTTACCAATCTCGGGGTCATTGTTAGCTGAAACAGTAGCAACCTGTTCAATTTTATCGTAGTTGTCGCCTACGAGCTCAGCGTTGGCCTTGATATAGTCAACAACAGCGTTGACTGCCTTGTCGATGCCTCGCTTGAGGTCCATAGGGTTTGCACCTGCTGTGACGTTCTTGAGACCCTCGTTGACGATGGCCTGAGTGAGGATGGTAGCAGTGGTGGTGCCATCGCCAGCATCGTCGCCAGTTTTGGATGCTACGCTCTTAACGAGCTGAGCACCAGTATTTTCAAACTTGTCTTCGAGTTCGATTTCTTTGGCTACTGTGACACCGTCCTTGGTGATTTGTGGTGCGCCGAACTTCTTTTCTATCACTACGTTGCGTCCCTTAGGGCCAAGTGTTACTTTAACTGCGTCAGCAAGCTGGTCAACGCCCTTCTTGAGTGACTCGCGGGCATCGGTATTGAATTTGATTTCTTTTGCCATTTTGTCTTTTGTTTTTTTTGATAAAAAATTAACCTTAACGTTAACCTTAACGAAGTCTCCCTCTAAGGGAGATTTAGAGGGTCTTTTACTTAATTATAGCGATGACGTCAGACTGGCGCATCACCATGTACTTCTCGCCGTCGTACTCGAGTTCCTGTCCGGCATATTTGCCGTAGAGCACTGTGTCGCCTACTTTGAGGATCATCTCCTCGTCCTTTGTTCCGTTGCCTGTGGCGATGATTTCGCCCTTGAGGGGTTTTTCCTTTGCGGTATCAGGAATGATGATGCCGCCAATCTTCTCTTCTGCCGCTGCTGGCTTGATAAGCACGCGGTCTGCAAGTGGTTGAATGTTCATTGTATTGATGTTTTGATTTGTTAAAGTGTGAATACTAATCGTATGAAATAATGAAATTTTGTGGCACTATTCTACGAATAATGTGCCAAGAGTGTCATGACTGACATTTTGGCAATTGGCAGTTGACAATAGACAATTACCAACCGAGTTCTTTCCATCCTACTTCACGACACCACTCGTAGTCGTACATGCGGGTGTTGATGCATGGCCTCGTATCTTTATATAATGAAAGAGGTACAAGGAATGACAGACATTTGTAGGTTGTGCTCGGTATATAGAAACTATAAAAATCGTTATACCCCAGAGGGGAACCATAATATGTGCCTATCCAATCGTGCTTTTGACTTGTCCTAATGTCTCGTGGGCATCGTGCATATACTACAGCCTCATCAAATACCCTATACCACTCTTTATACCTCTCATTACTAAGATTGGCTTTCATGACATCGTTGATATCATATAAGATATGCATGGCATAGTCATTTTCGCTTGGATAAAAATCTTTATCTACTTTGTAATAGTATATGCATGACGTAGCAGCTGGGGTACAGGTGCTCTCTTTGGGTACTACTGACAATTCTACAGTTTCACCAGTCTTGAGTGTTTCGAGTGCGAGGTTGGTTGCCGTCAGCAGATTGCCAATCTGCTTTGTGTCAACAGCAGAAAGGCATACGCCATCAAACTTGTACGACCAGTCGTTGCCATCGATATAGGCATCAATAGTTTTCTTGGGAATATCCTCAAGGTTGCCGCCAAGTATAGGAGTAAATTTAACATAGGGTGCGCCGTATGATGGTGTCTCACACGTTGCACCTATGATATATCTGGCATTATATCTTAGCTCGTAGGCATTCTCCGCCGACATCATAAGGCAGGCATCGAAAAATATATAATCTAAGTATATGCTGTTACCATCGGAATCCTTTACTTTGCTCAAAGTAGTTGCAAGTGTTGGTGTGTTGATCCACTTGCTACCATTTGTTACATCTACTCCATATGCATTAGAACTATTCAGTTGATCATCTTCGGCATAAGTAAGCGATATACTGTTTTGTACAACATTGTTTGAAATGATAGAACCTGTGCCATGTCCCCAGAGTACCAGACCATAAGACTGGGCAGGGTAAGCATCAACTATGTATTGAAGTGCCTCTCTTATGTCTTCACCAGAAGCTGTGGAGGTCTCTGTGGTGTATTTTCTTATTGTCGTACTCTTACCTTTACTTACCTCAGCAATGTATGGCTTATCATATTGTGTATCCATAAACACCACAAGCTTGCAGTCTGATGGAAGGTTCTTGGATCCTTTCACTATTTCTTCTAAGTCTTTTTGGGCCGCTTTATCCACGGACTCAGTTGAGAGATTGTTGTCGGCAGCAAAATAGATAATTATAGTTCGGCGGGTAACAGATGGTATGTCTCCACCGCCGTCGTTGTCGTCATTGCTACATGTGACGAGGAATAGTGGCAGGAGTAATATGTAGAGTATTTTTTTTACCATTATTATCGTTAAAGTTATGGTTAAGGTTATGGTTGAGGTTAAGGTTATGGTTATTCGTTTATCGCTCCGCAGTGTGGGCACTTACCTTGGTGGTACATGCGTTTGCCACAGGCTCCGCAGAGATAGTGGTTGGTGTGGAAGGGCTTGTATTTCTTGATGGCAAACCATATATAGGCGATGAGCAGTAGGTATCCTATGTAGTACAGGGTGCTGATGGAGAAGATGATATATAGCACGGCGCATACACCACAGAGTCCGGCGAGGTATATTACGGCATCCTCAAAGCGCAGATGATGACGTACATCCTCCACCGTGGCGATGCCTATGACGAGCATGGCCCATACCGATGCTATGAAGATGGCGATGATTGGTGGCAGACTGAAAGGATTGAGTGAGGGGTGGTAGTAGAAATGCTGCCACTGGTCGGCTCCAAACATCTGCAGCGAGGCATAGAAGGTGGCTGAGCATGCCACGATGATACATAGCAGGGTGGGATAGAATGATGGTATATCGCGAAAATGTACTATGGGCACGTCACGACGTCGGGCTGTGCGCAGTGCATATACTCCGATGAGGAGCGTCACGATGCCAAGTGCTATGAGGAGGTGGCTGTCGCTAAAGAACATGATAAACTGCGATATGGGATCGGTGGGCACCACGCCTTGCAGGAGTGTGCTCTCGTGTATCCATCCTGATATACCGTCCTCGCTGATGAGCTGTACCCATACGGAGTCAATGCTATCCTGTGGCACGGTGTGTATGTCCATGACTGCCAGGTGCTTATCATGAGGTATGGCGAATGAGTCAGTCTCCAGTTGGCTCACATGCTCCTCTGGCTGCTGGGCTATGAGGGTGAGCGAGTCGTGGCGCACTACGAAGTTGTAACCCACACCATAGTGGCGCAGGGAGTCGGTAGGCATGCTGTCGGTAGTTGCTGTCATACTGTCAGTGGGCTCGCCAGCATCTTGTTCGCTGCCAGCGGGTCGCTCCTGATAGCATGCTGTCAGTGTAGCTATCGTAGCTATTATATATAATATGTATAGGAGTTTCTTCAAAATTCTATCTTTATTTTTCAATCTTCCACACTTCCATTTGGCATTTTGCACAGTTAAATCGTAGTGTAAACTCCCTACCATCGCTGAGGGCGAGAGAGAGGGGTTCACGCCAGGGCATCTCTCTGGTGTATTTGGAGCAGTAGCCCATCTCGTGGCGCAGGCAGTATCGGCACTGCATGAGCAGACAGCCTTCTCCGTCTGTCTCCATAGCAGTAGCCTCGATGCCCTGCTCTCTGTAGAACTGCTTGGCCCATTCGTTGGCGGCATTGTAGAGGTATGACGACTCACCCCCAATAACCCCTCTCTGACAGAGAGGGGAGAGATTACTTGGAGTGCTCGGACTGCTCTGAGTAGTCCGAGTAATCGGAGCACTTATGGCGTTGCGTCGGAGTTCGGTGAGGGTGCTATTGGGTATGAAGGGGTGTGGGGCATCCTCGGCATACTCTATGTGTAGGTGTGCGCAGGAGTAGGGGGTGTTGCCGAGTTTGGTGAGTTGGCGACTGATGTTATCCTCCTGTGGTCGCTGTGCCTGTTGATAGGAGTATGGCACAGAGGCTGATCGCGTGCCTCCGTGCTCATCGGTGATGGTGAGCGTGAGGCTGTCATGGTTCACGAAGAGTGTCATGCGGACATCGACTTTGCGCACAGATGATGGTTTGCTGAGCAGGGTGTCGAATGCTTGGTCGTGGTTGCGATACAGCGTGGTGCCAGCCTTGAGGTCGGCAGGCATGTGGAGGGGGAAGAGGTGGTTGCCCTCAGCACGATTGATGCGAAGTCCCTCGAGTTCGCCATTGGGGTTGTAGTAGCATAGTCCGTCACCATTGCTGAAGGGTGTGGTAGTGGCTACGACGATGGAGTCTCTTTTTATCTCCTTGACATATCCTACCTCCTCGCCCATAGACTTTGGTGAGAGAATGTTTGCCATACCCTGTCGTCGGCCATTGGCGAAGTATGATGTGAAGCCGCGATTGAATGACTTTTTGATATCAGGTGAGAAGGTGTAGGTACACTTGCCCATGGAGGCACGCTGGTACTTGTCGGGGTGCTCGCGGCACAGTAGGTTGAGTCGCTCGCTGTATGCTGCTGTGACATTTTTTACGTAGTCGGCATCCTTCAGTCGGCCCTCTATCTTGAATGATACGGCGCCAGCATCGGCCAGTCGTCCGAGGTTGTCGAGCTGTGCCATGTCCTTGAGTGAGAGCAGGTAGCGCTGATGCTCGATGATATTGCCGTCAGCATCCTTGAGGTCGAAGGGCATGCGACAGAACTGTGCACACTCGCCACGATTGGCGCTCCTGCCGAAGCAGTGCCATGAGGCGTAGCACTGTCCGCTGTAACTGACGCATAGTGCACCATGCACAAAGACCTCGAGTTCGACATCGGGCACCGTCTCGTGGATGGCCTCTATCTCGCTGATGGACAGTTCGCGTGCCAGAACCACCCTCTTTACCCCCATAGACCAGAGCCACTTCACCTTATCGATGGTACGGTTGTCGGTCTGCGTGGAGGCATGGATGGCAAGACGCAGGTTCTCTGTTGCCCTGAGCTTTTGGAGCAGTCCCATGTCCTGTATGAGTATGGCATCGACATGTATGTCGTCCAACTGTTTCACCAAATGTATGGTGTCGGCCATCTCGTCATCGTATATGATGGTATTGACGGTGACGTACACCTTAGCGCCAAACTGATGAGCATATTGGCACAGGGTGTCGATGTCGTCGATGCTATTGCCTGCTGCTGCTCGTGCTCCGTACTTGCTTGCACCAATATACACAGCATCGGCACCATGGTCTATGGCGCTGATACCGCATTCGAGGTTTTTGGCTGGTGAAAGGAGCTCTATACAGTTCACGGTTTACAGTTCACAGTTGATAGTTTAGAGTGCTTCGATGATGAAGTTTATTTCTTCCTGCATCACGTCGATGGTATATTTGCCGACGGGTGACTCTGAGGGGTGTCCGTCGATGCTTATAGGACAGTTTTGTGGTGCCTCTATCTCGATGGAGCGTGCTCGGTATGGTCGTATGCGCTTATGGTTGAGTATCTCGCCTCGTAGGAAGAGGTATATGGCTTCCACGATGTGGTGGAGTGCCGAGTGTCGCACTATCGTGATGTCGAGTTGTCCATTGTAAGGTACGGCATTGGGAGTCTGTCCATAGCCCAGTGCATTGCCTACGCACATGGTGACTACTCGGTGGTTTTCGGTGACATAGTTTATGGTGTATGTCATACGGTAGAAAACCTTTTCGAAGAGTATCAGTATGAATGAGAGTGCGAAGGAGAGTTTTCTTGACCAGAAGCGTCGTCTCACCTGCATTCGCCGTTTCTGTATGCCAGCGAGGAGTCCGATGTTGACGCTGTTGAGGAAGTATCGGCTTTTCTTCTCGCCCCTCTTGTCAGAGTAGCGTATGCACCCCACATCGATACGTCGCACCCTGTGGGCTGCTAATGCCTTGATGCTTTCCTCGGTGTCTTGAAAGGACAGTCCCCAGAAGCGTGCGAAGTCGTTCATCACGCCGTTGGGTATTATGCCGATGTTTATCTGATCTCGTAAGGACTTCTCGACAGCCATGAGGCAGTTTGCTGCATCGTTGAGAGCTGAGTCGCCACCAGCGATGATGATATCCTTGTAGCCGTTATTGATCATCATCGTCACCAGTCGCTCCACGCTCTGTTGGTCCTCGCTCTGCACCATGTCATAGTCTATGTGGTACTTGTCGAGCAACAGTGCTATTTTCTTCCAACGCTTCTTTACGCTGGTGAATGGTCTGCGATTGGGACAATATATTATACAGGTCGTTTTCAAGGGGTTAAAAGTTCAAGGGTTCAATAGTTTAAAAGTTCAAGAGTTAAATTGTCAATCAATTATCAATTGTAAAATCTTCTCCACAGTCTGTTGGAGTTCGTTGTCGTCATGGGGGCGTGTTATCCAATTGATGTGTATGCCTCTTCGCTCCATGCCTCGGAACCAGGTCATCTGTCGTTTGGCAAACTGATGGATGGCGATTTCGAGTTGTCGCACCATGTCGTCGTAGGTGAATTGGCCGATGATGTACTGGGTGAGGAACTTATACTCCAGTCCGTAATATATAAGGTTCTCAGGAGGTATGCCCTCCTTGAGCAGTCCTCGCACCTCGTCCACCATGCCCTCGTCGAGTCGTGCGTGCAGCCTCTTGGTGATCTTCTCGCGACGCAGTTCGCGATCTATGTTGACCCCTATCACCAGTGAGTCTATTGGCGGAGCCTCACGCAAGGGGGTGGGGTGGTCGATGTTGTACTGCTCTATCTCTATGGCACGAATGGCACGTTGTACAGAGTCAACATCCGTTTTATTGTGCATCGTCGAGCCTGTCTGCTGTTTCAGCAAGGTAAGCATCGAGGTGAGTTCGTCTAACGGCTTGTCCTTCAGGCGCTCACGCAACTCGGGATTTTGTGGTACGGGTGACAGGTTGTAACCCTTCAGCACAGACTCTATGTATAGTCCTGTGCCACCACACAGTATGGGCCAAGCCCCTCGGCTCTGTATGTCATCATATGCCTTGAGGAAGTCCTCCTGATACTGAAAGAGGTTGTACTTCGTACCAGGTTCCACGATGTCTATGAGGTGGTAAGGTATGTCCTTTCCGTCCACATGATAGTCGGAGAGATCCTTGCCGGTACCTATGTCCATACGCCTGTACACCTGCCGTGAATCGGCTGATATTATCTCGCCGCCGAGGCGTGCTGCCAATCTGGTGGCAATCATCGTCTTGCCACTTGCCGTAGGCCCCAGTACCGTTATCATTTTCTTCATTTCAGGGCAAAGGTACAAAAAAAAAGTTATTTATTTTTGCATTAATGGATTTTTTTTCTTACCTTTGCGCAAATTTGTATTTATTCAAAAAAAAGATTGTATATTTATGAATATTGGTATAACACTGATGATAGTAGGAATGGTAACGGTTTTTGCTGTGCTGCTTATCATCATTTTTCTCAGTAATCAACTTATCCGTATCGTAAACAGAGTAGCCCCCGATGAAGAGGCAAAGAGCGCTGTAAAACCTGTCAAGGCAGTGGGCGCCATAGCACCTGATGTGATGGAGGCTATACGCCTCACGGTGGCAAAGATTACTGAGGGTAAGGGTACTGTCGCCGAGGTCAAGGCAGTGTAAGCTTTCAAAAGTTCGAAGGTTTAAAAGTTCGAAGGTTTGAAGGTTCAAGAGTTTAAGTGTTAGAAAGTTAAAATTCAAGATAAATGGCAAAAGAGATTAAATTCAGTCTGGTCTTCAGAGATATGTGGCAGAGTGCTGGCAAGTACCAGCCCCGTGTGGACCAATTGGTAAAGGTAGCACCAGCTATCATCAAGATGGGGTGCTTCGACCGAGTAGAAACTAATGGTGGAGGTTTCGAGCAGGTTAACTTGCTCTACGGCGAAAACCCCAACAAGGCGGTGCGTGAATGGACAAAGCCCTTTCACGAGGCAGGCATACAGACCCACATGCTCGACCGTGCCTTGAACGCTCTGCGTATGAGTCCATGTCCTAAGGATCTGCGCCAGCTCTTCTACAAGGTGAAGAAGGCACAGGGTACTGACATCACACGTATATTCTGCGGACTCAACGACCCACGTAACGTGATACCATCTATCAAGTACGCCAAGGAGGCAGGCATGATAGCACAGGCTGCCCTGTGTATCACCCAGTCACCCATCCACACTGTGGAGTACTACGTAAACCTTGCAAAGACATTCATCGATGCTGGCGCTGACGAAATCTGTTTGAAGGATATGGCAGGCATAGGCCGTCCAGAGTCATTGGGCAAGATAGTAGCAGGCATCAAGGCATATAAGAAGGACATCGTGATACAGTACCACTCTCATGCTGGTCCTGGCTTTAACATGGCATCAATCCTCGAGGTGGCTCGTGGCGGATGTGACTATATCGATACAGGCATATCACCACTCTCATGGGGCACAGGCCATGCTGACATCATCGCCGTACAAGAGATGTTGAAGGATGCCGGTTTCAAGGTGAAGGACATCAATATGGCTGCCTACATGGAGGTGCGCACCCAGATAAGGGAGATGATGGACGACTTCCTCGGATTCTACATACCAAAACTCAACCACCTCAACAACTCACTGCTCATCAAGCCAGGACTGCCAGGCGGTATGATGGGTTCGCTAATGACAGACCTCGAAGACAATCTTCGTTCACTCAATAAGTGGAAGGTGAAGAACAACCAGCCAGAGTTGACTACCGACGAACTGCTCATCAAGCTCTTCGACGAGGTGGCTTACGTATGGCCTAAGGTGGGCTATCCATGCCTCGTAACCCCATTCTCACAGTATGTGAAGAACCTCGCTCTGATGAACGTCATCCAAATGGAGAAGGGCAAGGAGCGCTGGTCTATGATAGCTGAGAATATATGGGACATGATACTAGGCAAGAGTGGCAAACTGCCTGGCGAGGTGGACCCATTATTCAAGGAAATGGCAAAGGCAGAGGGACGTAAGTTCCTTGACACCGACCCACAGGACAACTATCCTGACGACCTCGAGACATATCGCCTCAAGATGGCACAGGCAGGATGGGAACTCGGTGAGGACGATGAAGAACTCTTCGAGTATGCCATGCACCCACAGCAGTACGAGGCTTACAAGAGCGGTGCTGCTAAGGCTGCATTCGAGAAAGACCTTGCGGAACGCAAGGAGAAGAAGTCACAGGTGCAGGCTCACCATGGCAGTGGCAACGTGAAGAAACAGTTGCCTAACCAGGTTACAGTCAACGTGAACGGCAAGAACTACCTCGTGAACATTTCATACGACGGCACAGCTCCAGCATCGTCAATACCATCTGCACCAGAGGCTACGCAGATAATACCTGCACCAGAGCCACAGAAGGGCGAGGGCATAGAGATACTCGCTCCGCTGGAGGGCAAGGCATACCTCGTGCAGTCATCATCCGAAACTCCTAAGAAGGTGGGCGACCACGTAGAGGAGGGTGAGGTGATATGCTACATCGAGGCTATGAAGGTATTCAACCGCATCAAGGCTGAGAAGACTGGCACCATCACATCCATCGCCTTTACTTCAGGTGATTCTGTGGAGGAGGACGATGTGCTGATGACGATAGCGTAAACCTCCCCAACCCCTCCCAAGGAGGGGCTTTGATTAAAAACTTTCAACTTTCAACTTTCAACTTTAAACTTTTCACGTGGAAATACTACAAAAAATATGGGATATGACAGCCTTCGCTCAGACAGGTGGCGACTGGTCATTCCTCATCATGATAGTAATAGCATGCATACTGCTGTACCTCGGTATAGTAAAGAAGTATGAGCCACTCCTGCTGGTGCCCATCGGTATGGGCGTGCTGTTGGCAAACTTCCCTGGTGGCGGCATGGGTGTGGCACAGGCTACGTCAGACGGTTATGTCACTCTGCCTGACGGCTCGCAGGAGATCATCTGGGATATGCCCCTGCATAAGATAGCACATGAGTTGGGACTGATGAACTTCATCTACTATATGTGTATCAAGACGGGTTTCATACCACCTATTATATTTATGGGTGTCGGAGCGCTGACAGACTTCGGACCTATGCTGCGCAACCTGCGCCTGTCCATCTTCGGTGCAGGAGCACAGTTTGGTATCTTTGCCGTACTGCTATGCTCACTCGCTATGGGTTTCACACCACAGCAGGCAGCATCACTTGGTATCATAGGCGGTGCTGACGGCCCTACTGCCATATTCACCACCATCAAGCTGGCACCTGAACTGCTTGGCCCTATCGCCATTGCAGCTTATAGCTATATGGCACTGGTGCCTGTCATCATACCGCTCGTGGTGAAACTCCTGTGTAGCAAGAAGGAACTCATGATCAACATGAAGCAGCAGGATAAGCTCTATCCCAACAAGACTGAGATAAAGAACCTTAGGGTGCTGAAGATATTATTCCCAATCACAGTGACCATCATCGTGGCGCTCCTCGTGCCCACAGCGGTGAGCCTCGTGGGTATGCTCATGTTTGGTAACCTGCTGAAGGAACTCGGTTCGATGACCAGCCGTCTCTTTGACACAGCATCAAACGCCATCATGAATACAGCTACCATATTCCTCGGACTCTCCGTAGGAGCTACTATGACAGCTGAGGCATTCCTCAACCTGCAGACTATAGGCATCGTGATAGGCGGATTCCTTGCCTTCGCACTGTCTATATCAGCAGGTATCTGTATGGTAAAGATATACAACCTCTTTGTCAAGAAGAAGGTCAACCCACTCGTGGGCGCTACAGGACTGTCAGCAGTGCCTATGGCATCACGTGTGGCAAACGAGATAGCTACCAAGTATGATCCAAAGAACCACGTGCTGAACTACTGCATGGCATCAAACATCTCTGGTGTGATAGGTTCGGCAGTAGCAGCTGGCGTGCTGATATCATTCTTGCAGTGAAGACAGAACTGATTCTCATAGGTAAGACAACCGATAAACATCTACAGGCAGGTATTGACGACTACATTGGTAGGATAGGTCACTACCTGCCGTTTTCCGTTACGGTCATACCTGAACTGAAAAACACCAAGTCACTTTCGGAAGAACAACAAAAGGAGCGTGAGGGTGAGCAGATACTCCGTCAGTTACAACCTTCCGACCACCTCGTGCTGCTCGATGAGCATGGCCAGGAGCGTACCTCAGTAGAATTTGCGCAATGGATGGAGCGACGACAGCAGACGGTGCGTAGGCTGGTATTTTGCATCGGGGGACCCTACGGGTTTTCTCATGCAGTATATCAAAGAGCGAATGAGCAGGTGAGTCTTTCGAGGATGACCTTCTCCCATCAGATGGTTAGATTGATCTTCACAGAGCAAATCTATAGGGCCTGTACCATCATCAAGGGTGAACCCTATCATCATGAGTAAACACTTTTGGAGAGCAGAGGGCTAAACACAACTCTGTCTTTGAAATAAATAAATAAAGTTAAAAACTCTCCACTGTGCGTTTTTTTTGTCTTTTTTTTGTTTTTGCAATCCAACTTTTTTAGTATCTTTGTACCCGATAAAAATAGCTCAAAATGCGACAGCGGGGCTAAAAAGTGGCAAAAACGAGAAATAATTCAAAATTTACAATACAAAATTCATAATTAAAGATCGTGGAAGAAACGCAAACTTACGATTTCGACAGAATCAAGAAGATTAACATTGAGGACGAGATGAAGTCAAGCTACATCGACTACTCAATGTCAGTGATAGTGGCACGTGCACTGCCTGATGTGCGCGATGGCTTCAAACCGGTGCATCGCCGCATACTCTATGGTATGCTCGGCATTGGCAATACCTCGAACCAGCCATATAAGAAGTGTGCCCGCGTGGTAGGTGAGGTGCTCGGTAAGTATCACCCTCATGGCGACTCATCAGTGTATGGTGCCCTTGTTCGTTTGGCACAGGACTGGAACATGCGCTACACCCTCGTTGACGGTCAGGGTAACTTCGGTAGTGTCGATGGCGACTCAGCAGCTGCCATGCGTTACACCGAGTGCCGTCTGAGCAAGATGGGTGAGCACATCATGGACGACCTCGAGAAGGACACCGTCGATATGATGAACAACTTCGACGACTCTCTGCAGGAGCCTACCGTGATGCCTACACGCATACCTAACCTCCTTGTGAACGGTGGTAACGGTATTGCAGTTGGTATGGCAACAAACATTCCTACCCACAATTTGGGCGAGGTGATCGACGGTTGCTGTGCTTACATAGACAATCCTGAGATAGATACTGACGGACTGATGGAGTACATTAAGGCTCCGGACTTCCCTACGGGTGCGTATATATATGGTATTCAAGGCGTGAAGGATGCCTACGAGACTGGCAGGGGACGTATCGTCATGCGTGCCAAGGCAGAGATAGAGTCTGAGGAGAGTCACGACCGCATCGTGGTGACTGAGATACCATACGGCGTGAACAAGGCTCAGCTCATTGAGAACATTGCTGACCTCGTGAAGGAGGGCAAGTTGGAGGGCATATCCAACGTGAACGATGAGACAGGCCGTCAGGGTATGCGTATCGTGGTTGACGTGAAGAGAGATGCAAATGCCAACGTTATCCTCAACAAACTCTTCAAGATGACAGCACTGCAGAGTTCGTTCTCTGTAAACTGCATCGCACTCGTAAAGGGTCGCCCACGTCTGCTCTCACTAAAGGAGTGCGTGAAGTACTTCGTGGAGCACCGTCATGACGTGACCATTCGTCGTACCAAGTTTGAGAAGGCTAAAGCGGAGGCTCGTGCCCACATCCTCGAGGGTTTGATTATAGCCGTTGACAATATTGACGAGGTAGTGAAGATTATACGTGCCTCAAAGACTCCGAGCGATGCACAGCGTGCATTGGAGGTTCGTTTCGAAATAGACGAACTGCAGTCAAAGGCTATCGTGGATATGCGTCTTGGTCAGTTGACCAACCTGCGTGTTGACGAACTGCGCAATGAATACGCAGATCTTGAGAAACTCATCGCTTACTTGCAGCAGATACTTGATGATCCAGAGTTGTGCAAGAAGGTA
Source organism: Prevotella sp. (assembly GCA_017642485.1). Taxonomy (GTDB): domain Bacteria; phylum Bacteroidota; class Bacteroidia; order Bacteroidales; family Bacteroidaceae; genus Prevotella. Next base: position 17,715 of record JAGCPC010000146.1, on the reverse strand, counting down.
ATGAAGGACGAGTTGCAGGAGGTGAAGGAAAAGTATGGCGATGAGCGCCGTACCGAGATAAAACTCTCCAACGCTGAGTTCAATCCAGAGCAGTTCTATGCCAACGATCCAGTAGTTATCACTATGTCACACCTGGGCTACATCAAGCGTACTCTGCAAGCAGACTTCCGTGCACAGGGACGTGGCGGTGTAGGAGTGCGTGGCGCTCGTACACGTGAGCAGGACTTCACAGAATATGTTTATGCAGCTGATGCCCATGATATGATACTCTTCTTCACCAAGCAGGGTAGGGTATATTGGCAGCGCTGCTTCGAGATACCTGAGGGTGCAAAGGACTCAAAGGGCAGAGCTATACAGAATATGCTGCAGTTGGAGACAGGCGACAGCGTCAATGCCTTCCTCGGCATCCAGAGTCACAAGTTTACCGATGAGGAGTTCCTCAAGTCACACTATGTGGTATTTGCAACAAAGAACGGTACTGTGAAGCGTACCTCCCTCTTCGACTACTCCCGTCCACGCGGTAAGGGTGTGCGTGCCATCAACATAGCTGAGGGCGACGAGGTAGTAAACGTAATGCTGACCAACGGTCATGATGAGCTCATCCTTGCCTCACGCAATGGTAAGGCTGTACGCTTCAACGAGACAGATATCCGCGTGATGAGCCGTATAGCAACAGGTGTTCGCGGTATGGAGCTTAATGGCGAGGACGACGCTGTAATCGAGATGGTTGTGGCTTACGACCCAGAGCAGTCGCTCATGGTAATCTCCGAAAAGGGTTACGGTAAGCGTTCTAAGATAGGTGTGCTCACTGAGATGACACGTGAGGACGGCACCACCTATATGAAGGTGGAAGATGGCGGCTATCGCCTCACAAAGCGTGGCTCTAAGGGTGTGACAACGCTCAACATCACCGAGAAGACTGGCAAGGTAATTGCTGTGAAGTGTGTGAAGGGTGATGAGGACCTCATGATTATCAATAAGAGTGGTATAGCTATCCGCTTCGCCATAGCCGATGCAGGTGACGAGAAGGGTCGCAACACCCAGGGTGTGAAACTCATCGACCTCAAGAAGCGCAACGAGACCATCGCCTCCGTCTGCGTAGTGCCTCATGAGGAGGACTCTGAGTATGGCTCGGAGCCCGAGCAAAGCTCAGAAAGTAATAACGAATAATTAAAAAGGAAGAAAATACTAACTAATGACAATTTGTTAACAATGAAAAAGATTATTCTTTCGATGATGGCAGCAATGGTTGCTACCGCATCATTCGCACAAAATCCTGACGCCCTCAAGCAGGTTCTTAAGGCAGAGAAGAAAAGCGAGGCTACAAACATTATGAAGGAGCAGGAAGCTACCATGACTGGTGAGGAGCGCGCTAAGGCTTACAACCACATCGTGGGTATGGCTATCGCTGACAATTCAAAGGAGCAGGGCAAGGCTCTCACAGCTAAGACTGATGAGGAGAAGGTAAGCCGTCAGACTAAGCAGTACAAGGCTGCTTATGAAGCAGTGAAGTACGCTATGCTCTGTAACGAGGCTGACAACGAGCCAAACGAGAAGGGACAGGTAAAACCTAAGTACAAGAAGAGCAATGTATCACGCATCCTTCCTATACGTAACGACCTCATCAACGGTGGTCTTTGGGCTTACAATAGCAAGGACTACGCCAATGCACAGAAGTGGTTTGGCATGTTTGCTGAGTCTCACTCTAATGACCTCTTCTCTGACACAGAGGTTGTTAAGACAGAGAACAACTACGGTCAGGTGAGCTACTACGCCGCCCTTGCCGCTTATTTCAACAAGGACTACAAGAAAGCTGACAAGTATGCACTGCTCGCTCTTGAGTCAGGTGATGCTGAGATAAAGGAAGACGCTATAAAGCTGCAGCTCAATGCCTTCCAAGCTCGCAAGGATGCTGGTGACGTTGACAGCGACTACCTCATCAAGAAGGTTAAGCAGGTATATAAGGCTTATCCTGACAATGAGATAGCATTTGGCAGATACATCGCCGTGCTCAATGAGGCAGGAAAGAAGGAAGAGGCTGAAAAGGAACTTGCAAAGCGTCTCAAGGAGAACCCAAACGATCCAATGGCAAATGCCTATGTGGCACAGAATGCTCAGGAAGCAGGTGAGTTCGACAAGGCTATCGAAGCTTACTCTAAGGTGCTGGAGGCACAGCCAGACTTCATGGCAGTAAAGTTTAACCTCGCTACATGCTACCGCAACAAGGCTGTAGAACTCAAGAATAACAATCAGCCTTACAAGGAACTCCTTGAGAAGGCTAAGGCTATCTTCCTGGAGGTTCAAGCTGCTGACCCAGACGAGGCTAACTTCAAGACAAAGTATATCCTCAGCACTATTGATGAGTTGTAAATTTAGATTACAGATTAAAGACTACAGATTATAAGGTATTGAAGAGATTATTCGTATTCATATTGATATTAATCCCCATAATTGCGTTGGCTGCTCCCACCAGGAAGCAGCTGACGCAATTTAAGAATGATGTGGCAACTGTGAGAGGTACGCTCAAATCGGGCAAAAACCTTGAGAAGAGCGAGACCACAGTACGTAAATACCTTGCCGATACGCTTTTCAGCCATGAGGAGGTGAGCCTGCAGCGCCTGCTCTGCGACGTGCTGAAGAAGGCATATGAGGTGGGAAACGAGAAGATGTATCTCAAACAGCAGACAGACACCGTGTGCCTCGTGAGGACCGGCAGGAGGATGTTTGTGGCCTATGAGCGACTCGACACCCTTGACTCATCCGTGCGTAAGCGCAATGCCGCATACCTGTTGCCCTATCGCACCAATATATTCATGGGAGGTGTATTCTTCCTGCGCAAGAAGGCATGGAAAGAGGCATGGGAGTGTTTCGACATATACCTGGAGTGCCCCAGAAAGTCGCTATTCGCCGACTCGGATCTACAGGAGGATGACGGAGTGACACGCAGGGTGGCATTCCTGTCGCTCGTCACAGCACGACACCTTAACAGTATGCCCATGGCACTCAAATATGCTGACAAGGCGGTAAAGTCCAGACATGGCGAGGAGGCATACGAGATACTGTCGGAGATGTCAATGAATCATGGCGACACACTCAATGCACGCAAGTACCTCACAGAGGGATTCAATAGCCACAAGACATCACACTACCTGTTTTCACACCTCGTAGATCTCATGTGCTCAAACAGACAGTATGACAAGGCGCTTGCCGTGTGTGATACAGCCCTCAGCTGCGACTCCGTCAATGCAGAGTTTAGGCAGGGCAAGCATATCGTGCTGATGAACATGAAGCGCTATGACGAGTCAATAGCATGGGGCAAAAAAGCCATAGAGGCTGACCAGTCGCTCGAACTACCTTACTACAACATAGGCTACATATACTATCAACGTGCGAATAAGGCACTCAAGAAACTCAATAAACCCTATCGCCAGCGTTTGAAGGATGCGCAGAAGAGTTTCCTACTGTTGCTGCCATATATGGAGCAGTATCGTAAGATGCGTCCTGATGACTCAAAACGGTGGAAACCAATACTCTACGATGCATACCTGAACCTCAATATGGGAAAGGAATTCAGTGAGATTAACAAGTGAAATACTGGTAATACTCCTTACGTTGTGTGCCTGTACCTCGCATGTAAAAAAGGAGGCATACGAGGCTCCGTGGGGCGATGAGAGCGGCGAGAGCGACGAACTCATCATGCTCACCATATACGGTCCCGAGACGTACTATGAGTATCACGGCCGTGATATGGGTACCAACTACATGCTGTGCGAACAGCTTGCTGAGCACCTCGGAAAGAGTGTGCGCATAGATGTGTGTAAAGACACCGCCGACATGATACAGAGACTCAGTGCCGACGAGGGCGATGTGATAGCCGTACCGATGAGCAAGAAGTATCAGAAAGGCTTTACTGTAGTGGCCAACAACTGGGTAGTTAACGAGAAGTCCGGAGAACTGGCAGACAAGATACGCTCATGGTACAACCCCAAGATGCTCGCAGAGGTGAAGCAGCGCCAACAGTACCAGCTCAGCGTGGCGAGCGTAACGCGACGCGTTTTTCCTGTGATGCTTTCGGCAGGCAAGGGACAGATATCACAGTATGATGCATATTTCCGCAAATATGCCCCAATGGCACTCGTTGACTGGGTACTTCTCGCCTCACAATGCTATCAGGAGTCGTGCTTTGACACTAAGGCACACTCGTGGGCAGGAGCGTGCGGACTGATGCAGATAATGCCTGCTACAGCAGACCATCTTGGACTGCCACGTGAGCAACTGTTTCAACCCGAACCCAATATAGCTGCTGCAGCACGGTATATGAGGGAACTGCAGATGGCATTTCAGGACATCAACAACCCTAAGGAACGCTTGCACTTCGCCCTAGCAGCATATAATGGAGGTACCAACCATGTGCGCGACGCTATGGCACTGGCAGGGAAATACGGGGGTGTGGCACAGAGATGGGCTGACGTAAGACGATACATACTATTGCTCCAAGAACCGCGTTATTATAACGACCCCGTGGTGAAAAGCGGATACATGAGGGGAACGGAAACAGCATCGTACGTTGACCAGATAATGCAGCGCCACGAACAGTACCGAAGGGCTTTGGCAACAGGCACCAAAGTAGTGTCGGCAGTAAAGACGCCACAATCATCAGCAGGCAGTGACGGCGCCATATCACCGATAGAAGCTACACCACACAGGGCAACAAAGAAAAACAAGTGGAGGAAGGAGTAATCGCAATTTAATAAATGACTCTCGAGGAAGCACTACATAAGATAGAACTGCAGAACCAAAAGATAGAAGAACTGCGACGCGAACTGCGACTGGCAAAACTGCTCAGCAATTTTCAGAAAGCACGTTTTCGCGAGCGCTTCTTCGTCAACACATTCAGAGGCGAGAAGGTGATCGACGTGGCACAGGTACATTACTTCGTATCGGAAAAAAAGAGTACGTACATAGTAATGCACGACGGCAACTCATTTGTCGTTGACATGACCATCACGGAGATAGCAGAACAGCTTGATCCTCATGCCTTTATGCGTGTAAACAGAAAATACATAGTGCCGGTGACGGAGGTGGCGGGCTTCGAGCGCGACATAAACGGCAAGGAACGTCTCATACTCAAGGAGGGAGTGAAGAATCCTGTCATCGTTATCAGTCGTGACAATAAACGTAATGTGCATAACTGGATTGATGGTATGCACACACCCCAATAAGTGTGTGCAAAACGCTTACGGTTGGGTAGCCTAATATTACGTTTCGGTTTTTTACTGAAACGTTTTTTGTTGTAGATAAAAGCCTACGGAGTAATTTTGCATTGACAAGACGAGCTGATAGAAAAGTTTTTATATGGACAACAGCACACATACATTTCGCCACAGAATGCCAGCGCAGTTGAGGTTCTCTGATGTTGACAGGTTCGGCCATGTCAACAACTCAGTCTATTTCTCATTGTTTGACATGTGTAAGACGCGTTATTTCAATGATATAGTGGGTACAGACATCTTCGACCGCATGGCACCCGTGGTGGTGCATATCGAGGCAAACTTCATCTCGCCAGTGTACTTTCCTGACGAGATAGTCATAGACACCAGCATCGTCAAGATAGGCAACAAGAGCTTCACTCTCCTTCAGCGCGCCCTCAACCAGCGCACCGAGGAGGTGAAATGCTACTGCGAAACCGTGATGGTGATGATGGACACGGTGACAAACGAGTCTGTAGAGATAGACTCGGAATTCAGAACCAAGGTGTCCAGTTACGAAAGGCTTTAAAACACAACACACACACCCGATGAATAGTATTCTAGAGAAATATACAGGCAGTCAGGAGTTCAGTTCCTATGATGACTTCATGGAGCAGTTCCATGTGGATGTTCCTGATGATTTCAACTTCGGCTATGATGTGATAGACGCTTGGGCTGAGGCTATGCCTGAGAAGGAAGCCCTGCTGTGGGTAAACGACCAGGGCGAGGTGCAACACGTAACCTACGGTGCCTTCAAGAATATTACCGACCAGTGTGCAGCGTTCTTTCAGGGCATAGGCATAGAGAAGGGCGACCGCGTGATGCTGATACTCAAGCGCAGGGTGGAGTGGTGGTACTCTATGGTGGCACTGCACAAGATAGGTGCTGTGGTGATACCAGCCACACACATGCTGACAGAGAAAGACATCATGTACAGATGTCACATGGCTGGCATCAGTGGCATCATATCATGTGGCGATCCGCTGGTGTTGGGACACGTGCAGAAGGCAAGACGTTTCAGCCCTATGCTGCGTCATTGCATCTCCATCGGTCCTATAGTGCCCAACGGCTTCTACGACTTCTGGCGCGGACTGCATGAGGCAACCCCCTTTGAGCGTCCTCCACGCAATAAGGTGACAGACAATTTTCTGCTCTATTTCACCAGTGGCACCACAGGTGAGCCTAAGATGGTGATGCACGACTATTCCTACCCCTTGGCACACATCGTAACGGCTAAGTATTGGCATAAACTCAACGAGAATTCGCTCCACCTCACTCTTGCCGACACTGGTTGGGGCAAGGCTGTATGGGGTAAGTTCTATGGTCAGATGCTCTGCGGCGCAACAGTCTTTGTATATGACTTCGAGGGGCGCTTCATTCCGTCTCATCTGTTAAAGATATTGCAAGACTACAGAATATCGTCCTTCTGTGCTCCGCCAACCATCTACCGCTTCCTCATACGCGAGGAACTGGAGCGTTATGACCTGTCAGCCCTGAAGTGGTGCACCACTGCTGGCGAGGCGCTGAACCCCAGCGTGTTCGACGAATGGAAGCAGAAGACGGGCATCACCATATATGAGGCATACGGACAGACTGAGACCACTATGGTCGTAGGCACATACCCTTGGGTGAAGCCCAAACCAGGTTCTATGGGAGTACCTAACCCCCAGTACCATATAGATATTGTTGACGAACAGGGCAACAGCGTAGCCCCGATGGAGCACGGCGAACTGGTGATAAACGTAGAAAAAGGTAAACCGCTCGGACTGTTTAAGAGCTATTACCGTAATGACGAGATGACCGAAAAGCGTATAGTCAACGGTCTGTATCACACTGGCGATGTGGTGTATCGTGACAATGATGGCTACCTGTGGTTCGTATCACGCATAGACGATGTCATCAAGACCTCAGGCTATCGTGTGGGACCGTTTGAGGTGGAGTCGGCACTTATGACCCATCCCGCTGTGGCTGAATGTGCCGTAACCGCCGCTCCTGACGAGATTCGTGGTCAGATAGTGAAAGCCACCATAGTGCTCACCAACGAATACGAGGATAAGGCATCCGAGACGCTGGCATCAGAACTGCAGGAACACGTAAAGCGCGAAACAGCACCATATAAATATCCGCGCATAGTGGAGTTTGTCCGTGAACTGCCCAAGACCATCAGCGGTAAGATAAAACGAGCAGAAATAAGAGAGAATAATAATTAAAACAAATATAGAAATGGCAACATTCAAAGAGATTTTCGAAAGCCGATACACTTGGATAGAAGGATTCATGCGCAATGTGCGCCGTCTGTCAGGCAAGCAGGCGCTTGTTGACCCCCAGAGCAACCGTCAGTGGACTTACTCTGAGGTTAACGGGGAGGTAAACCGTCTGTGCAACGCCTTTATCAAGGCAGGAGTGAAGAAGGGCGACGTGATAATGATTCAGATGCTCAACTGCCCCGAGTTTGTGTTCACCTATGTGGCATGCCATAAGATGCAGTGCGTATGCTGCCCAGTCAACTTCCGTCTCTCACCAGGTGAACTGGCATGGAACATCGACGATTCCAAGCCAGCCATCGTCATCTGTTGCGAGTCAAAGTGTAATGAGGCAGTCGAGGTGGTAAAGCACACCAAGCACAAGCCCTGCCGCGTGATAGGACTGATACCTAATAGCACTCCAACGGTGGTAGCATATAACGACTTCGTTAAGGATGCCACAGCCGACGAGCCTGTCATCACCACACCTTATAATATATATGACGAGACCGTGCGCCTCTATACCTCAGGCACCACAGGCCGTCCTAAGGGTGTGTGCATCACCAGCATCAATGAGGTGCTGTCGGCTCACGACATTATGATACACTTCCCTATGAGTAGCCGTGACATCACCATGAATACCACACCGTGGTTTCATCGTGGCGGTCTGCATTGTGCTGGTCCGTGCCCTGCCCTCTACGCAGGTGCCTCTATGGTTATCATGGGCAAGTTTGATGCCCTCACAGCCCTCAAGTACGTTTATCGCTACAAGATAACATTCATCGTCGGTGTGCCTACCGTGCTCGAAGAACTTGCCGACCGTCAGGAGCAGGGAGGCTACGACCTCTCTTCGCTCACAGGTATCGTCACTATGGGCAGTCCGCTCGAGCGTGCAGCCTGCATACGTTATCAGAAAGTGCTGTCGCCCAACATCTACAACGGCTATGGCACCACCGAGACACTTTGGAACACCTTCCTGCGTCCGTTCGACCTGCCCGATAATGCTGGCAGTGCAGGACGTTCATGCGTGGACGATGATGTGCGTGTGGTAAAGATTTACGAAGACCGTCGTGCCGAACCAGAAGACCTTGCCAAGCAAGACGGACTCGACGTGGGCGAGGTAATCATTTCCTCACCAGCCAAGTCGCCCTATTTCTATCATAACAACGAAACTGAGACAGAGCGCAAATACTACAAGAACTTCATCTATACCAACGACCTTGCCACATGGGACGAGAACGGCTACATCACCATCGTGGGCAGAAAAGACGACATGATAATCTCTTCAGGCGAGAACATCTATCCTGCTGAGGTGGAGTCAGTACTCAACCTGCATGAGAAAGTCAAGGACTGCATCGTCACCTCCGTGCCCGACAAGATTCGCGGTCAGATGGTCACAGCCTATGTAGTGCCTAACGACGACAGCGTAACAGCCGAAGAGCTCGATGCTTACTGCAAGCAGAGTCCCGAACTGGCAAACTTCAAGCGTCCACGCTTCTATCGCTTCGTAAGGCAGATACCATTCAACGCCACAGGCAAGAAGCTACACGTAAAAATAAAAGAGACCGCCCTTCAAGACTGGAAGAACGGGTTCCTCGAGAAAGTTTGATACATCCTCTTTTTTTATATTATAATAAAAAAGGCTCAACTGTTATCAGTTGAGCCTTTTTTGTGGGTTGAGTTTTTCTTTAAGGAATTGTGAGGTGTATCCTTTACCTGATGCAACAACTTCCTCAGGAGTTCCTGCGGCAACAACGGTTCCTCCTGCCTCGCCTCCTTCGGGTCCGAGGTCTATGATGTGGTCAGCACATTTTATTACGTCCATATTGTGTTCTACGATAAGCACCGTATGGCCTCGCTCTATCAGACGGTCAAACGACTTGAGCAGTTGGCGTATGTCATGGAAATGCAGTCCTGTAGTGGGCTCGTCAAATATAAATAGGGTGGGGGCTTGATGCTCCTGTGATAGGTAATATGCCAGTTTTACGCGTTGGTTTTCACCTCCTGACAGCGTTGACGAGCTCTGTCCAAGTTGTATATATCCCAGTCCTACATCAGCGAGCGGTTGCAGGGCTTTACATATGCGCTCGGCATCACCCTTGCCGTCCTCACTGAAAAATGCTATAGCCTCGTCCACCGTCATATTGAGCACATCATCTATATTCTTACCCCTGTAGAGTATTTCCAGCACCTGTGGCTTGAAGCGTTTTCCGTGACAAGCCTCGCAGGTCAGCGTGAGGTCCGCCATAAACTGCATCTCCACTGTTACAGTACCAGCACCCTTACACTCCTCACAGCGTCCACCGTCGGTGTTAAATGAGAAGTGCGCAGGCGTGATATTCATCTGACGTGCCAACTGCTGACTGCCAAACAACTGTCGTATGGCGTCATAAGCTTTCAGATACGTGGCAGGATTAGAACGTGTACTCTTGCCAATGGGGTTTTGGTCCACCATCTCGATGTAGCGTATCTCTCGGTAGTCCCCCGTTATCTTGTAAGCAGTACCAGGGTGGTTGGGATTGTCTATCGTTGCCTTTATGGCGGGGTGTATTATACCCTTCACTAATGACGATTTGCCCGAACCGCTTACACCCGTCACCACCGTCATAGCGTTGAGTGGTATCTCCACGTCGATATTCTTGAGGTTGTTCATATCGCAACCATGTATTACAAATGACATGTTCCATGGCCTTCGCGATGTGGGCACAGCTATGCGCTCCTCACCGTTGAGATATTTTGCCGTGTAGCCGTCAGTCACTATCTCTCCACCTAATCGTCCAGCATCAGGTCCCACCTCTATGATGTGGTCAGCGGCACGCAGTATGTCCTCATCGTGCTCCACTATCACCACCGTGTTGCCTATATCACGCAGTTTGCGCAGTATGCTGATAAGCCGCCCCGTATCACGACTGTGCAGACCTATCGATGGCTCGTCGAGTATGTATAGCGAACCCACCAATGGCGAACCTATTGATGTGGTGAGGTTTATGCGCTGGCTCTCGCCTCCCGACAGCGTGTTGGAAGGTCTGTTGAGGGTGAGGTATCCCAGTCCCACGTCAAGCAGATACTGCAGTCGGCTCATTATCTCCGTAAGCAGTCGTTTGGCAGTTTGCTTCTCGTGTTCCGTGAGTGTGAGTTCCTTAAACCATTGCGCCAGTTCGCTTACCGGCATCGTTACAAGTTCGGTGATGGTCCTTCCCCCCACCTTGACATATTCAGCCTCTTTCCTCAGACGGGTGCCGTGGCAGTCAGGGCACAGCGTCTTGCCTCTGTAGCGTGCCATCATCACGCGGTACTGTATCTTGTACTGGTTCTCCCTCACCATTCTAAAGAAGTTGTCGATGCTTGCCACCTCCATCTTGTCCGCATGGGCATCACAGGGCAGTCCGTGCCACAGCCATCCCTTGTGCTCGTCCGAGAGCTTATTGTATGGGGTGAAGATAGGAAAATTGTCTATCTCAGCCCTGCGTATGAAGTAGCGTTTCCATTCTCCGAGTTTCTCGCCTCGCCAGCATGCCACACACCCGTCATACACACTCAGCGACTTGTCAGGTATTACCAGATTCTCATCGATGCCTATCACACTGCCGAATCCCTCGCATGTAGGGCATACACCAGCAGGAGAATTAAATGCAAAGAGATGTTCCGTAGGTTCTTCAAACGTCATGCCGTCAGCTTCCAGTATGTTTGAGAAGTGATGGTCGGTAGTAGTACCATCAGCATTAATGAAACGCATCGTGCAACGTCCGCCTCCATCAGCGAAAGCCGCCTCCGCAGAGTCGAGCAGCCTCATCTCCGTAGCATGACGATCATGATGCACCTTCAGCCTATCGATAATGTTCTCGTTTCCTGCCAAGAGCAGAAACTTTGTATCCTCCGGATATTGCTTCATACACTCCACCAGGTCCTCCGGTGTATGCTTCCTTACCTCCTTGCCTGATATAGGGGAGTATATCCTGCCGATGCGAGCAAAGAGCAGGCGCATAAACTCATATATCTCCGTCGATGTGCCTACCGTGGAGCGTGGGTTGCGTGCTATCACCTTCTGCTCTATCGCTATGGCAGGAGGTAGTCCCTTGATGTAGTCGCACTCAGGTTTCTTCATGCGTCCCAGAAACTGTCTGGCATACGCCGAGAGGCTCTCTACGTAGCGCCTCTGTCCCTCTGCGTAGAGCGTGTCGAAAGCGAGTGACGACTTACCCGAACCACTCACTCCCGCTATCGCCACGAGTTGGTTGTGTGGTATCTTTAGCGATACATTCTTCAGGTTGTTTACCCTTGCTCCCTTTATGTCGATATATTGTTGTTTCATTAGTATCTGCAAAGGTACAAAAAACGAGAGCAATGACAAAATAAAACGAGTTTTATTTTTGTGTGTTGTGAATCGTTGATATTTTACATAATGTCGCGAAATGGACCTTTTCTCTTTCTTTTTGATTTCTGAAAACTTTCGTGGTAGAGTGGGCTTTTAGATGTTAAGGAAACTTAAATGGCGACAAAGGGGGGCGTTTTTCTTTAGAAAAGCTATCCTTTAGGGTAGGAAAAGATATGCTATTGCCTTGCAAAAGCTATGCTTTTACCCCCTAAAAGCATAGCTTCTGCACGCGGATACTTAGCATCTACGCGCGGAAACTAAGCATCCGCAGGACAAAACGTAGTTTTATGAGCTAAAAACACAGCCTTCAAAATTTAGGTTTTTGTAACCACTTGTAGCTCAGCGTGTTGTAAAAATGACGAAATACTCACGAATTTGGGCGGTAAATCTGGTTTGTTGATTTTCAACGCACGTATGAGCGTTGGCGAAATATCAAAATGAAAGAAAAATGTGAGTTTTCGTGACAATTCTCGTTTTTTATTTGTAATTTTGCAAATACGAAAACGGAGGAAAACATATTACCTAAGCTATGGAATGCCAACTACACCAAGGTGTGGGTGGCAAACTTTATGATATTCTTCTCCTTTATGCTGGTGATGCCCTTGCTACCTTTATATATGACGGAGGAGTTTGGCGCAGGCAAACACACCATCGGCGTGGTGCTGAGCGGATATACCGTGACGGCTCTGTTTGCAAGGCTTTTCTCAGGCTACATAGTCGATACGTTCAATCGCAGAACAGTGTTGTTGGTCAGCTATGGGCTATTCGCCTGTTTCTTTTTAGGTTACCTGATAGGTGGCTCGATGATACTCTTTGCCATAGTGAGAACCCTGCATGGTGCTCCTTTTGGCACTACTACGGTGGCTAACAGCACGGTGGCGATAGATGTGCTTCCTTCGGAAAGGAGAGCGGAGGGTATAGGCTACTACGGCCTTGCTAATAATCTGGGCACGGCGATAAGCCCTACGATAGGCTTGTTCCTATACGAGGTGATGGATAGCTTTAAGGCAATCTTTCTGCTTAGCTTCTTTATGGCAGCAATGGGAGTCTTTATCAATCATACCGTTAGATTTCCAAGGAAAACGCGAACAGCTAATTCTTCGCAATGCCTTTCCGAAGAAAAAGGCAGCCTCCTGCGTCTCGACCGCTTCTTTCTTGTAAGAGGTTGGGGAGTGGGACTGATGCTTGCAGCTTTAGCTTTTCCATACGGCATAATTAGCACATACATAGCTATTTATGCTAAGGAACAATTAGGGCTTGCAAAGGGCGCAGGACTGTATTTCTTGATACTATCTGTATGTCTTATGTTGAGCAGGTTGACAGGAGGCAGGTCATTAAGGCAGGGTAGGGTGGTACACAATGCTGCGATGGGCATGTGTATATCGGTAGTGGGATACATGTGCTTCGCCATGTTCCATAATTTCTTTGGTGTTTTCGCCAATGCTGTACTGTTAGGCTTGGGTAATGGTCACATGATGCCCGCCATACAGAATATGTTTGTAAATCTCGCACCCCACAATCGTCGAGGAACTGCGAATGCCTCGTTTCTCACATCGTGGGATTTGGGTATCGGCTTCGGCGTGTTGGTAGGTGGTATATCGGTGGAATTATATGATTACTTTGCTGCTTTTTGGATAGCATTCATTATGAATGCGTTGGGGGTTTTATTCTTTTTTGCCTTTGTAAAGCAAGATTACACAAATAAAAGACTTAAAGAATAAGAAAATAGATATTAAAAATTTGTTGGTACGGAGTTTTTTTCTTAATTTTGCATGAAATAAATAGTTTACAAGAAAAATGCTTAGTAAAGACAGTAAGATATATGTTGCCGGTCACCGCGGATTGGTGGGGTCAGCAATATGGAATAATCTGAAGACAAGAGGGTATGAAAACCTAGTGGGCAGGACTCACAGAGAGCTAGACCTGACAGATCAGTTGGCGGTGAGGAAGTTCTTCGACGAGGAACGGCCTGATGCTGTAGTGCTTGCTGCTGCCTTTGTGGGCGGCATTATGGCAAACTCGCTCTATAGGGCTGACTTCATGATGATGAACATGAAGATACAGTGCAACGTGATCAGCGAGGCATACGCCCACGGAGTGAAGAAACTGCTGTTTCTGGGTTCTACCTGTATCTACCCAAAGAATGCTCCACAACCTATGTCGGAGGACTGCCTGCTGACGAGCCCCTTGGAATACACCAACGAGGAGTATGCCATAGCGAAGATTGCCGGACTGAAGATGTGTGAGTCGTACAACCTGCAGTATGGCACCAACTATATCGCTGTAATGCCAACAAACCTCTATGGTCCGAATGACAACTTCCACCTTGAGAACTCTCATGTTATGCCTGCCATGATGCGTAAGATTTATCTTGCCAAACTCATACATGACCAGAACTGGGAGGCTATAACCGTCGATATGAACAAGCGACCAGTAGAGGGCGTTGACGGCAAAGCATCGCACGAGGAGATAGAAAAGGTGCTGGCAAAGTATGGCATAGAGAACAATAAGGTGACACTTTGGGGAACGGGTACACCACTGAGAGAGTTCCTGTGGTCAGAGGATATGGCTGACGCTTCGGTTCACTGTCTGCTTAACGTGGATTTCTCAGATATCATAGGCATAGAGAAATACTCCAGCGTGCATTATGGTGCAAAGGCTGACGGAGAGGTTGACCGTAACCACTCTGCAGGCAGAGGCGGTGCTATCCCTTCACTCGGCGAGATACGCAACTGCCACATCAACGTGGGAACGGGTAAGGAACTCACCATTCGTGAACTCTCCGAACTCGTTGTCAAGGCTGTGGGCTTCGAGGGTGAGGTAAGTTTTGATGCCAGCAAACCTGATGGCACGATGCGCAAACTCATCTCTGTTGACAAGCTCCACAAACTCGGTTGGACACACAAGGTGGAGATAGAGGATGGCGTAAAGAAACTGTTTGAGTGGTATAAGCAGTCGCTGGAGAAATAAAAAGGCTTCGAAATGCCGACATGCCGTAATGTCGGAATAACGAGATATCGAAATAACGAAAAAAGAAAAATATAAATGGCAAAAAACATCGCACTTATCACAGGTGTTACCGGACAGGATGGTAGCTACCTCTCAGAGTTCCTTCTTGAGAAGGGTTATGAAGTACACGGCATCATACGTCGTTCGTCAGTGGATTATCGTGAGCGCATAGCTCACCTCGAGGGCAAGGAGAACTTCCACCTGCACTATGCCGACCTCACCGACTCTATGTCGCTGGTGAAACTGGTAGGCATGGTACAGCCAACGGAGATATACAACCTGGCAGCACAGAGCCACGTACAGGTGTCATTCGATGCTCCTGAGTTTACCGCTGATGTGGATGCTACAGGCGTATTGCGTGTGCTCGAGGCTGTTCGCACTAACCACCTCGAGAAGACCTGTAAGATTTATCAGGCTTCTACCTCCGAGCTCTATGGCAAGGTGGAGGAGGTGCCACAGAACGAGAAGACACCATTCCATCCTTATTCTCCATACGCTGTGGCAAAGCTCTACGGCTTCTGGATAGTGAAGGAGTATCGTGAGGCATACGATATGTTCTGCTGCTCAGGCATACTGTTCAACCACGAGAGTGAGCGCAGAGGCGAAACCTTCGTAACTCGTAAGATAACACTTGCAGCTGCACGCATAGCACAGGGCAAGCAGGAGAAACTGTTCCTCGGCAACCTGTCATCACTGCGTGACTGGGGCTATGCAAAGGACTATGTGGAGTGTATGTGGCTGATACTGCAGAACAAGACTCCTGAGGACTTCGTCATAGCAACTGGTGTACAGCATTCCGTTCGTGAATTTACCTATGCTGCATTTAAGGAGGCGGGCATCGAACTGAAGTTTGAGGGTGAGGATATCAACGAGAAAGGTATCTGCGTTTCTGTTGACACAGCGAAGAACCCACAACTTGCTTCACTCAACCTTGTTGGCAAAACTCTTGTTGAGGTGTCAGAGGACTTCTATCGTCCTACCGATGTGGTAAATCTTTGGGGTGATCCATCAAAGGCTAAGGCAGAACTTGGTTGGAACCCATCAAAGACAACCTTTGAGCAACTCGTCAAGATTATGGTACAGAGCGATATGGCAAAGGTCGCATCTGAGGGCGCTGCTGAGAAGGTTCGCACCAACCTTGCTGAGTATCTGGAAAAGGGAATCGTAAAGTAAGGTTTTTCTGCAGTACCACTGCAGAGAAAAAGTAAGATATTGCACTCAAAAGAAGAAATACTGCAGGCTTTCTCTCGCCTCCTCGACGTACAAGAGGAGTTGCGGGAGAAATGTCCGTGGGATCATAAGCAGACTAACGAGTCGCTGCGCCCCCACACGATAGAGGAGGCGTTTGAACTCTGCGATGCCATAATGGATGGCGATACAGAAGAGATTCAGAAAGAAATGGGCGACGTGATGGAACACCTTGTGTTCTATGCCATGATTGGCAAGGAGCAGGGACTCTTTGATATGGGCGATGTGCTCAAAAAAGAAGCCGACAAACTCGTGTTCCGTCATCCCCACATTTATGGCTACACCAACGAGAAGGGTGAACACGTAAAACCTGTATGCAATACCCCCGAGGAAGTAAGTTCGTTATGGGAACGCGTAAAGCAGATAGAACGTAGGAAAAAAGGTACGCCGGAGAAGAAACAAGGCGTACTGTCAGGAGTGCCTCGTTCTTTGCCCTCACTCATCAAGGCCTACCGCATACAAGACAAGGCGAGTATGGTAGGGTTTGACTGGGAAAAACCAGAGGATGTTTGGCAGAAGGTGTATGAGGAAATCAACGAACTGAAGTTGGAACTGGAAAAAGGCGACAAGGATACCTCTGAAAGTGAACTTGGTGATGTAATCTTTGCCCTTGTTAATGCAGCACGCCTGTATCATATCAACCCTGATAATGCATTGGAGCATACCAATCGGAAGTTTATATCACGATTTGAATATATAGAACGAAAAGCTCGTGAGATGAACAAAGATATAAAGGATATGACATTAGGTGAAATGGATGCATATTGGGAAGAAGCAAAGAATGAGGAGTAGAAACGAGGAGATAATAGACAATTTACGAGTTGAAAGTTTTACGAGACATATTTTTTCTTACAGCAGGATTAGTCTTTGCAAATTGTGGTGACGGCAATAAATCGTCAGATGCTGCGACCACTGATTCTGAGAAGGATACGCCAGCAGTCAAAGATAGCGCACTTTATGGTGTCGTTGGACGTGCTACTACAATGCATGCAGTGGAACTCGTTGATGAGGATGGAAAGGCAACTACGGCATTGTTGAATATCGATACGGAGGCTGACGTGCAGGGCGGTATATATTGTGATGATCACCTAACTATGGTGGTAGGTGTAAATGGAGATGGTGAGAAAGAGATAAAGAAAGCTATAAATCTAACAAGTTTGTGTGGACACTGGACTTCCCTCGATCGTAATTTTGAGATAATGGAAGATGGTACCGTTATTAGTATGCAAAATGCGGAGACGCATCCTTACACACATTGGTCAATGGTAAACTGTAACTTGGTACTTAATCGTGATACCTTTGACGTATCTTACTTGGGGCCAGATTCACTTGCCTTGGAGAATGACAGAGGAATTTTTGTATATAAAAGAGCAGCTGATAACGAATTACATTAAAAGCTTGCTACAAGGTAGGTAAGAAATTAGCACTGAAGTTTTACGGATAAAAAGACGAGGGTGTGTCAAAATAGGCACATCCTCTTTTTTTGCGCAAAGCCCCGACTTTCTCAAGCCAGGGCTTTGTTATGTCGTAAAGTTTTTGTACCTTTACAACATGAAAAATAAGTCATTGCAAAGGTACCATTTTCGTCCGT
>JAGCPC010000145.1 GCA_017642485.1 Prevotella sp. | reverse complement strand
GAGGAGGTTTACCAGGGTGGTTCACTGCCTAACCTCAACGAGGGTGGTGCTGCGTTCGAGATAGGTAAGTTTAACACTAAAACGAAGTAACGCGTTATGGGTAATACAGTTATGTTTATCATTCTCGCGGTGTTCATCATCGGCTCAGCGCTGATGTGTGTCACCACGACGAAGATTATGCGAGCCGCAACATTCATGTTGTTTGTGCTCTTTGGTGTGGCAGGCATCTACTTCCTGCTGGATTACACCTTCCTTGGAGCCGCTCAGATCTCAGTATATGCCGGAGGCGTTACTATGATCTATGTGTTTGCCATCCAGTTGGTAAGCAAGCGCACACTTCAGGGACTTGAGGAACGAGTTAAGAGTAGCAAGATGATAGCTGGCGGTCTGGCTGCACTGGCCGGACTGGTGGTAGTATCGCTCATCCTGCTCAAGGCTGGTTTCTACACTCAGGAGATAGCCAACGTAGAGGTTCCGATGAAGGAGATCGGTATGGCCCTGGTTGGTTCAGGTAAGTATCAGTATGTTCTGCCATTCGAGTTCATCTCAGTATTCCTGCTGGCATGTATCATCGGTGGCTTGGTAGTAGCAAGAAAGGAGGATAAGGCATGATACCTGTAGAATGTTATTTCGCACTTAGTGCCCTGTTGTTCTTTATTGGTGTATATGGTTTCACTACCCGCCGCAACCTTATCGCCATGCTCATCTCTGTAGAGCTGGTGCTGAATGCGGTCGACATCAACTTTGCTGCCATCAACCGTCTGCTGTATCCAGAGGGAATGGAAGGCATGTTTATGACTCTCTTCGTGATCGGTGTTGCCGCTGCCGAAAGTGCAGTTGCCATCGCTATTATCATCAATGTATATCGCAAGTTCAAGAGCGACAGCGTTGATGCCATCAAGAATATGAAACGATAGTTTTAGGTTAAACATTAAACATTAAAGATTAAACATTATGTTTGGATATACAATCTTTATAATGCTGCTGCCGCTGCTGTCGTTCATCGTTCTTGGACTGGCTGGCATGAAGATGCAGCACAAGGTGGCCGGACTCATCGGCACCTGTTCACTGGGAATCGTCACTATACTCTCTTACCTCACAGCATTCCAGTACTTCGGTATGGACCGTGTGGACGGAGTATATCAGACATTTGTTCCGTATAACTTCACATGGTTGCCTCTGGGCAATCTGCACTTCGACCTCGGTATACTGCTCGATCCTATCAGCGTAATGATGCTGATCGTCATCTCTACAGTATCACTGATGGTACATATCTACTCATTCGGCTATATGCACGGCGAGAAGGGATTCCAGCGCTACTACGCTTTCCTGAGCCTCTTCACCATGTCGATGCTGGGCTTGGTACTGGCCACCAACATCTTCCAGATGTACATGTTCTGGGAGCTCGTGGGTGTATCATCTTACCTGCTCATCGGCTTCTACTATCCTTTGAAGCCCGCTATCGCAGCTAGTAAGAAGGCCTTCATCGTTACCCGCTTTGCCGATATGTTCTTCCTCGTAGGTATCCTTACCTTCGGCTACTTCGTCGATTCGTTCAGCTTTAACTTTGCTGGCGACATCGTGATGGGCCAGGGTACCACACCTTTCATCGAGGGTAACATTGCCAAGGCTGTAGCCGCTGGTGGTTTCATCATTCCTACTGCACTCGTACTGATGTTCATCGGTGGTGCCGGTAAGAGTGCTATGTTCCCACTGCACATCTGGCTGCCCGATGCCATGGAGGGTCCTACACCAGTATCTGCACTCATCCACGCTGCTACCATGGTTGTAGCTGGTGTGTTCCAGATTGCACGTATGTTCCCACTCTGGATTGAGTATGCACCACAGGCCATGTCGATTGTGGTTTGGGTGGGCGTGTTCACCGCTTTCTATGCAGCTGCTGTAGCTTGTGCTCAGAGCGACATCAAGCGTGTGCTTGCCTTCTCTACCATCTCGCAGATTGCCTTCATGATGGTGGCTCTTGGCGTATCGCTGCCAGGTCATCATGGTGCCGTGCTCGACAACCACGCACAGCTGGGTTACATGGCTGGTATGTTCCACCTGTTTACTCACGCTATGTTCAAGGCTTGTCTGTTCCTCGGTGCTGGTTGCATTATCCATGCAGTTCATTCAAATGAGATGGCGCTGATGGGTGGTCTGCGCAAGTAT
>JAGCPC010000144.1 GCA_017642485.1 Prevotella sp. | reverse complement strand
TCACTCTAACTTTGCGGAGGATTGCGACGAAGTCGCATAAAAATAAAAAAAAATAAGAAAAATGACAGACAACTCAAGACAGTTTCTTACCTTTGTTGTATGAAGGAAGAATCGGTCTGTCGAGGAGGTAAACCAGGAATTTCACAAGCGCTGAGGCTACAATTCGTTTAGGACCTCCCCGACATAGTTGCAGAGACCAGATAGAAAGTTATCGGCCTGGAGCCTTTTTAGAGTGTTAGTCCATACAACTATTGACCAATTCTCAAAATAATAAATTAACAGTACAAAGGTATGAAAAATTTATTTATTGGAATCGATTTCTCAAAAGAAAAAGTTGATGTGGCTATCATTTTTGCAGAAGGACTGGCCGAAACATCGGTGAGGGTTTTCAATGAGTTCAAGAACTCCGTGTCTGGTTACAAACAGCTCGTCAAGTGGGTTGACAAGAATGCAGGCGGTATAGATTCGTCGTTGTGGCTCTTCTGTGGAGAGAACACAGGTGACTACAGCAAGCCATTGTGCAACCATCTCTACGGCAAGGGGTATGACATGTGGCTGGAGAACGCCAAATGCATCAAGGACACCTCAGGAATAAGGCGGTTGAAGTCTGACCGTGCAGATGCCACCATGATTGCGGAATACGCGATGAGAAACCACGACAAGGCCGTTCTCTATGAACCACTTAGTGAATCTCTGGCTCAATTGCGAGAGTACTATCTGTACAGACAGATGGTGGTAAGGCACAGATGCTGTTTTGAGGTGCGCAGAGGCGAGAAGAGGCTTATGATGGAGAAGTCTGCTGCCAAGACTGTGATTGCCCAGAGCGGAAAGCATATCGTCTCTGAACTCAACAAGGAGATAGCGAAGATCGACAAGAAAATAGCGTCACTCATTGAGTCCTCAGACGAACTCTCTGAGGTGTACCAGATAGTAACGTCAGTACCTGGTATTGGAACCCAGAATGCTGTTTGCCTGATGGTGTATACAGACAATTTCCGCAGGTTCAACTATGACGCAAGGAGTATAGCTTGCTACTATGGCATTGCTCCATTCGGCAAGGACTCGGGCACCAGCGTGCATGTGGATCCACATGTGCATTACATGGCCAACAGGCACATAAAAGCGATGCTGACACAAGCTGCATTGGCTGCTGTTCGTTTCAACCCAAACATCGCTCAATACTACCAGCGGCTTATAGGACGGGGTAAAAAGAAGCCTGTAGCGATGAATAACGTCAAGAACAAACTACTCCATATCGTCACCTCCATAGTCAAAAACAAGCAAGTTTACAAACCGGAATATAGATTTTCAGCATAATATTAAAAATAATGGTCAAAATATTTGGAATTTAACATAGAAAGCGAATTGAACACGAATTGTCAGAAATATTAATTCATGAAAATTTATGAGTCATTGACTTTCCCCTTCGGGCCGTCGAGCTAAACCTTGATGGAAATTTATGTTTATATAAAGAAGGACACGAAAGGAGAATAATCCGAGTTAATCCGTGAAATCCGTGGTCTTTTTAAAGAAAAGAAAGGAGAATAATATGACGGAACAAGCTAAAAAGAAGCTGGGTGTCGCTTCTTCTTTGCTTTCTCTGCTTTCGCAGCTTTTTTCTTTGCTTTCTTTTCAGCTTTTTCTTGCTTTGCAGTCTGTTCTGCCTTCTTTTCTGCCTTCTTTTCCTTGGAGGGTTGTGCGGGCTGCTGCTGAGCTGTGGCGGAGGACACAGCGTCGGGTGCTACATAGGCTGTGGCGGTGAGTGCAAATGCTAATAGCGTGAGTGTTATAATATGCTTCATATCTGTAATGTGTTGAGTGAGTCTAAATGGTAGAAAAAAAATAATTATCACCTGCCGCTCTGCTGTATCATCTCGGCGATATCATCGCAGAAGCGATGGTTGGAGAGCATCTGGTCGATGGTGATGTGCATGCGGTAACGCCAGTAGTGGTGGGGGTTGGCGGGTATGTTGATACGCTCGGCATTGAGGTCAGGGAGTTTGAGTTCGTCGCTGATGGCGAGCCAGTCCTGCAAGGAGAGGATGCAGAGCATGGAGGCTGACTGGAGATTGCGTAGCATGATGTCGCGAGCCAACCATGCTGGGAGTGGATGGGGTGCCTCATCACGACGGCCGAGCATCTGAGAGTAGTAGCGCTGGGCACGCACGGGGTCTTCATCCCACCACATACGGAGGGTGGGCATATCGTGACTGTCAATGGTGCAGACGCTACGGTATGGGTAGCGATCGGGATGACCAAACTGCTGACCGTACTCCTTGGGCATGGACTGCACCTCGAGGGAGAGGATGCGCAGGTCGCTCATGACGGTGGGTACACAGAGGGGTATCATGCCAAGGTCCTCGGCACAGACGAGCATACGGGTGGCCTCGATGAGACGGGGTAGTTTCAGCATTGCCTCATGTTGCCAGTGCTGGTCATTGCGGCGATAGTAATAGTCGTCGTAGAGACGGTTGAAGATATGGCGCTCATGGTCGCTGAGCAGCATCTTATAGACGTAGGAGTGCTGTGCTGCTATACGTGGGTGATAGAGCTCTGGATTGCGATGGTCGCGAAGGAAGAGCACATTGCTGATGAGGGTGTAGAGGCCATCCCTTATCAGTTCACAGTGCACAGTGCTCAGTTCACAGTTAGTAGTGCTCAGTTCACAGTGCACAGTGCTCAGTTCACAGTTAGTAGTGCTCAGTTCACAGTTAGTAGTGCTCAGTTCTTCTGTCGATGATTTTGACTTTGGGCTTGTGAACTGTGAACTGTGCACTGTGAACTGTGAACTGTGAGAGTTGTACCACGCTTCGACCTTGCGCTGGGTGTCAAACTCGGGACGCATGAGGTAGTAGCCGTCACGATATGGGGTGACGAAATGGTCGCGAACGTAGGCGGCTTGATCCTTGAATATCTCTTGCAACACCTCCTGTGTGATGTAGGGACGGGTGAAGAGGTCACGCTTAAACTCGAGACCGTATCCCTCTACCTCCTCAGGACGCAGTCCGAGGGCTGGCTGGAACTGTCCCAGCAGTCCGTGGACGGCATGGGTGGGTATCTCCCAGATACGGAAGAAGCCGAGGACGTGGTCGATGCGATAGGCATCGAAGTACTTCTGCATGTTCTGGAAACGGCGCACCCACCACTGACATCCGTCCTGGAGCATCGTCTCCCAGTTGTAGGTGGGGAAGCCCCAGTTCTGACCGTTGATGGAGAAGTCATCGGGGGGTGCTCCTGCCTGTCCGTTGAGGTTGAAATAGTGGGGCTCTTGCCATACGTCGCATCCCTGACGCTGCACGCCGATGGGTATGTCGCCCTTGAGGATGATATTCTTGGAACGGGCATACTGGTGAGCGCCCTTCATCTGCTGGGCGAGGACAAACTGCACGTAGTAATAGAAGGCTACCTGACGGTACTCCTTGGTGCGAGGGTTGGAGAGCAGGGAGCGCTCAGCCTCATTCCACTTGGTGTAGCCCTTCCACTGGAGGAAGTCGGCTGTATGATAGGTATCGCGAAGGTAGCAGTACTGTGCGTATGGCACGAGCCAGCGCTCTTCCTCCTGAAACCACTCCTTAAACTCCTTGGTGGCGAAGGTGGTCTTGCCCTCCTGCTCGAAGAGCAGATGCAGATACTGCTCCTTAGCCTGAATCATGCGCTCGTAGTCTATCTGGCGCAGTTGGTTGAGCTGCTTGCGGAGTGACTCAAACTCCTTTGCCTTCCGAGCATCCTTGAGTGGGGGGAGCTGTCGGAAATCGACATACTGCGGATGGAGGGCAAAGATGGAGATGCAGGAATAGGGATAGGAGTCGCCCCAGGTATGGCTCATCGTGGTATCATTGATGGGCAACACCTGCAGCACGCGCTGATTGGTGTCAGCTATCCAGTCAACCATACGCTTGAGGTCACCAAAGTCGCCCACGCCAAAGCTGCCCTCGGTACGGAGGGAGAAGACGGGGATGAGGGTGCCTGCCTTCTTCACATTATATATTTTAAAGAAAGCCTGTGAGAGTTCGTGTTCCTCCACATCGCCACGACGCAGGCGAGGCATACGGAAATAGCGGTTGTCATCGGTCTCCCACATGGGGTCGTTGAGTATGTCGCCATCCTTTACGGCAACAAACTTAAAGTCGAGATTCTCGCCAGCGGTATATTCGGCATCGATGTCGCAGGTCCACTCATTGGGAGCCTGTTCGATGCAGGGAATGGAACGATCCAACTGCCACTCGCCAAGTACGGGGTGGCCTCCGCAGAGCACCAGGCGCTGGTCGCCACGTAGCTGTGGGGCGCGAACCTTGAG
The DNA here is from genome assembly GCA_017642485.1 of Prevotella sp. Classification (GTDB taxonomy): domain Bacteria; phylum Bacteroidota; class Bacteroidia; order Bacteroidales; family Bacteroidaceae; genus Prevotella. Next base: position 44,274 of record JAGCPC010000144.1, on the reverse strand, counting down.
ACGTACCACAGAGGGGTTGGGACGACGGTATGCCTCCCTGTGGGTGCGACGGTTGATGCACTCGGTGAAGGCTGAGCTATAGAGATAGGAGTCGTGGGGGATGGCGATCCACACATCGTAGGTAGTATATTGGCTGATGCCCTGCTGACCTATGGCAATGCGATGAGCCTGCGTGGTCCATTCGTGGTTTATGACCTCGGAGTCGTGCTGCTCGGTATAGTAGTAGTCGAGGTACTCTACGCCTGAGAGTTCGAGACGACAGTTGTACTGCCACTGGCCATTGCCACACTGGGTCATACGCTGTGTAGATAGTGTGCCATCGGGCATGCGGAAGTTGATGTACAGCTCGTTGCCGTACTGAGTACTGTAGGTTATGTTGAAGAAGAGAGTCAAGGTTAATTAGGAATTAGGAAATTAGGAATTAGGAGTGCCTCTGCGAGGCAGAAATTCCACAAATCTATACAAATCAAACAAATAAAGATAACACGAATTTTACATCATTATCAACTAACTATTAGGAGTTTATTTTTAAATAGATGTAATATGCTACCATGAGGATGACGAAGAAGGTGCCCTCGGTGCGAGTGATAGTGTAGTACTTCTTGCCAAAGGCGCAGAAGACCCACAATATGACTGATGAGGCAAGGAGGATGAGGATATCAGCAGGGGTGATGCCACCAATGCCGAGAGGCTGTATGGCTGCTGCTGTGCCGAGGACGAAGAATACGTTGAACACTACGCTGCCTACCACATTGCCCAGTGCCATCGCTGTGTCACCCTTCTTTGCTGCCATCACCGATGCTGCAAGCTCGGGGGCTGAGGTGCCTATGCTCACTATGGTGAGGGCTATGATGCTCTCGCTGATGCCCATGGCCGATGCTATGCCCGATGCTCCATTTACCATACCCTTGCCACCAAGTACGAGGCAGGCAAGGCCTACGATGACACCCACTATGGCTTTCCACAATACCTCTTCGTGGCTACTCTGCTGGTCGCTACTCTTCTGATTGATAGCTATCGAGATAGTGTAGTAGATGAAGATGGCAAACATGCACAGCATCATCAGTCCGTCAGTACGGCTTATCTCGGTAGTATCGCAAGAACCAGGAATGAGGGCAGTGATGGCTATCACGATGCTAGACAGGACGGCGAAGGGCACGTCATAGCGCACATTGCCTCGCTGCACCTCGACAGGTCGCACCAATGCTGTGGCACCCATGATGCCAAGGATATTGAAGATATTGCTACCTACAATGTTGCCCAAGGCGATATCGACATTGCCCTGAACGGCTGAGAGCACGCTGACAACAAACTCCGGAGCACTGCTTCCGATAGCCACGATGGTGAGTCCCACCACGATGGAGGGAATGCCAAACCTGCGGGCTATGGATGCAGCACCGTCAGTAAGCCAGTCGGCACCTTTGATGATTGCCAACAGGCCCACGGAGAACAGGAGTATGTTTAGGAGGAGTTCCATGTTTACCAAATTGAAAATTGAAAATTGAGAATTGAAAATTATGATTACCTTTAAGTAAATCATAAACCTCCAACCTCAAACCTCAAACCTTAGGCAGCTGCGCGAATGCCTGCTCAAGTTCTTCGTCTGTTGGAATGTAGTCGCCCATCTCATGAGAGTTGTACTTCTCGTAAGCCACGAGGTCGAAGTAACCAGTGCCGGTGAGTCCGAGCACGATGTTCTTTGCCTCACCTGTTTCCTTGCACTTCAGTGCCTCATCGATGGTTGCACGGATGGCGTGGCTTGACTCTGGTGCAGGCAGTATGCCCTCAGTACGTGCAAAGAGAGTAGCAGCCTCGAAGACTGATGTCTGCTCTACGGCACGAGCCTCGAAGAGTCCGTCGTGATAGAGCTGAGAGAGGATAGGACTCATACCGTGGAAACGCAGACCACCAGCGTGGCTGGCACTTGGTATGAACTGGCTACCGAGGGTGTACATCTTGGCGAGAGGACAGATTTTGCCTGTGTCGCAGAAGTCGTAAGCAAACTTACCACGAGTGAAACTTGGACATGATGCAGGCTCAACAGCAATAATACGGTAGTCGGCCTCACCACGAAGCATCTCACCGATGAATGGTGTAGCAAGGCCACCGAGGTTGGAACCACCACCAGCACAACCGATAATCGTATCGGCCTTGACACCAAGTTTCTTGAGTGCAGCCTGTACCTCAAGACCTATCACGGTCTGGTGGATGAGCACCTGATTGAGTACAGAACCGAGAACATAGCGGTAGCCCTCCTTGGACACTGCTGCCTCGACAGCCTCAGAGATGGCACAACCCAGCGAACCCGTGGTGCCAGGGTGCTCAGCAAGTATCTTGCGACCTACGGCAGTGGTCTCGCTTGGTGAAGGAGTGACCGTAGCACCGTATGTGCGCATCACCTCACGACGGAATGGCTTCTGCTCATAGGAACATTTTACCATATAGACGTTGCAGTCGAGTCCGAGGAAAGCACATGCCATAGAGAGTGCTGTGCCCCACTGTCCTGCACCCGTCTCAGTGGTAACACCTTTCAGTCCCTGCTTCTTTGCCACGTATGCCTGAGCAATGGCGGAATTGAGCTTGTGAGAGCCAGAGGTGTTGTTACCCTCAAACTTATAATAGATGTGTGCAGGAGTATCGAGTGCCTTCTCAAGGAAGTAAGCACGTGTGAGAGGAGAGGGACGATACATCTTGTAGAATTCGAGCACCTCGGTAGGTATGTCGAACCACTTCGTATCGTTGTCTATCTCCATCTTGTTGAGCTCCTCACAGAAGATGGGGTTCATCTCCTCAAGCGTGAGGGGCTTGCCTGTGCCAGGATTGATTAGCGGTGCAGGCTTAGTCTTCATGTCTGCACGCACGTTATACCATTGTGTTGGAATCTCGTTTTCCGCGAGATAGGTTTTGTAGGGGATTTTTTCTTCCATCGGGTTTATATAATTGAGAATTGAAAATTGACAATTGAAAATTATGATTAGAGTATCTGTTATCTTTAGAACTGCTTAAAGAAGTCGTTGCCCTTGTCATCAACAAGGATGAAGGCAGGGAAGTTCTCTACACGGATTTTCCATATAGCCTCCATACCCAGTTCGGGATATTCCACGCACTCTATGCTCTTGATATTGCTTGAAGAAAGGTAGGCAGCAGGACCACCGATAGAGCCGAGGTAGAAGCCACCATGCTTCTTGCAGGCATCAGTAACCACCTGAGTACGATTGCCCTTGGCTATCATGACCAGCGAACCACCATGGTCCTGGAACTCGTCAGTGTAGGGGTCCATGCGATTAGCCGTGGTTGGTCCCATACTGCCACAAGGCATGCCCTGAGGAGTCTTGGCTGGACCAGCATAGAGTATGGGGTGATCCTTGAAGTACTGTGGCATACCCTCGCCATTGTCCAGACGTGCCTTGATCTTAGCATGGGCTATATCGCGAGCCACGATGATGGTGCCATTGAGGTTTACGCGAGTAGAGACTGGGTATTTGCTCAGCTCCTTGCACACCTCGCTGATGGGTTGGTCGAGGTTTATCTGTATGGCATCGCCCTCGCCAGCCTGGCGCAGTGCCTCGGGGATGAGTTCGTAGGGTTTGTCGTCCATCTTCTCCACGAAGATGCCGTCCTTGGTAATCTTAGCCTTGATATTGCGGTCTGCAGAACATGACACTCCCAGTCCGATAGGACATGAAGCACCATGACGAGGCAAACGAACTACACGCACATCATGAGCGAATGCAGTGCCACCAAACTGTGCTCCGAAACCAATCTTCTTAGCCTCCTCGAGGAGTTGCTTCTCCAACTCCACATCGCGAAAGGCACGTCCAGTCTCATCGCCTGTGGTAGGCAGTGAGTCATAGTACTTCGTTGAGGCGAGCTTAACGGTGAGCAGATTCTTCTCAGCTGATGTGCCACCGATAACGAAGGCGATATGATAAGGAGGACATGCTGCTGTGCCCAGACTCTTCATCTTCTCTACAAGGAATGGCACCAGCGTGCCAGGATTCTGTATGCGAGCCTTGGTCTCCTGATAGAGGTATGTCTTGTTGGCCGATCCTCCACCCTTCACTACGCACAGGAAGCGGTACTCCATTCCCTCGGTCGCCTCGATGTCAATCTGGGCAGGAAGGTTGCAGCGAGTGTTTACCTCGTTGTACATATCGAGGGGTGCATTCTGAGAGTAGCGCAGATTGTCCTCGGTATAGGTGTTATAGACACCCTTGGCAAGGGGCTCTTCGTCCTCAAAGCCAGTCCACACCTGCTGTCCCTTCTCGGCATGAATGATTGCCGTACCAGTGTCCTGACAGAAAGGAAGCTGTCCTTTGCAAGCCACCTCAGCATTGCGTAACATAGTGAGTGCCACGTACTTGTCATTGTCTGATGCATCAGGAGCATTAAGTATGGAGGCCACCTTCTCATTGTGCTCACGACGCAACATAAAGTTGACATCGTGGAATGCCTGAGTGGTAAGCAACTCGAGTGCCTGCTTAGAAACTTTGAGGATAGGAGTACCCTCAAATTCACTCATTGAAACTCCGTCTTTTGATATAAGACGATATTCTGTCTTGTCTTCGCCAAGTTGAAACATTGGCGCATATTTAAATTCTACGTTTGCCATATAAACTGCAAAGTTACTAAAAAACGAGGGCAGAACAAAATAAATTAATTTATTTTTTTGCCGAGTGCATTGTAACTTATCAAAAGTTACAAAAAACGAGGGCAGAACAAAATTTTTTATGGAAAAATATCATCGAGGGTCAGATGACGTACTGTGGTGAAATCAGACAGAGCGTCGGATTCCTTCAGTTCATCCTCCTGCCCCAGTATGAGGTAACGTAATGGTTTGCCCTTGATATACTGCTGTTCAAAATGTACAAGGTCCTGCAGAGTCAATGTTGGTATCTTCTCATACAGCAGACGGTTGATATCATAGTCTATACCTAAGTAACGTGCACTGAGGTAGCTTCCCAACACTCCCATCTTGGTAGTACGTGAAGCAGCAATGGTCTTGAGGAGGCTCTGCTGTGCTGTAGCAAAGAGCGATGGGGACTGGGGCAAGGTATCGGTAATATGCCTGAACACCTTGATACAATCGGCAAGTTTGTCAGTCTGAGATATGATATGCTGCTGATAGTACTCTGTCTCGTCCTTTCTGCCAGGTGTGACGTAAGATGCCCAAGCATTGTATGCCAGACCACGTGATTCACGCAGTTCCTGGAATACTATGGCATTCATCGACCCACCGAAATACTCGTTGAACAGTTTCACGGTAGGCAGGTTCTCGATATTGAGAGGGAGGTTCTCATTGTGTATCATGCGCATATTGATATTCTTGGCTTCATAAGGCGCTATAAGCACCTCATCACATGGGGTAACCTTCTTTATGCGCTCCTTGTTGACAGGCGTGGTGCCCTTGAACTTCTTATTTCTCTGCAGCTTACATATAGCCTTTGCAACCTCGTCGGTACTTGCTGGTCCCCAGTATAGCACTGTACTCGGCATAAGCCACAGTTCCTTTACCAAACGGGTAAAGACCTCAGGATCGGTATCCTTGAGTTGGTTAACAGAAATGACATCCTTAACAGGACTATCGTCACCGTATAATCCATAAGAGATGAGAGCACTATAGCATGAATTTTGGTTGGTGCGCACCTCCATGCGACTCTTTTGCACCTGCTCCACATACTTATTATACACAGCAGTATCAGACTGGAGCCCCATGATGAGTTCGTCGAGCATCTTGAGGGCACGTGGCATATTCTGCTGCAGGCCAGAGAGGCTGAATGACATGCTCTTGCCACCTACGGAGAAAGAATAATTGCAAGCTATATCGTAGAACTTGCGCTTAATCTGTTCGAGGGTCTCACGCTTGGTACCAATAAGCTGGAAATAACTACCCGCAGTACCATAGCGACGGTCAGCATCAGTGCCAAACTCGTAGCGGAACTGTATGGTGAAGCGTTCGTCCTGAGAGTTCTTTTTATACAACAGTTCGCTCTGATTCTTATCAGCAAGATGCATCACAGTCATATCCTTCTCATAGTCAACAAACTGTGGGTGGATAGGCTGTACCTCCATGCTAACATATTTTTTAAGGTAATCGCTCTGCATGTCGCGATTGCTTGGTATAGGCGTGATGGCTGGCTTCTCTATCTTTACGATAGTAGTGTCCTCGCCTTTGCGCTTATACACACATACATAGCCTTCGTTAAGGTGTTCCTTAGCCCATGCTGCTATCTCACTCCTTGTCAAACGATCAAGACGGTCCACCTGACTCACGTGCTGTTGCCAAGGTTTGCCGCTGATATAGCAGTCCACCATCTGGCTCACTCGCGAGTCATTGCTATCATAGGCTGTAAGCTGTGCCAAGCGCTCGTTGGCTACGATACTGTGTATCAGCTTCTCATCCCAATCTCCATTTTTGAGTTTCTCTACCTCAGTAAGGAGCAGTGCCTTAACCTCATCCAGAGTCTGTCCCTCGTTGGGTACTCCTTCAAGAACAAACATGCTATGGTCTTTCAGGTCCCATAGTCCGGAACCGGCTCCCAAAACAGCCATCTTCTGGTCGAGGTCCACGTCCATCAGTCCCACTTTACCATTTGACAGGAGCATATCAACCATGGTGATAGTGTCATTTTGCAAAGAGGAGGCACCCTTCAGACGCCATGCTATGCGCACATGCTCTGTTTCCTGTCCGAGGATGGTAGTGTCTTTCGGAGCTGTAAGAACAGGCTGAGCTGGGAAGGAAGGTGGGGTGATATTGTTGCCAGGTTTCCAGGAACCGAAATACTTCTTTATCATAGCCACCGTCTCCTCAGGGTCGAGGTCGCCTGCCATACAGATGGCTATATTGTTGGGCACATAGTAGCGGTTGTAATAGTTGCGTATGTTTACCTGTGAGGGATTTTTCAGATGCTCCTGTGTACCTATTGTGGTCTGCATGCCATAGGGATGAGTGGGAAAGAGCATCTTCAGGAGTGCCTCGGATGATTTACGCGAGTCCTTCGTCATAGTGATATTCTTCTCCTCATAGACAGCCTCCAGTTCGGTATGGAATCCTCGCATCACGAGGTTCTGAAATCTGTCGCTCTGTATCATGCACCAACGCTCCAACTCATTGGAAGGGATATTCTCCACGTAACATGTCACATCGTAAGAAGTGTAGGCATTGGTACCTGTACTGCCAATCGTTGACATCATCTTGTCATATTCGTTGGGGATATTGTACTTGGCAGCCAACTGTGAGACAGAGTCTATCTCATGATATTTTGCCTTACGCTGGAGGGGGTCGGTCAACTGACGATATTCCTCATAGAGGTCGCTTATCTTGTTGAGCAGAGGTTCCTCGGCAGCATAGTTGGATGTGCCAAACTGCTTAGAACCTTTAAACATGAGGTGCTCTAAGTAGTGAGCCAGTCCTGTAGTCTCAGCAGGGTCGTTACGCGAACCCGTATTGACGGCTACATGAGCTGTGATGCGAGGTGTCTCCTTGTTGACTGAGAGGAAAATCTTCAATCCATTATCCAGCGTGTATGTATGAAGGTCGATGGGATCATTGCCTGCCTGCATACCGATGGTGGAGCATAGCAAGGATAGTGATAATATGAGGTGTTTCATCATTATACTTTATACTTTTATACCTTATACTTTATACTTTACACTTTTCACCCATATTCCCTTAGTTTACAGAGTTAAGGAAGTCGGCAATCTGGTCTTCACTTACGTCACCCAGTTCGTATTCGCGCTCAGCGTCCAGTCTTATGGCATTGAGCCATTCCTCGTGTGCTTGTCCTGTTGCCGAGTCATTGTCGCTGATGCCCTTCCACTGGTCATAGCTGTCATATATGTCGCGGAAACGGCTTTCGAGCGTGGTGATGTCCTCTATGTCCTCATTTAGGATGTCTTCCTTTATCTGTTCCACCGCTTCAGTTGGCGTGAGCAATCCCAGCAAGTCGGTCCAGTCGTTGGTGCTGTCAGCGTTGCCATACATACGCAGGGCGTGGCGATAGTATTCTATTCCGTGTTGCAAGGCAGAAGCCGTGACGGTAAATCCCTTGCCTTCGTATTCCTCTGCTTCATAGCCCTGTTCTTCCTGTATATCCATAAGCCATTGCAGTCCCTCTTTAACTCTCTCTATGACGTAAGGTGACAACCAGTCGTAGCTTATCAGCGACTTGCGTGAGTCTGGCGTTCTCTTGTCTCGCTTTGGCCATTTCATCACGTCACGGTATGTTCCCACGGTGCACAGGTTGCGTCCAGGCACCACGTATGTCTTTCTTCCGTCGGCTATTACGTATGAGAATGGCAGCTGCGATGTGTCAGGGTGTGTCTGCACCTTGCCCATCACCATCGAGAAGGCACCTATGTGTGCAGGCCACAGTATGTGTGCGCCGCTGGCTGTCTTTGAGCCACGTTCCATCAAACCATAGTGTATAGGTCCCATCTTGTATGCGTGGTTGGAGAAGTTTGTGCCCGACCCCGCATTATAGAAGGAATACTCGCCGCCTATGAGCAGTGACGACTTATGATGGCTTACGGAGAAAGGACCGCACAGGGCAGCACAGCTCTCGCCGTTGTCCATGTGGCTGTTGGCAAAGAACAGCGATGCCTCGCTGGTAAAGCCCCTGCCTATGTGGCATGCCTCGCCCACGAAACTGTCGTAGAGTTTGGCTCCATCAACTATTGTCGCACCAGCCTGTGCCACCACGTTTTCCATTATCACGTCGTCGCCCACGTAGATTGTTGCGTCTGGTGTAGGGCAGAGCGTGCAGTCTATCAGGCGTGATGCACCGCAAAGCTCGCTGCCGTCGCCTATGCTTACGTTGGTCAGTTCCCTGCAGTCCATTATGGTCACGTCATTTCCTATGGTAGTGCACTCTGGACGGGACTCGCTGACATAGTCAGAAACCATCCCCCGTAGTCTGGCGAGGAGTTCTACATCTTCTTCCTCTGCGGCACGTATCATCAGTGCAGCCATCTGCGAGGTCAGTCCCTTGTATATCACCACGTTGCCGTCTCCAGCCTCGTTCTTCACACTAATCATGTTGTCTTCGCCGAAGGTTGCACCGTCAGTGGTGCGTATTATGCCCACGTTGCACATGCGCACTCCCTTGCCTATTCGCACATCGCCGTCGAAGCACACGTTCTTCAGGTCTGTGGCAGTAAATTCTTCGTCCACCATCACTTGTGTCCACGAAATGCTTCTGCATCCCTGCGACTCAAGTATGTCAATTTCGCTCAGTGTTAGGTTTCTGTAGTTCATATCTTTATAGTTGTAGTTATTCAGGATTTACCCATAGAAAATCGTTGTAGGGATATTTCTGCACGTGTAGCTCGCGAACCTTTTTATATATAGTATCACGAAACTCATCAATGTTCAGTTTGTCCTTGGCTGAGATAAATAGGCATCCACCATTTAGTTTTGCCATCCACGTGCGTTTCAACTCATCGAGTGATATTTCGTTTTTCTTCACAGGAGTGAGATCGTCTTCTTCTTTTTCATCCCAAGTATAAGCGTCAATCTTGTTGAACACTATCATCGATGGCTTTTCGGCACATCCAAGGTCAGCGAGTGTCTTTTCCACCACCGTTATCTGTTCTTCAAAGTCGGGGTGGCTTATATCGACCACATGAAGAAGCAGGTCGGCCTCACGTGTCTCATCAAGTGTTGACTTGAAGGAGTCAACTAAGTCAGTGGGCAGTTTTCTAATAAAACCTACCGTGTCGGCAAGCAGGAAGGGCAGATTTTCTATCACAACCTTCCTCACTGTGGTGTCGAGGGTGGCAAAGAGTTTGTTCTCGGCAAACACCTCGCTCTTGGCGAGCATATTCATGATGGTCGATTTTCCCACGTTGGTGTATCCCACTAATGCCACACGTATCAGTCGGCCTCGATTCTTGCGTTGAGTGGTCTTCTGCTTGTCTATTTCTGCCAAGCGTTCCTTCAGCAGCGACATGCGGTTGAGGATGATACGACGATCCATCTCAAGCTGTGTCTCACCAGGACCACGCAAGCCTACCGAACCCTTTCCACCTCCTGAGCCCGAGCCACCACCTTGTCGCTCAAGGTGTGTCCACAGCCTCTGCAGTCTGGGCAGCATATAGCGATATTGTGCCAGTTCTACCTGTGTCTTGGCGTTTGCCGTCTGTGCCCTCATGGCGAAGATGTCGAGTATGAGACTTGTGCGGTCAAGTATCTTCACTTTCAGCTCCGCCTCTATGTTGCGCATCTGCTTAGCAGAGAGTTCGTCGTCGAATATGACCATACCTACGGGTTGTGGTGCATTCTCCTCTTCTTCTGGATAATGCAATTCTTCTTGCCACTTATCGTATGCTTCATCACATTCCTTTATATATGCAGCTATTTCCTCCAGTTTTCCCTTACCTACGTATGTCACGCTCGACGGACCGTTTACCCTCTGTGTAAAGCGCTTGACGGTGACTGCACCAGCAGTATCGGCGAGAAACTCCAGCTCGTCGAGATACTCCTTGGTCTTCGCCTCGTCTTGTTGAGGCGTGATGAGACCTACGAGGACGGCTGTCTCCGCTTTTGCTTCTGATATGACGAATTCTTTCATGACTACAAAGGTATAAAAAATAGTTCACAGTTCACAGTTCGCAGTTCACAGTTGTTGATGTATTGCAAGGCTTTTATTATTTTTTAACCTTTATACAATGTGTTCCGAGCTTTGCTCGAAGAACTGACAACTGTGAACTGAGAACTGTGAACTAACTTATCACTCCCCAGTCCACGCTGCTCTTGCGTATCTCTGCAAGGCGTTTCCACAACAGGGCATGTTCAGGAGCGTTACATTCGGGGTCGCTGTCTATTATCTTCTGTGCCTCGTCTCTTGCCAATTGAACAATCTGACCGTCAGTGGCTATGTTGGCAATCTTCAGGTCGAATGCCATTCCGCTCTGTTGTGTGCCCTCCAAATCACCAGGACCTCTTAGCTTTAGGTCTGCCTCGGCTATGCGGAATCCGTCATTCGTCTCGCACATTATGTCGAGTCGCTTCTTTGTCTCGTTAGACAACTTGTAGTCGCTCACCAATATGCAGTACGATTGGTCGGCACCTCTGCCCACCCTGCCTCTGAGCTGATGCAGTTGTGACAAGCCAAACCTCTGAGCCTCCATTATTACCATTACAGAAGCATTGGGCACATTTACTCCTACCTCTATCACTGTAGTAGCCACAAGCATCTGTGTCTCGCCCCTGGCAAAGCGTTGCATCTCCAGTTCCTTCTCCACAGGCTTCATCTTGCCGTGCACCTTGCTCAGCTTGTATGTGGGGAACACCTCCTGCAGGTGTGCAAAGCCTGCTTCGAGATCCTGCAGGTCCATCTTTTCGCTCTCCGTTATCAGCGGATATACCACATACACCTGTCTGCCCTTAGCCACTTCCTTGCGTATGCCCTCATAGAGGCTAACCATCTGGTTCTCATATTTGTGCAGGGTCATGATGGGTTTTCTACCTGGTGGCATTTCGTCTATCACACTCACGTCGAGGTCGCCGTATATGGTCATAGCCAATGTGCGAGGTATTGGTGTCGCCGTCATCACAAGTATGTGTGGCGGATTATCGTTTTTACTCCATAGTTTAGCTCTCTGAGCCACTCCGAAACGATGTTGCTCATCTATCACGGCGAGTCCGAGATTTTGGAATGCCACATTGTCCTCTATTATGGCATGAGTGCCCACGAGTATGTTTACATCTCCGTTAAGCAACCCTTCCATTACCTCTTTGCGTTTTTTTCCTTTCACCATGCCTGTAAGCAGTTCCACCCTTACTCCAAGGTCGATACTTTGCTCACTACTTGCTGGGGAGGTAGGGAAAGGGGCTAAGAACTCCCTTATCGTCTCCAGATGTTGCTCGGCAAGTATCTCGGTAGGAGCCATCAGTACAGCCTGGAAACCATTATCCACTGCTATCAGCATAGCCATCAGGGCTACCAGTGTTTTGCCTGAGCCCACGTCACCCTGCACCAAACGGTTCATCTGTCGGCCAGTGTTCATATCTTTGTGTATCTCATGCATCACACGCTTCTGCGCTCCAGTAAGCTCGAAGGGCAGGTTGTGCTTGTAGAAGTTGTTGAAACAGTCGCCCACCTTGGGCAGCAGGTAGCCATTGTATTTCCTACGGTTGTTGGCAGCATAGCGCAGGATATTGAGTTGTACGTAGAACAATTCTTCAAACTTCAGCCTTTCCCTTGCGTGCTGTAGTTCATATTGGTTGCTGGGGTAGTGCACTTTGCGTATTGCCTCGTCCCTGCTCATCAGGTGTAGCGGTTTGGTGATGTAGTCAGGCAGGGTCTCAGGCAGTGTGGGGAGTTTGTCCATCAGATTTTTAGTCAGTTTCTCCACTGCACGACTCGTCATACCAGCCTTCTTCATCTTCTCCGTAGTGTTGTAGTAGGGCTGCATTCCCATATTATTGAGCTCCAGCGACGAGACGCTGTCTATCTCGGGGTGAGAAATCTGAAACCTACCATTGAACACCCCTGGTCTGCCAAATACTATATACTCTACTCCCACCTTGTATGTTTTCTTTATATAAGGTACACCAGAAAACCACACAAGATCCATCACCCTCTCGCCATCAGAGAAATGAGCCACAAGGCGCTTCTTACGGGGACCCATATCGAAGACTTCAAAGGAAAGTATTCTGCCTTTAATCTGCACAAAAGGCATCTCAAGCGTCAGTTCCCTTACCTTGTACACCCTGCTACGATCCACATGTTTATAGGGGTAATACTCCAGTAGGTCACCAAACGAATTGATGCCAAGTTCCTTGCTGAGTATCTCTTTCCTCTGCGGACCCACACCGTTCAGGTATTTTATGTCTTGTTCGAGAATGCTGCTCATTTCCTTGCAAAGTTACGAAAAGTCGAGCACAAAACAAAGAAACTTTTTTCTTTTTTTGTTGAGATGGAGTAAGTTCGCCATCCTTGATGGCAAAGTTACGAAAAAACGAGTGCAGAACAAAATTTTTTTTTTATTATTTATGCTGAAAACACTATAACATGGCAAAAAAAATCTTTTATGCAACAAAATGGCTAAACAATTTGTGGCACAGATTTTTTTTCTTAACTTTGTGCTCAAGTAGTAACGACAAGCTAAAACTTATTCTAAAACTATCAATAAAAACTTTAAACAATGGAACATCACGCCAGCTCATTTCTCGTTCAATACCGACCTCGGACCCGAGGCTGGCGCTGGTGGTGGCACCATCGTCGTTGAGGGTACTCCAGAGGAAGTTGCTCAATGCAAGGAAAGTCACACAGGCCACTTCTTAAAGGAAAAGTTATAAGTTAAAGGCAAAAGAAAAAAACATCGGCAAGCAAACTTACGTTTGCCTGCCGACCGGTGTTAGTTAGTTTTTACAGTTGTTATTGTCGTTACTTTATTGCTGTTGTCGTTACAACGACGAGACCACTGCCCTTGCCAAGGATAGAAGCGACACCTTCACTATCCTCTGCTGTAGAGATAGAGTAAGAGACAGATGTGCCGTCCTGCAGCGTAGCATGAGAGATGAAGTTCTTCGTGCCTGGCCAGTAGCGCCATGTCAGCGATGCATCGGTGAAAGCCTTCTCCTCGTCAGAGAGTCCACTCCAGTCTATCTTCTTCTCTATTGCAGCATCAGCCTTCAGGTCACAGATGTAGTACGCCATCGGCAGTTCTGTCAGTATCTTACCAGGGAACTCACGACTTTGTGACTCCTCGCCATCAACAGTGTATGCCACATCATTGATGTAGTCCCAATAGCCACTGCTGTAGTGTTCTGGCAGTTTTCTTACTCCAAGTCCCTTAGCGGCGGCATCAAAGGTGAAAGCATACTCGTGATTAATCCAACTCATCTTGTCGCCCTCTTTATTCTCAAATACGTAGTCGCTATTGACTACACGACCAAGGTTATACTGGCTATAACTTGTTGTGAAGATTTCGTCACCTACGCCAACAGCATCTCCTTCTGTCTCAACCTTATAGAATGACACTGTCTGATCTTTATAATCTGAGAAATTATCTTTTGTGAAGTAATAAGGATTACCATTGATTACGAATATCTCCATTCCGTTGCGCTCAGGATTATTGTCCTTACGATACCAATCGCCAAGATTTTCCTGATTGCCCTGAGCATCTAGCAAAACAGCTGTGCCAGCACCATTGAAGGCTGCATCATCGTTGTCTGTATATACCTCATCGATAAGCACGGTGACAATCTTGTCGCCCTTTGCCGTAGGAGCTACGAAGAGAGCTTGCTTGCCTTTAGGACTCAACTGTCTCTCTTGGAGTTTGCCTTCTACTACCTCTACCATCATCACCTCGTCTTGGAGGTTCAGGTAAACGATGCCATCACCAAAAGGCTCTACAAAACCGTTGATACTGTTGTCATCGCAGTAGTTGCCGTTCATCTTTATCTTACTGCCTGTCATATCGCCTTGATATGCAGGTGCATTCTCCCAAGGGAACATTGAACCGTCGGAGATGCGTAGCAAGTAGTTGCTCTTAATGTCAGCAACTTGATTCATGCCCTGCAATAGTGGCTTTACATAAGCAAACAGCCCCTCCATATCATCAGTAGTAGTGCTAGCAAAGCCTGCTACGGTCTGCATTTCCTCTTGGGTGATTTCGTCAGGGTTCACCTCCCCTCGTACGTCCCATACCCACATCCAGTTGTCGCTAATCTTGAAGATGCGCTTTACCTCTATCACAAAGTATTTTGCAAGGATATCAACTGTGGTCTTCTGGTTGTCGTCCAGATTGCTTTTATATTCGGTGAAGTCCAGTTTCCAGTCCATTTCTGTGAGGTCGCCCTCTGTAAACATATTATACATAGGAAGACGGTCAATACCTCCTTCAATAGTCACTTTCTTGTCATCTGCGAAAGCAACGTTGAGACTGTTCTGGCTGCTACCCTTATCGCTAGCCTTGTATGCCAGAGCGATAGCCTGCGAACCAACGAGATTGATGCCCTGCTCCGTCTCAGCCTTCTGCACAGCACTATTGACTTTGATGGTCTTGCCAGTAGCAGGTGTTATCTTCACCGTAGCACCAACATTTATGGTAGCCTTATTATTAGCTACTGCAACAGCACTACCATCAGCAGTAACGCTAGCACCACTTGGTATGCCTATCAACTCTGATGTATTCTGTGCCCACGCCCCCATTGTCAGTGCGAGGGACATCAATAGTATTGAGTATTTATTTTTCATAATTCTTCAATTTTTCAATTCTTCAATTCTTAACTATCACTACTTTTCCATCCTTTACGTAGATGCCAGCTTGGTTAGGAGCAGCAGGCAGTGGGCGACCCTGCAGGTCATACCACGTGGTGCTCTTCACCTCACCATTCTCGATAACTACCTTCACTGATGTGGCATCGTCAATCGCAAGGTCCAATTCCACCTTGCCCTGAGGCATCACAAACTCGATGGAGCCATCAGCGTTCTGTGTCACAACGATGTCGTTGTCAGCCATTGCGCCCATAGCCGTTGTCAACAGCAGGGCTGTTACTAGTGTCTTGAATTTTTTCATAGTCTTTTCTCCTTTATAGTTATTAATGAAATTATACTTCCGTATGGGTGCAAAGTTAAGTGATTTTTCCAAAAGTTCCAAGAAAATCTTCACTTTTTTACTCAGAAAGTATAATAAAATAGGTAAAAAGGGGGTGAAAACGAAAAAAGATGAGAAAAAATTAGGAATAATCCATTTTTTTCGCTAACTTTGCCAATTAGAGTTTGAACTAGAAAAACTAAACAACAAAATAACCAAACAACTAAACGACTAAAACAAATGGAAAACAACCAAGAACTTATCGCTCAGTGCGAAGCCGTTGCCAAGCAGTGGCTCTCTCCCTCTTTTGACGAGGAAACACGTAAGGAAGTGCAGGCTATGCTCGACAATCCTGACAAGACTGCCCTCATCGACGCTTTCTATCAGAGCCTCGAATTCGGTACTGGCGGTCTGCGCGGCATTATGGGTGCCGGCACTAACCGCATGAACAAGTACATCGTGGGTATGGCTACACAGGGTTTTGCAAACTATATCCTGAAGGCATTCCCAGGCAAGCAGTGCGCAGTGGTGGTAGGTCACGACTGCCGTAACAACGGACGTATGTTTGCAGAGACCGTGGCTGCCATCTTCACGGCTAACGGCATCAAGGCTTACCTCTTTGAGAGTCTGCGCCCTACCCCAGAGATTTCATTCGCTATCCGCGAGCTGGGTGCTCAGGCAGGTGTGAACGTTACTGCATCACACAACCCTAAGGAGTACAACGGCTACAAGGCTTACTGGGAGGACGGCGCTCAGGTGCTGGCTCCACACGACAAGGGCATCATAGACGAGGTGAACAAGGTGAAGATAGAGGACGTGAAATGGACACTGAACCCTGACCTGCTGCAGATTATCGGCGGCGAGATGGACTACAACTATATGTGTGCCGTTAAGGAGGGTATGGTTGACCAGGACGTGATACTCAGAAACAAGGACCTCAACATCGTTTATTCTGCCATGCACGGCACAGGTCGCCACATCGTTCCTATGTGCCTGCGCTCATGGGGCTTCCAGAACATTAACGTGGTGCCTGAGCAGATGGTGGTAGATGGTAACTTCCCAACCGTTGTCTCTCCTAACCCAGAGAATGCCGAGGCTATGACGCTGGGCATGAAGTTGGGCACGAAGCTGAATGCCGACCTCGTAGTTGCCACCGACCCTGACGCTGACCGTCTCGCCATCGTTTGCCGAAACGACAAGGGCGAATGGCAGATACTGAACGGCAACCAGACGGCTTGCATGTTCTACTGGTACACCATCAAGAACAAGAAGGCTCTGGGACAGCTTAACCCATCGGACTTCATGGTGAAGACCATCGTGACATCAGAGCTCATAGCAAAGATAGCACGTGCTAACGGTGTGGAGTGTTTCGACGAATACACAGGCTTCAAGTGGATTGCTTACCGCATACGTGTAAACGAGGGCAAGCGTAAGTATATCGGTGGTGGCGAGGAGTCATTCGGCTACCTGCCATACGACAAGGTGCGCGACAAGGACGCTCCTGCTTCTATCTGTCTCATCTGTGAGATTGCTGCATGGGCAAAGGATCAGGGCAAGACGCTCTATGATCTGCTTCTTGACATATACAAGGAGTACGGATTCCAGAAGGAGGCTGCTATCAGCGTGACAAAGCCTGGCAAGAGCGGTGCTGACGAGATAAAGAAGATGATGGAAGACTTCCGTGCTACTCCTCCGGCAGAGATTGCAGGCACTAAGGTTGTCTGCGTGAAGGACTACAAGACCTTGAAGCAGACCGCCGAGGGCAAGGTGACAGACATTGAGATGCCTACAACAGCCAACGTACTCCAGTGGTTCACTGAGGACGGCATGAAGATTTCTGTTCGTCCTTCAGGCACCGAGCCAAAGATTAAGTTCTACTGTGAGGTTCCTGTAGCAGGACAGTTTGACGGCGACTACGCAGCTGCTACAGCAAAGGCTGATGCTCGCATCGCTGAGATAAAGAAGTCTTTGGGACTGTAATCAAAAGATAAGCAAGGAGCCGCTTGGCTCCCTGCTTATAAAAATAAATCAGGGCACTCGGTTTGAGTGCCCTGATTTATTTTATCGCTATGTCGATATTCCGTTATGCCGACATTTCGAAATACCGAAACTATACCTTCTTAGAAGAACATCACTCTGTTATCCTTGATATCAGAGTTGATGATGAGCTCCTGCATGAAGTTTCCTGCTGCCTGCATGTTGCGCTGTGCTATGCGCTGCATGATAGCCTTGGCATCGTACTTCTGTCCCTGACGCTGCTGCTTCTTGGTTACCTGGAAGAGGTAAACAGCTGCGTTGCCCTTTACTGGAGCCTTAGAGAACTGACCCTTCTTAGTAGCAGCAACAGCACCTGAGAGAGCTGGCTCAGAGGCACCTGTAGCAACTACAAATACTGGTGAAGCGAATGTCACCTGATTGACATCAACCACCTGAGCACCCTTTGCCTTTGCACCAGCTATATTCTTCACTCCAGCAACCTTAGCAATGAGTTTCTCTGCCTTCTTATCAGCAAGTACCTCTGCCTTTACCATTTCCTTTACCTGTTCATCGTCAAGGTCACGGTAGCCCTTCTTATGTATCTTTGTGAGAGCGATTACAAGGAGATTATCATTCTCGCCACACTCATAGAGAGGTGATACCATATTCTCTTCTGACTCATAAACCCACTTCAGTGCCTCGTGAGTACCATGTATGCCAGCGATGTTGTGCTGTGAAGAGCGTACATCCTGATTCTCAAGCACCTGATAGCCAAACTTCTTGGCATTCTTCTCAAGGCTCTCTATGGTCTGGTTCTCTGACACATACTGTGAGAACTTGTTATAAGCCTGTGAGTATGTCTCCTTTGAGAAGTTGATAGGAGTTTTGATTACAGCAGCAAGATACTTTGTCTGGAAAGACTTACGGTCTGTTACCTTTATGATAATGTTGCCAGAGTTGGTAGCAAGATTCTTCATTTCTCCAGCCTGCATGGTATTGAGGGCATTGATATATGCCTTTGTATCAACATCAAGTGAGTTAGCATTCTGATAATCCTTAGTGGTAAGCCACTGCTTAGCACCAGTCTGGTTGTACTTCTTTGCCAAAGCATCCCACTGGGTTGCATCAGCGGTAAGGGCTTTCACGATAGAGTCAGCACGTGTGTGTGCAGCATCGAGAGTTTCACCATCCACCTGAATAACCTGGAACTCTACAGAGTCGGGCAATTCCTGCTTTGACATAAAACGTACAGCGGTGAGGGTACCATCCTGTTTGTTTTCTTTCAACTGGGTGGTAGTACCTACAGGCACTGAGTCAAGTATCTCTACTACATCATTAGGAAATGCAGTATTCATTACTGGCACACCGAGATAAGCCACTACAGAACCAGACTTACGTACTATCTCTGAAGGATCCTCTGCAGTAGCGAGCTGCTGTACATACTCCTGAGTCTGCTTGCTGATAGCTGCGCGGTCTGCAGCTGATGCCTGTACCTTAACTGATACATATTTGATGTCACGAGTTTCCTCATACTGCTTGAATGCAGCTTTCATCTCCTTGTACTTCGCCTTGAGGTCATCATCAGAAATCTGAATATCCTTATCAGCTACTGAAGAGTAAGGCAGTGCTGCAAGCTGTATTGTAGCTTCTTCATTCTCCTCTGCGAATGTCTGCTTTGCCTCCACGCTGTTAGAAACGAATGTAGCGGCAAGGAGAGTCTGATACTTCTGTGAGAGCAACTGCTGACGTAGGTTCTTCTCTACAAAGTTCCAATAATTGTATATTGGACGCATCTGCTCAGCCTGCTGTGGGTTAGTCTGCTGTGCCTTTTTGTATTCCGCAACAAACTGCTTAAGCGAGTTGGCATCGAAACGACCTGTCTGCTGATTGACAAATGGTGTCTGCATGAGCATCTGATTGGTTCCCTGATTGAGTATGTCACGTATCTCATCGTCAGTGACTTTGAGTCCGAGTTCTTTAGCTTCACGTGCTATAACAGCATTCTGTACGTACTGCTGCCATACCATATCCCTAACCTGGTTGAGTTCATCCTCCGAGAGGTTATCACGCCCCTGCGTCATCTTGATGGCATCCTGATACTCATCTACCATCTCCTGAAACTCCTGATAACTGATCTTCTCACCAAGCACCTGAGCTACTTGCTGACGCTCGTTGTTCTTGGTGGACTCACATGAACGGACTGCCTCTTCGGCAATGAATGCGAAGAGACCCAGACCGATGATACCCACAAGGAGGGCACCTCTGCTTCTGATTTTTCCTAATACTGCCATTTTTATTTTCTTATTTTTGTTTTAGTTTTCTTCTCACATTATGTCTTACTGCATATCTACTTGATTCGACGTCACAAGGCATAAACGGCGCAAAGTTACTAAATTTTCTGCAATTGAACAAATTATAGTGGCATTATTTTCACCAGTTCTATCTTTGTTCTGGTGTTTTTTAGTATTTTACATTGCCATCCATCTATACTTATTACCTGGTTTACTTTTGGAAACGATTGATACTGTGCGAGTATCAGTCCGCCAACAGTCTTATAGTCATCGCTCACGGGCAGGTTTATGCCGAGGAGTTCGTTTACTCTTTCTATCTCCAGACGGGCTGATATTATGTATCCTCCATCTTTCGTTGCACGGCACTCAAACTTATTGGTATCATGCTCATCTTCTATTTCGCCAAATATCTCCTCAACTATATCTTCGAGAGCCACTATGCCGCTTGTACCTCCAAACTCATCCACGACGACTGCCAGCGAGGTCTTTTGTGCCAAGAGTGTTCTCATGAGTTTGTTGGCTGCCATCGTCTCAGGAACAAAGGGAATATGATGAACGTGAGACAACCACTCCTTCTTGATACGGAATAGTTCCGAAGAGTGTATATAACCCACGATGTGGTCTATATCCTCCTTGTACACTATGACCTTAGATCTGCCACTCTCTATAAATTTCTGGCGCAGTTCGTCAAGTGTTGCCGTGCGTTCTATACTTGTTATCTCTGTACGTGGTATCATGCAGTCACGTACCTTGGTATCACTGAGGTCAAGCGTATTTTGAAATAGCTCTATACCTCCTCCCTCGTTGCCATTGAGACTTTGGGTGACTAAGTAGTCCAGGTCAACCTTCGAAAATTCCTCCTTATCGACATCCTTGTTTACTCTCACTCCAAGAAGGCTCAGCATGCCCCGAGATATAAGTGTACACAGTCGCGATATGGGGTACAAGACGACGAAGCATATTATCGCAGGGATAGCAAAAACTGACAGCAGGGTATTGGCATTGTTTTTAAATATCGTCTTGGGCAAATACTCACTGGTAAATAGTACTATAACTGTGGAAATGATGGTATCAGCCATCACACGAAAAGCTTCCGTCTGTCCTACGAATATTGTACTGTCAAAAAGTTTGGCTATAAGTATGCCATATATAACAAGAGCTATATTGTTGCCTACGAGCATGGTATTGACGTAGGTTATGGAGTGGCTATAGAAAAATGTCACTATGCGATGCGTGATACTCTCATCGTCACCATTCATCTCTGCCAGCATCCTGTTACTTGACACGAAGGCGATCTCCATTCCCGAGAAAAAGGCGGAAAAGAGCATCGCTATTAGTATGTATGTTATCAGTTCTATATTCAATGTTTATCTACGTCTTGGCGTGGCAGCTTGTCTCTTAGGGGTAGTATCGGCAGGAGTCTGCCAGTTACCGTTAACGTTCCCGTTAGCGTTAGTATTATCGTTATCAAAATCCTCCCTTGTAAATGCACCTTTTGTATTAGTCACCTTATAATGACGCATATGCTCATCACTGACAAAGTACGACCCTTGCAACTCCCGTTCTGGTGTTATCAAGTGCGAAAATTTATTGGAGTACAACTCATGACGGTTCTGATCCCAGTACAATTCCTCACTAGTAAATATCATACCATCAACAGTCTTTATACGCACATTGCCAAACAGGTACCACAACTTGCTTGTTGTGTAATAGTATGCTGTATCTGACTGTATGTATGTTTCCACATGAAAGTTTTTGTCAAACTGCTCAAGAAACAATCCTCGTGAAAATATCCATCGTGGAGGATTTACATTATCATTCACCTCCCATCGTTCGGCGATTATCCTGTAGCGCATCACTCCCGAGTCACTTATCAGGGTATTGACTCCGTAGGACGTCATCATCGCCACAGAGTCTTGCTCACGTATGGCTGGCGCCGTATGTTCCTTTGCACTGTCGCAGGCAGTGAGAACTATCGAGGCTATTACCACCCCCATAGTTCCTATAAACTTTATTGACTCAATAACTTTCACCTATTACTGTCTATAGTCCCTATAGTTTCTATTGTATAGTTCCTATAAAAATTAGTCAAACTTCCATTTAGCAAACCAACGTTCATTAAATGTCAGACCTATATTGATGCGAAAAGTGTTCTCCTTGATAACAGAACCCGATTCGTTAACCCACTGAAATCCAACATTCAACACCGAACGATTATTGTAATTGTTTATGATAGGAAGACCGAATCCTATACTTGCCGACACCTCACGTGGACCATTTACGATACCATTGGTAGTATTGATTTTCAGGTATGACGAAGTGTAGCTGATACCAGCACGGCACCTCACCTTATCAAGGAAGGAGCGACCATTGGGATTTCTGCACCACTCGCCACCCACGTTTATCTTATGACGATTATCGTATCTTCCCGTAGTACCTACTATCGTACCATCAGGTTTCAGGTAGTTGCGCACTGGTAGCTTACCCCAGTTTTGCATACTGTAGTCGAGTCCCAGCTTCCACTTATCGCCATGCTTGTATGCCACGCCCAGAGCTATCTCTGTTGGCATCGATATGCCGTTAGTGGCTGCACAATGCACAGTGTCACCCTGTACTGTGTAAGCATTATATGATATGTACTCCAGTTCGGCATCGGTTCCCAGGTTATGACCTGGCGTAACGGTAGCACCCACGGTGAGGTTGTCATGCTTACCTATAGGATGTGTGTACTGCGCAGCAAATGACAGTTTGTATGTGTGTACCGTCTGCGAGTATATCTTGTATATTGAGTTTGCATAAGTATCTGAAAACACACTTGACACAGACCTACCCAACTCACCCCAGAGGAATGACACATTAGTACCTATTGACAAGCGCTTCACAGGTTCCCAGCCTATACCTACAAAAACCTCATGCAGACCACCGTCTGAAGAGTATGAAGTCTTTTGAGTTGTACTATTATACAGTGGGTCGTAAGGATACTGGGCATAATTGTTCACCTTCTGCGTGCTCTCAAATCCAAATCCCATATCAGTATAAGGCACCAGTCCGAAACCTATGCCAAGATGACGTGCTGCACGAAATCCTGCTATGATATATTCAAAGTCAGCCACATTGGCACCTTTGGTGACGTTACCCTCCTTAAATATGGTACGCTGCAGGGACATACCTACATCAAATATAAAAGTCAGCGAGTCGATACTCGAGTATGATGCTGGGTTGAGATAGTTTATCTGATTGCTCTCGCGAAAAGCCTGTCCCACGCCATTCATGCCACGACTGGCACCGTTTGACTGGTCGATAAGCGAACCCAGACCGTACATGGAATATGGAGACAATGTACCACTTTGAGCAAATAGCATTGTCGATGAAGTTGTCAACAGGAATGACAAAAGAAATTTTCTCATTATTTTCGTTATAGTGTAATTTGGTGCAAAATTATTCAAAAAAAATGAAATAAGCGAAGGTTTTACCAATAAAATAAGTTATTTTTGCATCGTGAAACGTAATATTTACTTTTTTTTCAAGGAGCCGTTATACATTTTAATGTTTTTTTTCTGTGGCTCTCAGCATGTTTTGTCAGCCGACGACCTACCCCACCTGTCTGCCGATGAGATACGTGAGCGTTTTGACAGCATTGACATCAGTCTGCTCACCTGCCAGCCACACGATGAGGTATATTCTATCTATGGTCATACCGCCATACGCATGCGTGACGGCAAGACGGGCGAAGACATCGCTATCAACTATGGTGTATTCGATCCTACCATAAAACTTTTCGCTCTACACTTCATCTTCGGACTCACAGACTACAGCATGGGCATCTGCTCTTACGCCGATTTCCTTGCCGACTACAAGCGCTACGGTTGTGGAGTATATGAGCAGCATATTGATATGAATGTCAATCAGAAGGCAGCATTCATTAAGGCACTGGCAGAGAATGCCCTACCCGAAAATACCGTATATCGCTACAACTTCTTTTATAACAACTGCACCACCAAGGCTCGCGACATCATCCTTGAGTCGATTGCTGCGATGCCACTCACCGATAATATCGGCGACACAGGTGGTGCCGAGGTGGTCTATCGCAGTATGCCCCCTATCCAGCAGGGCGAGCGCACCTTTCGCGATCTCGTCCACATGAAGGCTGAGGGACATCCCTGGACCAGACTTGGCAACGACCTGCTACTCGGAGCGGGAGCTGACATAAACACCACCTTTGAGCAACGAGAGTTCCTCCCCGAGGTGCTCTCTGCCGATTTCGACTCTGCAAACGTTGTATTTCCTGCGAGTGGTTATTCTCGTCATCTCGTTGACACCGCCTATTGGGCTCTCGCTCCAGGCAAACCGTGGAAAAATCCCAATAACATCGACTTCCCCTTCACCCCCACTCAGGTGGCAGTAGCACTACTTCTGCTCTGCATACTCTATTTTGGCATCTTCGAGGGGTTGGTTATCAAGCGTTCCGTCTTATGGATACATTATTCTTACATCTGCCTATACGCCTTCGTCGGCATAGTTTTATTCTTAATGCTTTTCTCTCAGCATCCTACGGTACGTGTTAATTTTCAGATATTTATATTCAATCCTTTATTCTTCATCTTTGCACTCCCAAGGTACATCGTGACATGGGGTAAATATGCCATCCTGGCAAGCATCGCCATCTTCTTCCTTGGCAACATCCTGCAGTGCTATGCTGAGGGTGCCAACATACTTGGCGTTGCCCTATTGGTTACATTTTTACCTATTTTATTTTGTAAAGTCAAAAAAAAATAGTAATTTTGCGCTTTAAATTACAACCACTATAGCCACTATAGCTACTATAGTCACGATATCTACTATAGCCACTATACCCGCTATAGTCACTATTATTAAAACAAAACAAACAAAAGAATATGAATTTCAATGCCATCCTCTCGGCTCTCTTTGGCAACAAGTCAAGCCGAGACATTAAGAAGATACAACCCTTAGTCGATAAGGTCAAAGCTGCCTACCCTGCCATCGAGGCACTCTCCAATGACGAGCTGCGTGCCAAGAGCAAGGAGATACAGCAGTATGTACAGGGTACCGTGAGCGAGTTGAAGCAACAGATTGCTGACCTCAAGGACAAGATCGAGCAGACACCTATCGATGAGCGCGAACCAATATTCAATCATATCGACAAACTCGAGCAGGAAGTGCTCGACCGCCTTGAGGTAGCTCTCGACGAGGTATATCCCGTAGCATTCTCTATAGTAAAGGAGACAGCACGACGTTTTGCAGAAAATGAGGAGACCATCGTCACAGCCACCGATTTCGACCGTGAACTCGCCTCCGACCCCGCCAAGGACTTCATCACCATTGATGGCGACAAGGCGATATACCACAACCACTGGACTGCTGGCGGCAACGACCTCAAGTGGGAGATGATACATTACGATGTACAGCTCTTTGGCGGTACGGTGCTCCATCAGGGCAAGATAGCCGAGATGGCAACAGGTGAGGGTAAGACTCTCGTGGCTACCTGCCCTGTCTTTCTCAATGCCCTCACAGGCAATGGCGTACACGTCGTCACCGTCAATGACTACCTCGCCAAGCGTGACTCCGAGTGGATGGGACCACTCTACATGTTCCACGGCCTCTCTGTCGATTGTATCGACAAGCACCGTCCCAACTCCGAGGCTCGCCGCAAGGCATACCGTGCCGACATCACCTTTGGTACCAACAATGAGTTTGGCTTCGACTACCTGCGCGACAATATGGCAATGCAGCCAGAGGATCTCGTGCAGCGCAAGCACAACTATGCCATCGTCGATGAGGTTGACTCCGTCCTGATTGACGATGCACGTACCCCGCTCATCATCTCTGGTCCTGTGCCCAAGGGCGATGACCAGATGTTTGAGGAGTACCAGCCACTGGTGGAGAAGATAGTAGCCGAGCAACGCAAACTCGCCACCCAGCTTCTCGCCGAGGCAAAACAGAAGATTACCCGTGGTAACGAGGAGGGCAACAGAGAACTCACCGAGGAGGGTTTCCTCGCACTCTTCCGCTCTTACAAGGCACTACCTAAGAATACCCCATTGGTAAAATTCCTCTCTGAGGACGGCATCAAGTCTGGCATGCTCTCTACCGAGGAACATTATATGGAGAACAACAACCGTCGTATGCCCGAGGCGATAGCACCGCTCTACTTCGTCGTTGACGAGAAGATGCATGGTGCCGACCTCACCGACAAGGGCGTGGAGTGGCTCTCCAAGCAGGTAGGCGACAAGGAACTCTTTGTCATACCCGATATCACCTCCCAACTCTCAGCACTCGAGGCTGAGACTGGACTCTCTGACGAGGAGCGCCTCGAGAAGAAGGATGCCCTCATCAACCATTTCTCAGAGCAGTCCGAGCGTGTACACACCCTGCAGCAGTTGCTCAAGGCTTATTCCCTCTACAACCGCGATGACGAGTACGTAGTCATCGACGGACAGGTGAAGATTGTCGATGAGCAGACAGGACGTATCATGGAGGGTCGCCGCTGGTCCGACGGACTGCACCAGGCTGTCGAGGCAAAGGAGCATGTCAAGGTCGAGGCAGCTACACAGACATACGCTACCATCACCCTGCAGAACTATTTCCGCATGTACCACAAACTGGCAGGTATGACAGGTACAGCATCCACCGAGGCTGGCGAGTTCTGGGATATATACAAACTCGATGTTGTCGAGATACCTACCAACCGTCCCGTTATCCGTAAGGATATGGACGACCGTGTCTATAAGACGGCACGTGAGAAGTACAAGGCTGTCGTTGAGGAGGTTATCGCCATGCGTGATGCTGGTCGTCCAGTACTCGTCGGCACCACCTCTGTCGAGATTTCCGAACTGCTCCACAATATCCTCAAGCGCAATGGTGTCAATGCCCAGGTGCTCAATGCTAAGGAGCACGCCCGTGAGTCGCTCATCGTAGCCGAGGCAGGTAAGAGCATCAACGGTAAGGGTGTCGTAACCATCGCCACCAATATGGCAGGACGTGGTACCGATATCAAGCTCACCCCCGAGGTCAAGGCTGCAGGAGGTCTCGCCATCATAGGCACCGAGCGCCATGAGAGCCGTCGTGTGGATCGTCAGCTACGTGGTCGTGCCGGACGTCAGGGCGACCCAGGCTCATCAGTCTTCTATGTATCCCTCGAAGACAAACTCATGCGCCTCTTTGGTTCCGAACGCATCGCCAAGGTCATGGACCGCTTAGGCTTCGAGGAGGGCGAGCGCATCGAGGCACCTATGATATCTCGCTCCATAGAGCGTGCACAGAAGAAGGTGGAGGAAAACAACTTCGGCATACGTAAGCGCCTCCTCGAGTATGACGACGTCATGAATAAGCAGCGTACCGTCATCTACGAGCGCCGCCGCCACGCCCTCATGGGTGAGCGCATCGGCATGGACATCACCAATGTCATCTGGGACCGTGTACTCTCCATCCTCTCTAACAATGACTATGAGGGATGCAAGGAGCGCTTCCTCAAGCTCTTCTTCATGGACGTACCATTCACCGAAAACGAGTTTGTACAGACACCACGCCAACAGCTTGAGGAGGATACCTTCCAGAAGGTTATGGCAAACTTCAAACTGCATGTTGACAAGGTACAGGCAGAGGCACAGCCCGTGGTAAAGCAGATATATGAAGACCCCAACGCCAACTTCGAGCGCATCATCATACCTCTCACCGATATGCACCTCGTATATCGCATGAACTTCGACCTCAAGGAGTGCTACGACAGCGAGAGCAAGAATATCATGAAGGAATTTGAGAAGATGATACTCCTCCATACCATCGACGACAACTGGAAGGAGAATCTGCGCCAGCTCGACGAACTGCGCCATTCATCCCAAAACGCATCCTACGAACAGAAAGACCCGCTGCTCATCTTCAAACTCGAGTCCGTCAAGCTCTGGGATGCCATGATCAATCAGATGAACGACTCCGTCTGCTCTACCCTCTCACGCATACATATACATAAGGAGGAGGCACCAGCCCAGGCTCCCGTCTCTATGCCTAAGCCAGAGCCACAACCACAGTATCAGACCAACAAACCCGAACTCAATGCTGACGGCTCCCCTGCCCTACCACCTATGCCAGGACAGATGCCACAAGGCATGCGTGACGGCATGAACCGCCCAGGATACATCGACCCTACGGCACCACAGATGCCACCACGCATACCTATCGTCAAGGGCAAGGAACCACGTCCCAACGATCCATGCCCATGTGGCTCAGGCAAGAAGTACAAACACTGTCACGGAAAAAAATAAATGGACAAAACCACCAACAGCCTCACCCGCTTCATCAATAAAATAGCGGAGAAGTTTCCTCCACGTGAGGACGGCACTTACAGTTTTACCGACATACACGTCCGCGTATCACAAGATACCGGCGATGTCATGGCATTCGATGACGATGACAAAGAAATCACACGCGTCATCGTAGAAGAATGGATCAATGCACCCCTTGAGACCGATGAGTTTTATGCTATGGTGCACAAGGCATTCTCGCCCGTCATCGAGCAGCACGGCATATACCTCAACATTGCCAAGCCGTACAACTACGTGTTGGAAAATGAGAGTGGACAGTACATCTCCGAGCTATACATCGTCGATGATAGCGAGACCACCATCCTCGGCACCCCATTTATGGAGAATCTCTCCGCCGAGCTTGATGACTTCATTGAAAATTTGCTCAAAGAATAGCTGAAAGATTACAGATTATAGATGATAGATAATAGATGAAATATAATAGATAATAGATAAGAAAATTATTAATTATTCATAAACTTTCAACTTTCATCTTTCAACTTTCAACTTTTCTTTGTACCTTTGCACTCGCAAATTGGCAAATTGTCAACTGTCAATTGTCAACTGTCAATTGTCAACTGTCAATTGTCAATTAATATAAGGTCGGTCTGGTAGCTCAGCTGGATAGAGCAACAGCCTTCTAAGCTGTGGGTCCGGGGTTCGAATCCCCGCCGGATCACAATGAAATATCCTGAATTTTCATAAAAGCTTGCTTTTTAATGAAAAGGAAGGGTATTTTTTTTGTAGATAGCCCGTGGCAGGGCTGGGGATATTCAATCCCCGCCAGATCACAAAACTTTATCACTTCCCCTCACCATCGCAGGGTTTGTGGGTGGGAAAAAGAAAAGCGCCGACATAGATGCCAGCGCTTGTAGGAGTTTATACGTCGAATTCTTCTTTCAGGTCCAACATGCCACGAATTTCGGCATGTCCGTCTTCGAGATAGAAGAGTGCCAGCTCCCATCCGTGCTTGTCATACATTGCCATGATTTGTGGCATTATCTCACGTACCTTGGCTGTGAGGGCATCGTCTTTGACGAATTTTACTTTTCCGTCATAGCGCATGAACTCAGTGGGTTTTACAGCCAGCACCTCTACTTTGGGGTTAGCGACGAGTTGGGCATAGCATTTCTTGAATGTTCCTGTGCCGAAATACAGTTTGTCATCCACAAGCATACGGAAGGTGAATGGACGTCCCTTAGGCTGGTCGCCGTCAGTGGTGAGGAAGTAGAACATCTGGGCTTCATCGAGGAAAGCACTTACTTTTTCTGCATTAGTCATAATGATTGGGGTTTTAGTTTATAATGTTTCTGTTGCAAATGTACGAAAAAAAATTGTAACTTTGCAGAGAAAATTAATCAGAAATGAACTGGATAATATTGATTATAGCAGGACTGTGTGAAACAGGGTTTACCTATTGTCTTGGTCGAGCCAAGGAAGTAGAGGGTGTGCTGTGGTGGAGCTGGATGGGAGGATTCTTTGTGTTTTGCCTTCTTAGTATGATATTGCTGACCAAGGCTACGCAGACGTTGCCCATAGGCACAGCCTACACCGTATGGACAGGTATAGGAGCCGTAGGAACAGTGCTCGTAGGCATCTTCGTATTTCACGAGCCAGCCACCTTCTGGAGGTTGTTCTTCATCACTACCCTCATCATTTCTATCGTTGGACTAAAGCTATTGGCATAAAGAAGAAAAAAACTGCATTTCTCAACTATAACGTGATACACGTCAAGAAATTAAAGAGTAGTATAAATAAACGTACTAAACATTTGCGTAATACGAATAAAAGTACTACCTTTGTGTTGTCAAGCAAAACAGATATAAATGAAACAGAAAGCAAGGACGCTTAAACTCACAGAACTTGAATTCGACCTTATCGAAACGGTAAGAAACTATAAAAAGAGTTACCCAAACGGAGAACCTGAGATAAGGTACTACATCGAAAGGACATTCGCAGAATACTTAGACGAACCTCTGGAAGACTAAACAACACACTCAGATCCTTCGGGAGTGGGCACTAAAAACAATAAGAGACTATGGCAACGATGACAATGAATTTTCAGCGAGTAGGAACAATGAAAGAGCAACTCAAGGACTTGCTCATATCCATATCATGGGCTGATCTCTCAAAGCGTTATTTCGGAAGATCTAATTCATGGCTCTACCATAAACTCGACGGCATTGACGGCAACGGCAAGCCTACTGAGTTCAGCTACGATGAGAAGATGCAGTTGCAGGGAGCACTCTATGACCTTGCTGACCGCATTCGCCGTGCAGCTGACAACATCAACGTATAACCATAGGCGAGGGTTCAACTGTACCCTGTTTGACAACAAAGTCGCCCGTCGCCTACGGGCGCACTTTTTTTTGCGTTCACTTTTATCATATATAAGGTGGACGCTTTTTTGATTTTTTAGGACCAGTAGGCGGGAGAGGTTTTTTGTTAGAAAAAGTTCGGTCCTCATAAACTCTGAGGTTGATTAAGTGTAGTAATGTGGTAGGTACTTTTCAGTTTATTCTGCGATTTTTTTATTTGAAAGAGAAGGACAAGATATAGTTTAGGGTGATTTCTATAATTCAAAAAAACACTTTATTAATATGGTAAAGTGCTGAAAACGTAACGCGTTAAATTAAAAAAACTTAAATCTTATGGGGTACCCTTTTGGGGGACCCTCTCCTGTTGAAAACAGAAAAAACCGCTGAAAATCAGCGGGTTTCAATTCTTTGGAGCGGAGAGAACAGGATTCGAACCTGCGAACCGCTTTTGACGGTTACACGCTTTCCAGGCGTGCCTCTTCAGCCACTCGAGCACCTCTCCGTTATGTGGTTTCGGTTTGCAAAGTTACTATTTTTATTTTGAATATGCAAAAAAATGGGCTACAACTTTCGGATATCTACGACTGTCAGGGTGTCGTCGGCTACAGTGAACAGGATATCGTACCCTGCATAGGACATGGCGTAGCGGCGCTGAGGATCGTCATGATAGTGCGGACGGGGGTCTTGCTGCAAGAGTTGTTGCCATACGTGGCGCTGGTCGCTGAGAGCCTGATAATCGGGGGCGCTGAGCTGCTGCTCCGCTTCGGCTGACAGGACTACGCGTAGTGGTCGCCATAGCACCTGGTCGGTAAATCCTCCTCGCGCCTCGGGATGGGCATCGGTATAGGGTATGTAGGGCTTGATATCGTAGATGGGTGTGCCATCGATAAGGTCTGCTCCCTCTACGTGTATGACAGGGGCATCGGGGGCATGGTAGTCTATATGGTGTATCTTGACGGACGACAGCCCGATGGCGTTGGGACGGTAGGGGCTACGTGAGGCAAAGACCCCTACCCTCTCGTTGCCACCTAAACGCGGTGGACGGACGGTAAGGGATGATGTGTCGTGGTCATGGGAGGAGGGGGTCGCCTGCTTCCTATTGGCAGAGAAACCCCATATCAGCCATAGGTAGTCAAAGCCCTCGATGCCTCGGATGGCGTCAGGTGAGCGGAAGGCTCTGTCAAAGACTATCACGCCAGGCAGGGATGATACTACTCCTGCCTGACGTGGGGTGCCAAACTTGCTTGTGAGGGGTGAGTGAAAACGTGCTACGACTTTCATGACTTCTCCATATAGGGGGCTGTGCCCAGTACGGTGGTGGCAAGGCGCTTTGCCTTGTCGCGAAGCTGGGTGACATCGGCATCGACATCGCCATAACACAGCACTACGCCCATACGACGGCCGAAGTGTGCCTCGGGTTTGCCAAAGATACGCACACGGGTGCACTCCTCCTTGAGGGCATCAACGAAGTTGTAGGGGATGATATCGTCACGGGAGTAGTCCTTGTCAGCAAGGACAACGGCTGACACACCGGCGTGCTCGAGACGGATATCGTGGATGGGCAGTCCTAAGACGGCACGCAGGTGGAGCTCAAACTCGGAGAGGTTGGTGGTATGACCGAGGGTCACCATGCCGGTATCGTGGGGACGTGGGGAGAGTTCGGAGAATACCACGCCAGTATCGGTGAGGAAGAACTCGACACCCCAGATGCCATAGCCTGTGAGTGATGCTGTCACCTTAGCAGCCATATCCTGTGCTGCCTTGAGGTCCTTGTCAGATATATGGTATGGTTGCCATGACTCACGGTAGTCACCACCCTTCTGCACATGGCCTATAGGAGGACAGAAGAGCGTAGGAGCATCCTTCTGAGTGACGGTGAGCAGGGTAAACTCGGAGGTGAAGTGTATAAACTCCTCGACGATTATCTCCTTGACATCGCCACGGGCTCCAGCCATAGCATCGTCAAATGCCTTGCGCAGTTCGTCAGCACTGTGGACGGTAGATTGTCCATGACCGCTGGATGACATGAGGGGCTTGATGACACAGGGGAAGCCTATCTCCTTGGATGCCTCGACGAGTTCGTCGTATGTCTTGGCATAGAAATACTTCGCCGTACGCAGTCCGAGTTCCTTGGCTGCGAGGTCACGTATAGCCTGACGATTCATGGTATAGTTGACGGCACGTGCTGATGGCACTACCTGTATGCCCTGCTTCTCAAAGTCAAAGAGGCGCTCCGTACGTATAGCCTCCACCTCGGGCACTATGATGTCGGGGCGATGCTTGTTGACAACAGCGGCGAGGGCATCGCCATCGAGCATGGAGAATACCTCATACTCATCGGCCACCTGCATGGCTGGTGCGCCGGCATAACGGTCGCATGCTATGACATACTGTCCTGCTCGCTTAGCGGCAATGACAAATTCCTTACCCAGTTCACCTGAACCTAACAATAGTATTTTCTTCATGGGAGAGAGAGAGAAAAAAAGTTTGAGTTAATTATATATATATGGTTAGAAAGTTTTCTTTGTCTCACTGATAATCTGGGCTATGACCTCTGCCGTGCGCTCTATGCCGAGCAACGAACTATTGATACAGAGGTCGTAGCTCTGCGATGCGCCCCACCTCTTGCTGGTGTAATAGTTGTAGTAGTTGGCGCGACGTGTCTCCTTACGCTGTATGATCTTGCGAGCCGTATCATAGTCGCAGTTGTGACGTCCTGCGACAGCCTTGACGCGGTCATCCTCGTTGGCTGTGATAAATACGCTGAAGAGGCCTGGGTTATTGCGCAGTATGTAGTCGGCACAGCGTCCTACAAAGACGCAGTTGCCATTCTTGGCTGCCCGCCATATCACCTCGCTCTGCACCTGAAAGAGTGACTCCTGCGACATGGCATTGTCGTAGTAATTGCTCGTGGAGCGCCCCAGGCGACCTGAGAAGGAACCAAACAAGGACCTGAGCATGCCATGACTCTCATCCTGCTTCTCGAAAATCTTGGGATTGAAGCCACTGCGCTCTGCTGCCATGTTTATCAGTTCGTTGTCGTAATACTTACAATCGAAGCGCTGTGCAAGAAGCTTTGCTATCTCGCATCCTCCGCTACCCAACTGGCGGCCAACACTTATTATCAGATTATCCATTATGTAGGCTCTTAAATTTTCGTATGTATATGTATATCATCACGTATGCCATGATAGCTGCTACGCCATCGCTGAGGGGCATGGCAAGCCACACGCCATCCAAGCCCATATAATGGGGCAGGATGGCTATCATGGGTACAAGGAATATCAACTGACGTGACAGGCTGAGGAAGATGCTGACCTTTGCCTTGCCGATGCTCTGGAAGAAATGGATGATAACCATCTGCGCTCCTATGATGATAAAGAGGGACATCATATACCTCATCGCCGTGACTGAATAAGATATGAGGGTGGCATCGGACGTAAACAGACGGGCACACAGAGCTGGACAGAACATGGCGATAACGAATCCTACGGCACACACCGCCGTACCCGCTATGCTCGCCAGTCGGAGCACCTCAAACATGCGGTTGTAGTTCTCTGCCCCGTAGTTGTATCCGGCTATAGGCTGCATACCCTGGCATACTCCCATTGTCACCATGACAAATACGAAGGCTATCCTATTGGCTATGCCGTAGGCACCTATCGCCATATCACCACCGTACTGCATGAGGGAGTTGTTGATAAATATCACGACAAGGCAGGCACAGGCATTCATCGAGAATGGTGATATGCCTATGCTGATGATATTCTTGACGATATCAGCATCGACACCCATCTTAGAGCGCTCGAAGTGCAGGAGATCGTCCTTGTTGGAAAACTGCTTACACTGCCAGCACAGCGCCATAATCTGCGAGAGTATGGTAGCGTAGGCAGCACCTCGTATGCCCATGTCAAAGGTATAGATAAAGAGGGGGTCAAGCAGTGCATTTATCACCACGGTGAAGATGGTGACATTCATTGCCTGACGGGGCTTGCCAGCAGAACGCAGCACTGCATTGAGTCCGAGATAGAGGTGGGTGAAGACATTGCCCAACAGTATTATCTCCATATACGCCACAGCGTAAGGAAGGGTGGCATCGCTGGCACCAAAGAAACGTAGTATGGGGTCGAGAAACAACAGGCACAGCCCTCCGAATGCTACACCTATTATAATGTTGAGCATCACGGCATTGCCCAGTATGCGATTGGCTATATCGTAGTCACGCTGACCCAGTTTGACACTGAGAAAGGTGCTGGCACCTACTCCTATGGCTGCACCAAAGGCAGCAGAGAGATTCATAAAGGGAAACGTCACCGCAAGACCTGAGATAGCCAGAGGTCCTACACCCTGACCTATGAAGATGCTGTCAACCATATTGTATAGCGACGATGCCACCATCGCCACTATCGCCGGCAAAGCATACTGGAAGAGCAAACTCCCTACAGGACGTGTTCCTAATTCTAATGTAGCTTGTTTGTTACTCATTATTTAAGCAATAATTTGTGCACAAAATTATAAAAAAAAACTTAAGCGACAAAATATAGCATGTAAAAATTTTGTCGTTTGCTCTCGTTTTAGTACCTTTGCCACGATGATATTGACTGACGATACCCAACCGATGACCCTGTCCATGCTTAACGGACTGGTAAGGGAGACTATCAGCCTCGCTCTACCTGAAGCCTACTGGGTGCAGGCAGAACTGGCTGGTATCAGGGAGAGTCGTGGCCATTGCTACATGGAACTGATAGAGAAGGTCGATGATGGCAGCATACTGGCTCAGGCAAGGGCATGCTGTTGGAAAAACACATGGTCGGGCGTGAGCAGACGATTTATGGAAACGACTCAGTCGCCACTGAGTGCCGGTATGAAGGTGCTGCTATGTGTCAGGGCAAACTTTCATGAGGCGTTTGGCTTCTCATGGGTGGTGGACGACATCGACCCCAACTACACCATGGGCGATATGGCTCGCAGGCGACAGGAGATAATACGCATACTCACCGAGGAGGGGGTCATAGACCTCAATAAGCAACTCGCGATATCGCCCTTCTGCAAACGAATAGCCGTGATATCATCACCTACGGCAGCTGGCTATGGTGACTTCTGCAATCAATTGGCTGACAATGCGTATGGTTTTCAGTTTGAGACCCAGCTGTTTGCTGCCATCATGCAGGGCGAACAGGTGGAGTCATCAATCATCAACGCTCTCAACCAGATACACCGGCACCAGCAAGCGACTGCGGGGCAACGCCCCTTTGACTGTGTCGTGATAATACGTGGTGGAGGTAGTACTGCTGACCTGTCAGGATTTGACACCCTTGCACTTGCCGAGAATGTGGCAAACTTCAGTCTGCCCGTCATAACAGGCATAGGACACGACCGCGACAAGAGCATACTCGACATCGTAGCATGCGTGAGCGTCAAGACTCCTACGGCGGTGGCCGAGTTTCTTGTGAGCAACCTGGAAAATACCATGATGCGTATAGACAACCTCACAGACCGCATCGGCAAAGCTATAAGACAGAGGATAGAGCATGAGAGACTACTCCTGCAGAACGTACAACAACGTGGCAATGCCTCTGTCAGTATCAGGATAGTACGTGAAGAAAATAAGTTAAAGGATTATTTGACTAAAACACACAATATAGCTGAGCGTCAAATAATTATAGAAAACAACAAAATAAAACTCATCGAACAGAAAATCTCTGCTCTCGACCCCCAGAACATCCTCAAAAAGGGATATACGCTGACCCTCCACGATGGTGCTGCCGTCACCTCTCCTACCGAACTACATGAGAGTGACGAAGTAACGATAATGTTTGCACAGGGGACGGTAAAGGCGGTAGTGCACAGTTAGCTACGCACCAGTTTGAGGCACTGCTGTATGTCATCTTTCACTTTATTTGATTTTACTCGTGGCAGTATTTCGTCACGCAGTCTCTTATAGTTTGCCGCTACCTCCCCAGGCATGTGCAGGGCGTAGTAGCCCTTGAGCACATACATGGCAAGTCGCGCCTCGGTATTGATGGTGTCAGTACGTACTGTGCTGAAGCGCCTTATAAAATTCGTTATATGCTGACGCTCATCGTCGGAGAGTGATTGTCCCTCAGCAAGCTTTTGCAATGCTCGGTCTATACGTAGCTTGAAGGAGTCCAACTTCTTGTATATATGCTTGTTGCCGTGGGCAAACTGTATCACCTGTATATTCTCAGGTGATATGTCGAGGGTAGATACCGACACGAGGTCGCCGATGCTTACTACCACCTTGCCACCATCCTTGCCCTGCTGGCTTATCAGCACTCCCTCAACACCCTTAAATGGGCCATCGATGATTCGCACCTTATCGCCCTTCATCATGAGTTTGCGATCGGGCACGGCAAGCGGTGCTCCCTGTGAGTAGAACGAGGCCGCCTTGATAAACATCTCCATCTCCCTGTCGCTGGCTATCATGGGGCGATACTGCGAGTCGTGACTATCCGTCTTGGCATCACGCGCTGGTTGGTGGTATAGCATGCTCACACGGGGTATGTCGCGCACTATAGTCCTCAGCTCCATAAAGTCGTCGGTATGGAAAAATACGTAGTTGAGAGCCAACGGCACACTACGCTTCATCTCCCTACCCTTCACCACTATGCTACGTTCGCTCATAGGGGCGAAGTAGTCAAAGGGCATACGGTCGAGCATAGTGCACAACTCAGCTGTGACATGATGCGCACGGGCTATATACCAATATTTTTTATCAGTCTTCAATCTTAGCTTAGCTAATCTTTAATCTTTAATGTATAATGTATAATGTATAATCTATAACCTTCTCAGCTCCTCGTAAACTCTCTGCACGGGAAATCCCATCACGTTGTAGTATGAACCGTTGATGCCAGTGATGCCCACATAGCCTATCCATTCCTGTATGCCGTAGGAGCCTGCCTTGTCGTAGGGTTTGTACTCCCTCACATAGTGGTCTATCTCCTCGTTACTGAGTTGCTTAAATGTCACGTCCGTGCATACGCTGAAGTGCTTCTCTCCCCCACCGTGCTTTATGCACACTCCGGTATATACCTGGTGTGTCTTGCCCGATAGAGCATGAAGCATCCTCTTGGCATCGGCCTCATCAGCGGGTTTGCCCATTATCATGCCATCGCACACCACTACAGTATCAGCAGTTATCACAACATTGTCTGTACCCTCCGTGATGTAGGGTACAGACTTTTTTGTTGCGATATATTCCGCCACGTCCTTGGCAGGCATGTCCTCTGGGTACGACTCATCGATGCCAGGTATCACCTGCACCTCAAAGTCTATGCCCAGTCCTGCGAGCAGTTCCCTGCGACGTGGAGAGTTGGATGCTAAGTGTATCACTTTATCCTTTATACTTTATACTTTATACTCTATACTTTCCCCAGTTTGCCCACATAGGCATCTATCACGGCTACTGCGGTGATGTTGACTATATCACGCACTCCTGAGTCGAAGTCGGTGAAGTGTATAGGCTTGTTGAGTCCCATCTGTATCGGACCTATCACCTCCGTCTCCTGTGAGAACTGCTTAATGAGCTTGTAGGCAGAGTTAGCCGAACTGAGGTTAGGGAACACCATTGAGTTGACCACCTGGTTGTGCAGTCTGAGGAATGGGTATTTCTCGTCTCGGCGCTCATGGTCGAGTGCGAGGTCCACGCTCATCTCGCCGTCTATCTTCAGGTCGGGGTACTCCTGCTGCATCTCCTTCACCACGTCGGATATCATCTTCGGACTACCCACCTTGTCAGCACCAAAGTTTGAGTAGCTTATCATGGCTATGCGTGGTTCGTCGTTGAAGAATCGTATCGTGTCAGCCGTCAGTCGTGCTATATCCTTTATCGCCTCCTTGTCAGGGTGACGGTTCACCAGCGTATCGGCTATGTAGTATGTGCCACGCTTGGAGTTGAGGATGTGCATCGTAGCGAAGTGCTTGTACTCCGGACGTATGCCTATGATATCCTGTGCAGCCTGCAAGGTAGAGGTAAACTTGGTATATACACCAGTGATGAGAGCATCGGCATCGCCCGTCTCCACCATCATCATGCCGAAGTAGTTGCGGTCAAACATCTTGTCGTTGGCCTCCTCGAAGTTGTAGCCCTCACGCTTTCTCTTGTCGGCAAGCACCTGTGCGTAGCGCTCGCGAGTCTCGTGCAGGTCGTCATGACGCAGGTTTATTATCTCTACTCCTTCGAGTGACAGGTCGAGCTCCTCTGCCTTCTTTGTTATCATCTCCTTGTTGCCCAGCAAGATTGGGAAGCACAGACCCTCGTTCTTTGCCTGTACGGCAGCCTTGATCATCGTGGGGTGCATACCTTCGGCAAACACCACCTTCTGTGGGTGCTTGCGCGCGGTCTCAAAGAGGTTTTGTGTCACGCGTGTCTCCTGTCCCATCTTCAGGCGCAGATTTCTCTTATACTCGTCCCAGTCGGTTATCTGCTTACGTGCCACTCCTGAGTCCATAGCAGCCTTAGCCACTGCTGCACTCACCTCGGTGATGAGTCGTGGGTCAACGGGCTTTGGTATGAAGTAGTCAGGACCGAATGTGAGGTTGTTCACGTTATACACCTTGTTTACCACATCAGGCACAGGCTGCTTGGCGAGGTCGGCAATGGCGTGTACGGCAGCTATCTTCATCTCCTCGTTGATGGCCTTGGCGTTAACGTCCAGCGCACCACGGAATATGTATGGGAAACCTATTACGTTGTTTATCTGGTTAGGATAGTCCGAGCGACCTGTTGACATCAGCACGTCAGGACGTGCCGCCATAGCATCCTCGTAGCTTATCTCTGGCACAGGGTTGGCGCAAGCGAATACTATAGGGTTATTGGCCATTGAGCGTATCATGTCCTGGCTGAGCACGTTGCCCTTGGACAGTCCGAGGAATACGTCAGCACCCTTCATGGCATCCTCCAGCGTGCGCACGTCGGTACGCTTGGTAGCAAAGTAGCGCTTCTGCTCGTTCAGTCCCTCGCGGTCGGCTGTGATGACACCCTTGGAGTCAATCATCAGTATGTTCTCCAGCTTGGCACCGAGAGCCACATAGAGTTTGGTACACATGATGGCAGCAGCACCAGCACCTGACACTACTATCTTCACGTCCTCTATCTTCTTGCCTGCCACCTCGAGGGCGTTGAGCAGTCCGGCACTTGATATGATGGCAGTACCATGCTGGTCGTCGTGCATCACTGGTATGTCGAGCGACTTCTTCAGTCTATCCTCTATGTAGAAACACTCCGGAGCCTTGATGTCCTCAAGGTTTATGCCACCAAAGGTGGGGGCTATCTTCTCCACTGCCTCGCAGAATTTCTCAGGGTCTTTCTCAGCCACCTCGATATCAAACACGTCGATGCCGCCGTATATCTTGAAGAGCAGTCCCTTACCCTCCATCACTGGTTTGCCTGACATAGCACCGATATCGCCCAGTCCCAGCACCGCTGTACCGTTTGATATCACAGCCACGAGGTTGCCCTTGTCGGTATATTTATACACCGTATCAGGATTAGCCTGTATCTCCTGACAGGGGAATGCCACACCAGGTGAATAAGCCAACGACAAGTCCGTCTGCGTACGATAAGGTTTCGTAGGCATCACCTCAATTTTTCCTGGACGGCCACTCTCATGATAGAGCAGAGCGTCTTCTTTCGTAATATTAGCCATAGTTTAGTTTTATTGTTATTTTTGTTTTCGTTGTTTTCTAGTCTTTTCTAGTCTCACTAGTTTTACTAGTCTTACTAATCTTACTAGTTTCTCTAGTCTTTCTAGCCCCTCACCCGAAGAGCACCTTCAGC
Source organism: Prevotella sp. (assembly GCA_017642485.1). Lineage (GTDB taxonomy): Bacteria > Bacteroidota > Bacteroidia > Bacteroidales > Bacteroidaceae > Prevotella. The sequence goes on along the minus strand of JAGCPC010000144.1, from coordinate 4,025 downwards.
GCCTCTTCCACTTTCTGCACGGGGTGCAGCCTTATTGAATATTTCTTGCCTTTCAGCGCTCCCATGTTGCGTTTGGGTATCACTATGTCGGTAAAGCCCAGCTTCTCGGCTTCGGCTATGCGCTGTTCTATGCGGCTCACGGGGCGCACCTCACCGCTCAGTCCTACCTCGCCGCACACGCAGTAGCCTGCGTCTATCGGCATATCCACGTTGCTCGAGAATACTGCCACCAGTATGCTGAGGTCCATCGCCATATCGGTCACCTTTATGCCACCGGCTATGTTGATGAATACATCCTTCTGCACCAGTTTGAAGCCCACCTTCTTCTCCAGTACGGCGAGCAGCATGTTGAGCCTACGCTGGTCAAAGCCTGTGGCGCTCCTCTGTGGCGTGCCGTATGCCGCTGTGCTCACCAGCGCCTGAGTCTCTATGAGGAATGGTCGCATACCCTCCACCGCTGCACTTATGGCTATGCCACTCATGCCGTCGCGGTCATCGCTCATCAGCAGTTCCGAGGGGTTTGCTACTGGCCGCAGTCCCGTTTGCTGCATCTCGTATATGCCTATCTCCGATGTCGAACCAAACCTGTTCTTTATCGAGCGCAGTATGCGGTACAGTCCCTGCCTGTCGCCCTCAAACTGTATCACGGCATCCACTATATGCTCCAGTATCTTCGGACCCGCTATCGTTCCCTCCTTATTTATATGTCCTATCAGTATCACGGGCACCCCACTCGTCTTGGCGTATCTCAGCAGCATGCTCGCGCACTCCCTTATCTGCGTTATGTTGCCAGGTGCCGAGTCCACCGTCTCTGTCTCCATCGTCTGTATGGAGTCTATCACCACCATGTCGGGCCCTATCTCCCTTATCTGGTCAAACACCTTCTCCAGCGATGTCTCGCAGAGCACCAAGACATTGTTTCTCAGTTCACAGTTCTCAGTTCTCAGTTCACAGTTATCTGTCTGTAACTCATCTCTTCGAGTTCCGTTAGCGTTTTCGTTCCCTAACTGTGAACTGTGCATTGTGAACTGTGAACTGCCCCCAATCCTCTCCGCCCTCATCCTGAGCTGGTGGGCACTCTCCTCGCCGCTCACATAGAGCACCTCCTTATCCTTCAGTCCCATGATGGTCTGCAGCGTCAGCGTACTCTTGCCTATGCCAGGGTCGCCGCCCAGCAGTATGATGCTCCCTGGCACCAGTCCGCCTCCCAGCACACGGTTTAGTTCGGCATCGCCCATGTCTATCCTCGGCAACTCCTTCGTGGGTATATCGTTAAGGCGCACGGCAGCATTTGTCACAGACATCTCTCCTCTCCCCCGTAACTGTGAACTGCGAACTGTGAACTGTGAACTGCCTCCCAGTCTCACTTCCTTAAACGTATTCCACTGTCCGCAACTGGGGCATTTCCCCAACCATTTCGTTGAGTCAAAGCCACAATTGTCACACACGTATGCCGTTTTGTCTTTTGCCATTATCTAACGCCTGTTTGACATTTCCTTGCAAAGTTATAAAAAAATTCCCAAGTTGGAAAAAGAAATGCAATACTTTTTTGCTCGCTTAATCAAAATTTTGTAACTTTGAATAAGTTATATGCACTCGGCAAAGAAAAATAAATAATTTATTTTGTCATTTGCTCTCGTTTTTGTAACTTTGCACCTTAAATAAGGTAAAAAGATAAAAGACAAGATACAACAAAACATGGAAAAGGTAATACTTACAGGCGACAGACCTACAGGAAAACTGCACATAGGCCACTATGTGGGTTCGCTGCGCAGACGCGTAGAACTACAAAACTCTGGCGAATACGACGAGATATTCATCATGATAGCCGATGCACAGGCTCTCACCGATAATGCCGACAACCCCGAGAAGATAAGGCAAAACGTGATAGAGGTGGCGCTCGACTACCTCGCTGCTGGCATAGACCCTGAGAAGACCCACATCTTCATACAGAGTGCCGTGCCCGAACTGACGGAGCTGTCATTCTACTATATGAACCTCGTGAGCGTACAGCGCCTGCAGCGCAACCCTACGGTAAAGACCGAGCTGGAGATGCGCAAGTTTGAGGGTGGCACCCCTACGGGATTCTTCTGCTACCCCATCTCACAGGCTGCTGACATCACGCTCTTCAAAGCTACCACGGTGCCTGTAGGCGAAGACCAGAAACCCATGCTGGAGCAGACCAACGAGATAGTACGCCGCTTCAACCACATCTACGGCAACGTGCTCATAGAGCCCAAGATACTCCTGCCCGAGAACCAGGCTTGTATGCGCCTGCCAGGCACCGACGGCAAGGCAAAGATGTCAAAGTCGCTGGGCAACTGCATATACCTCTCCGACTCAGCCAAGGAGCTGAAGAAGAAGGTCAACTCCATGTTTACCGACCCTCAGCACCTCACCATCGACTCACCAGGCCACCTCGAGGGCAACACGGTGTTCATCTACCTCGACGCATTCTGCAAGAACGAGGACTTCGCAAAGTTCCTCCCCGACTACAATAACCTCGACGAGATGAAGGCCCACTACTGCCGTGGCGGACTGGGCGACGGCACATGTAAGAAGTTCCTCCTCAACGTGCTCAACGACCGCCTGGAGCCTATCCGCGAGCGCCGCCATGAGTGGGAACAGCGCATCCCCGAGGTAGTGGAGATACTGCGCAAGGGCACCGAGGCAGCACGCCAGCGAGGCATCAAGACCCTTAACGAAGTGCGCCACGCCATGCGCATCGACTACTTCGACGATCCCGACTTCGTAAAGGAACAGACAGAGAAATATAAGGTATAACTGTCAACTGTCAACTCTCAACTATCAACTACCATTGCTCTGGATCCTATTTGCCTTTCTCAGCGCAGCCCTGTTAGGTTTCTATGACGTATTCAAGAAACGGGCGCTTGACAGCAATGCCGTAATACCGGTATTACTGCTCAACACCCTGTTCTCAAGCCTCATCTTCCTACCCTTTATAGTATGTTCGCATGAGGGGTGGATAGCCCCAGGCTCCCCACTTTACTGCACCGACTTCCACTGGGCAGAGCAGCGCTACATCATCGTCAAGGCCTGCATAGTGCTCGCCTCATGGCTGCTCGCCTACTTCGGCATCAAGCACCTCCCCCTCACCATCGTGGGACCCATCAATGCCACCCGTCCCGTCATGGTGCTCGTAGGAGCCATGACCCTCTTTGCCGAGCACCTCAACCCATGGCAGTGGCTGGGCGTCATCGTAGCCCTCATCGGCATCGAGTTGCTCAAGCACACATCAAAGAAAGAGGGCATCAACTGGTGGCGTGACAAGTGGATATACTTCATCATCCTAAGCAACATACTCGGAGCCATCAGCGGACTGTACGACAAATACCTCATGGCATCGCCCGCCAATGGCGGCGTAGGACTCAACAAAGTCGCCGTACAGGCTTGGTACAACATCTACCAGCTGGGCATGATGCTCGCCATGCTCCTCCTGCTATGGATGCCAACCCATAAGAAGACCACCCCCTTCCACTGGACGTGGAGCATCCCCCTGGTAAGCCTTTTCCTCTGCATGGCCGACTTCTTCTATTTCTACGCCCTCGGCATCGATGGCGCCATGATAAGCATCGTCAGCATGGTACGGCGTGGCTCAGTCATCGTCAGCTTCCTCTGCGGAGCCATGATATTCCATGAGAAAAACCTCAAAGCCAAAGCCTTTGACCTTGCACTCGTCATCCTCTCCATGCTACTCCTCTACATCGGTTCCCACTGATATACAGCACAATAAAGCGACACCCTGCTTCCTTAGCAAGATGTCGCTCTTTGTTACGATACGGCCTGATGGCCTACGATACGGAGCTGAAGCTCCTACGATACGGGCTTTCAGCCCTACGATACGCTTCGCTACGATAACTGTGAACTGTGCACTGTGCACTGTGAATTACTCTCCATCGTCCTCCTTCTTTGGCTTCTCAGCCAGATCGACGATCTTGTAGCTGAAGCCCGTGCCAGAGATGGAGCGTGAGCTCAGACCCGACATCTTGCCGTCAGCAGCACTC
>JAGCPC010000026.1 GCA_017642485.1 Prevotella sp. | reverse complement strand
TCGCCAGGTAGGGGTAAGGGACCTAAGCTGCAGAAGATGATTGAGGACTATCGCACCAACTGCATAAAGCTCCTCAATGATGAACGCCTGCAGAAGATCATCAATGACAATCTCTCTACGGAGGTGTCGCCAAAGGCTAAGGCACTGGGCAAGGGCTGGCAGGAGTATATGTTCGAAGACATGCCGGTGGCAGCAGCCGTCACTCTGCTCTCTAAGTTGCAGAATGACGTGCGCTATGCTGAGGGCGAGGTGCTCCACACCCTTGTGAGCAATATCGACCTTAAGGATATACGCGTCAACAAACTCTCTGCCTTCGTGATACCTAATGCCCAGACTGTGGTGCGAGGTGACAAGTTCTCTGCACAGATAGTGATGGCGGCAATTGATACCACACAGCAGCCTGAGATATACATAGGTGGCAGACAGGTGAACCTGCGCAACAATACGTATGAGTTTGTGGCAGGCAAGACGGGCGATTTCACCCTGGCAGGCTACATGACGATGAAGGATGGCAGTGGCGAGGTCATCAAGCGTGACTTCTCACAGAAATATACCGTTGTCGATCCATCGGCAACAGTCTCTGCCGACCTTATGAACGTGCTCTATGCTGGTTTCAGCAACCCTATCTCCGTCAGTATCCCTGGTGTGCCACTCAATAAGGTGGTGGCAACAATGAGTGGTGGTTCGCTGACACCCACCTCGGCAGGACACTACATAGCACGTCCTAATGCTGTGGGACAGGATGTTACCATCAGCGTGTCAAGCACGCAGACAGGCAAACCCGTGCAGATGGGACAGTTTACCTTCCACGTAAGAAAACTGCCCGATCCAACAGCATACATACAGGTGGGGGACAGCCGTTTCCGCGGCGGTGGACTTGCCAAGGCATCGCTGCTTGGAGCCAGCGGCATACGTGCAGCTATCGACGACGGATTGCTCGACATAGAGTTCAAGGTTACAGGTTTCGAGGCAGTCTTCTTCGACAACATGGGCAATGCTGTGCCCATCGTCAGTGACGGCTCCCATTTCTCAGGTCGCCAGCAAGAGACCTTCCGCAAACTATCACGTCAAAAGCGTTTCTATATATCCAGAATACACGCAGTGGGACCTGACGGCATAGCCCGCACCCTGCCCTCAGCAATGGAGATAGTGATAAAATAATTCACAATTTACAATTCACAATTCACAGTTATGATGAGAAAAATAATTATTGCAACAGTAATCATAATTTTCAATTGTCAATTTTCAATTTTCAATTCGGTAAGTGCTCAGCCCCAGGCACGTCGCACCCAACAGGCGCAGCAGCAGAAGAGTCAGGCAAGTAGCCTCACCACCCGTGCCCAGATATCCTACCCCACTGCCCAGCAGATGAAGGAGGATGTGGTATGGCGTCGTGACATATATCGCGAACTCGACCTCATGCAGGGAGCCAACTCCGGCATGTACTACCCCGTGGAGCCCGTCGGTAGTCAGATGAACCTCTTTACCTACCTCTTCAAGCTCGTGTTGTCTGGTCAGGTGAAGGCATACGAGTACCGTCTTGACGGCAATGAGTCGTTCGAGGCAGATGCTCTGGTCAAGCCCCTCACCCTTCTCGACAACTACCACATCTACTACGAGAAGAAAGACGGCAGACTCAAACTCGACAACTCCGATATACCTTCTCGTGAGGTGAAGTCTTACTATATCAAGGAGTCAGCCTACTATGACCAAAACTCTGCTACGTTCCACAACAAGGTCATCGCCCTTTGTCCCATCATGAGCCGTGAGGACGACTTCGGCGACGGTGCCAGCAAGTATCCACTCTTCTGGGTGAAGTATGACGACGTGGCACCTTTCCTTACCAAACAGACCATCATGACCAGCGACCTCAACAACGCTGCTACGATGAGTATGGACGACTACTTTGTCAAGAACATGTATCAGGGTAAGATATACAAGACCAACAACATGCTCGGTCAGACTCTGGCGCAGTATTGTCCTACTGACTCTGCTATGGCGAAGGAGCAGAAGAAGATTGAAGCCGAACTCGTAGCATTTGAGAAGAATATATGGGGCGACCAGGCGAAAAAGGATAGCCTTGACTCCATCGCTAAGGCGCTTAAGGAGAATCCTAAGGCGGCACGCAAGGCTGCAAAGGCAAACCGTCGTGCGGGAGGTAGCAGCACCACCGTATCCAAGAAACCTAAATCATCAGGTTCCGCTTCTGCTTCATCAGGCTCATCTGCCCGTGTCAGCGTAAGGAGACAGAGGCATTAAGAGTATAAAGTATATTGTATAAAGTATATTGTATAAAGTATAAAGTTTATTGCTTATGAAGAAAATTTTATCTACAATCGCTGTGACAGCTGTGATGCTTGTTATGGCAATGACTGCAGAGGCGCAGACCAAGTTTGGTGTACGTGCAGGTGCTAACCTCGTAAACATGAAGATTTCTGACGGAATTGACAACCTTAAGGGCAACAACCGTGCAGGCTTCTATGTAGGTCCAACGGTGAAATTCACCCTGCCTATCGTGGGTCTCGGTGTTGATGCTTCAGCACTCTATGACCAGCGTACCTCTGAGGTGTCTTACGAGGGCAAGACAGAGTCACTCACCGCACGTGCTATCACCATCCCTGTAAATGTACGCTATGGCATAGGTTTGGGTGGTGTTGCTGACATATTCGCTTTCGCAGGTCCACAGGTGGCTTTCAATATCTCTAAGGACAAGAGCCTTTATAATAATGTGAGTGACTGGACATGGAAGTCAAGCAGTTTCTCTGTCAACGTAGGTATCGGTGCTACCATCCTCAGCAAGGTCGAGGTAAAGGCAAACTACAACATCGCTTGCGGCAAGACAGGTGAGGCAACTTATCAGGATGCAACAGCGGCAGTCGTGAAGTCAGCCTTCAAGAGCAAGTACAACTCTTGGCAGCTCGGTGTAGCTTACTATTTCTAAGTTGAAAGAGGTTGATATGCCGTTATAACGACATAACGAATAACGATATAACGATATAACGAAATTTCGATACAAAGTATAAGCCCTGGCTCATCGAGTCAGGGCTGTGTTGTTTTTTTAATGTGTATGTATTTCCCATCCTACTGCGGAGGCTCCGAGTACTGCGGCATTGCTGCCGTCGAGGGAACTGATGAGGAACTGTACGTCGCGATAGATGGGAAAGACATGGCGACGATAACTCTCCTTAAGGGGTTGCATGAGAAGATCGCCAGCCTTGGTCATTCCTCCAAAGAAGATGAATGCCTCGGGGGCGGAGAATGCAGCAAAATCGGCACATGCCTCGCCAAGCATGGTACCTGTCTCTTGATAGATGCGACGTGATAGGGCATCACCCTGGGTAGCGGCGATACTGACCTCAAGGGAGGTGATGTCTTCAGGTCTTATATTGCGCAAGAGGGAGGGCTCGGTAGTGGTGGCGAGGAGTTCGCGTGCAGTGCGTGCCACACCAGTGGCTGAGCAGTATGCTTCGAGGCATCCCTTACGACCGCATCCACATAACCTACCGTTGGTGCGGCGTATGGTGACGTGCCCCAGTTCGCCAGCGAAACCGTTGGAACCGTACAGCAGTTTGCCACCTGTGACGATGCCTGACCCCACACCAGTGCCGAGGGTGATGACGATAAAGTCCTTCATGCCTCGCGCCACACCGTATGTCATCTCGCCGATAGCGGCAGCATTAGCATCATTGGTGAGTGCCACGGGTATGCCGCCCAATGCCTTGCTAAACATATCGGCGAGGGGTACAACGATGTCGTGAGCCCAAGGTAGATTAGGGGCTGTCTCGATGGTGCCGCGGTAGTAGTTGCCGTTGGGGGCTCCGATGCCCATTGCCTTGATGTTGGTGATGCCACCCACTTGATTGATGATGGGCATGAGTGCCTCTACGCATGCTGATACGTAATCGGTAGCAGACAGAAAACCGCCTGTCTTGATGGTGGTCGAAGCATGGATAGTACCATGTGCATCGACGATGCCGAAGACGGAGTTGGTGCCTCCAAGGTCAAGACCTATGACGTAGGGTTGGGAGAGTGGGGTAGTGAGGTTGTCCATAACTGTCAGGGTAGGGGTGAAGGGTATGAACGCTGCGACTACAACAGTGGGGGTAGTTCAAAGAGACGGTTGTAGTTGCTTCCCTTGATGAGGATATACTGCCCATCAGGACGCTCTGTGGTGAGTGCCTCCTTTACTTCGTTGACATCGGCAAACTTACGGTAGGGCGACTCTATCTTTCCAAACACCTTGCCCACGAGCCATACATTTTCTATATGGTGCTCCTGCAGGAAGTTGATAATCTTCTGATGCTCCTCATGGCTGATACTGCCAAGCTCGCCCATCTCGCCGAGTATTGCCATCTTGGGCTCTACGGACATCAGGACGAAGTTGTTGAGTGCTGCCATCATGCTGGTGGGGTTGGCGTTGTAGGTATCAACGATGAGTTTGTTATGCTCCGTCACAGTGAGCTGCGAACGGTTGTTGCTTGGCACATAGCCAGAGAGAGCCTCATTGATTTGCTCTGGGGTAACACCGAAATGAAGTCCCACGGTGGCTGCCGCGAGCATGTTCTTCATGTTGTAGGCTCCGATGAGGTGAGTTTGTACTTCGTAACGATACGCTTCGCTACGATACGTGGCTTCGCCACTACGATACGCACCTTCGGTGCTACGATAACTATCCTCTTTTGAACTCCACTTAAACCTCAGGAACGGATCGCATGCTGTTACCTCACCCTTTACGTAAGGCACCAGGTTCAGTCCTTCGGAAATACCCATGAGGTAAGGGTTCTCAGTGTCGATGAACACCTTGCTGTCAGCACGTTTGCGCAGATTGTCATAGAGTTCTCCCTTGGTCTTGATTACTCCTTCGAAACTTCCGAAACCCTCGATGTGCGCCTTGCCCACATTGGTTATCAGTCCGCAGTTGGGCTCTACTATCTCAACGAGCGTCTTTATCTCGCCAGGATGGTTAGCACCCATCTCTATGACGGCGATTTCGTGCTCCTTGGTGAGGCGCAGCAGGGTCTTTGGCACACCGATGTGGTTGTTGAAATTGCCCTGCGTATAGAGCACGTTATACTTCTTGCTGAGCACTGTGGCTATGAGTTCCTTGGTGGTCGTCTTGCCATTGGTGCCAGTGATGCCTATGATGGGTGTGCCAAGGGCACGACGGTGCTCACGTGCCAACTGCTGCAGGGTGGTGAGTACGTCATCCACCACGATATACCTGTCATCCTCGGCATACTGTGCCTCGTCGATGACGGCATAGGCGCAACCCTTGTCGAGTGCTGCCTTAGCGTATGCATTACCATTGAACGTGTCACCCTTCAGGGCGAAGAATATGCTTCCCTCGGGACAGTCGCGACTGTCGGTAGTAATTACGGGATGCTCTATGAATTTTTTATATAATTCGGTCATAATAACGTTAACCTCAACGTTAACCTTACCTTTCAATTTTCAATTTTCAATCTTCAATTTACGGACGTACTTGACCGTCGCCCTCAATAAGCCACTTGTAGGTGGTTATCTCCTCTAATGCCATTGGTCCGCGAGGACCCAGTTTCTGAGTAGAGATTCCAATCTCGGCACCCAGTCCGAACTGTGCGCCGTCAGTGAAACTGGTAGGTGCATTGACATATACGCAGGCTGCATCTATCTGTGCCTCAAACTGCTGGGCTGCTTCCTTGTTTTCAGTGATGATGCACTCGGAGTGACCAGAGCCGTTCTCAGTGATGTGCTCTATTGCCTCGTCTATGGAGCCTACAGTGCGTATCGCCATTGCGTAGTCCATAAACTCTGTGCCGTAATGGTGCTCGCGTGCCTGTTCTATAAGCTCCTGTGGATAGCTACTGCCTGATAGTATGCTCTGTGCAGCCTGGTCGGCATATATGCGTACATTGGAGGCAGCCAGTGGTGCGACGAGTTCCGGCAGGTCGCTGATGCGGTCCTTGTGTATCACGAGGCAGTCGAGGGCATTGCATACGCTGACACGACGTGTCTTGGCATTGTGGATGATTCGCTTGCCTTTCTCTATGTCGCCGTCCTTGTCGAAGTAGGCGTGCACCACACCAGCACCTGTCTCAATGACAGGCACCTTGGCATTGTCACGCACGAAGTCTATGAGTTTTCTTCCACCACGTGGTATGCATACATCGATATATCCCACAGCCCCCAGCATCTCGCCTGTAGCCTCGTGAGTAGCAGGCAATAGCTGTACCACGCCAGTGTCGATGCCCTTCTCTGTGAGCACCTGGTGGATGAGTGCCACGATAGCCTTGTTTGAGCTGTCAGCATCCTTGCCACCCTTCAGCACGCAGGCGTTGCCACTCTTGAAGCAGAGTGAGAATACGTCGAATGCTACATTAGGACGAGCCTCGAACACCATGCCGATAACACCGAAAGGCACTGACACCCTGCGCAGATGCAGACCATTCTCAAGAGTTTTCTCTTTGAGCACCCTGCCCAGAGGCGAAGGCAACTGTGCCACTTTGCGCATGTCGTTGGCTATATCCTCTAAACGTTTGGGGGTGAGTTGCAGACGGTCATACAGCGGACTCGTCTTGTCCATACGACTGAGGTCATCCTCGTTTGCCTTGAGGATAGTCTCTTCATTTACCTTGATGGCGTCAGCCACCGCAAGGAGTACCTCGTCACGCTTTGCGTCCGAGATAAGTGCTAAGGCACGTGATGCC
>JAGCPC010000143.1 GCA_017642485.1 Prevotella sp. | reverse complement strand
AGTCTCGTCGAACTCCTTGGCTCCAGCCTTAATGCGCATCACCTTCGACTTGTGGTCTGAACGCAGACGGGCGTCAGTCTGCTGGCGGCTCCAGTTGGGTGAGAATACATAGATGTCACCATTGGCAGCAGGCCAGATGCATTGGTAGAACTGTGAACGCATGCGACCACAGGCATAGCTCATCTTGTCAGTACGGATGATGGTAGGATTCTCCATCTTCTCATTGTCGTAGATCACTACGAAACTAGAGTCAGGATACTGGGTGGTGTTGAGGGTGCGGGCACCATTCTCGGCTACTGCCAACAGGTCCTCATTGCCAGCCTTCACCCACTTGCCATTCTCAGCAGCACTGCCATAGGCACTGAGTCCCAAGGGGATGACAGCCGAATAAAGCTTGCCGTTGGCCTCTACGATACCCGAGAGGGTGGCATACTCGCCTGTGCCCAGGAAATTCTCAGCCATGATCATGTCTCGGTTGGCGGTAGTACCCTTCTCAGCGTCGAGATAGGTCACCGAGATGCCATAGGCAGCATTGCCCTGATCATCGAGCGTGCTACTGGCGGCTGCAGCTGCAGTGATGACATAATCGCCATAGATACCATAGGTGGTGAAGCGCTGGATGTCGAAGGTGTAGTCGGTCTGCTCTATCTGTCCCAGACTGTTCAGGAAGTAGGCCGATGTGCCACCGTTGTTACCCTGATTGTACTGCAGACGGAACAGGTACTTGTCTTTGTAGGTGAACCACTCTGTACCAGTGAAAGTCTCCAGACCATTGCCTACGATAGATGTCTCGCCCTCATCCAGTGAAGCCACATCAGCGATGTAGTTGGCTGTGCCCTCACTATTAGTGCCAGTGAAGATGTAGGCCGATGTAATGTCGCTACCTTTGTTGTTGTCGATGACAGAATCGTTGTCGCTGCTACATGCTGTGAGCGATGCTGCGAGTGTGAGTGCTGCAAATGCGCACTTGTTGAAGTTGTTTTTGTTCATTTATATATCAAAAATTTAAATAATTAATTCTCTATTCTGAATGTTATCCACCGATGTTTACACGCACTTTGCCATAGAAGGCACGACCGGCTTTCTGCAGATTGAAGTTGTCGTACAGCTTGGCGTCTGTCAGATTGTGGCACTCTAACGATAGGTTGTATTTTCCACCTTTCATCACGTAAGTCACTGCCAGGTTGTGGGTGGTCTGTGTGGGCACCTTCATCTTTGTTGAGGTGTTGCCATATACTTCAGAGAAGAGTGGGAAGCTGTGGGTGTAGAGCAGGTCGTAGGTGGCTGTGAGCATATTGCCTTTAGCACCCAGATCGTGCCAGCGCAGGGTTACATCGCCATTAGCAAACTGGTAGGGCAGGTTTGGCATGCGTGCCTGATAGGTCAGGTTTGCCTGCTGCGAGCCAGTCTCTTGCAGTGGTTCGTCGTCGCGTACGTTCATCTCACTCCAGTTGCCACCGATACTCAACCAGCGCTGATAGTCATAGCGCAGTGCAATATTGTAGCCTTTAGTTTTTACACGTCCGTGGTTTGAATAGGCACCATAGTAAGTGCCGCTCACATTCTCAGTGGTACGTTTGATGTAGTCTTTTGTCAGACGATAGATGAGGCCACCCTCTAGATAGAGTGCATGCTTCTTGTCGAAGGTATGGGTGTAACTCAAGTTGAGATTGTAGTTGTGACTGCGCTCAGGCTTCAGTTCGAACTTACCTCGTTCCAGATCGTTATCACCAAAGAGCTCCTCGATGGTTGGCAGTCGGCAGGTGCGCTCATAGCTGAGTTTCAGTTGCAGATCGGTCAGCAGATAGGCAGCACCTGCAGCACCATAGCCCAGCATGCTCACGTCGTTGTGGATCTTCACGTAGGTGGTATTGTCGGTGCCTGTCAGCGCTTGTGGTCCGGAATTGCGCTGGTCGTAATACTTTCCGAAGATAGTGACATTCCAGCGCAGGGTGGGGGCCAGTTGATATGACAGACCAGTAATCTGCTTCACGGTCAACTTGTTGATCAGGTTCGACAGATCTACTGTAGCTGTCTGTGTCTTGCGATCGGCCGACTGTAGCAGGTGGTTTAGTGTGATAGTATGCCCCTTGACCGGACGATAAATGGCGCGGAACGTGGCATTCCAGTTGTCGTTGTAGGCTTTGGTATCCTGATAGGACACTTCACCTTTCCTGCCATTCTTATATCGGCTCTCTCCCAGCCAGTTATATTCGTAAGTGGCAGTATCTACATTGTTGGTCATATTGCGATTGTAGTTGGCTGTCATTACTATGTCCAGATGCTTCAGCAGGAAGTTGCGCTTTCTGTACTCCAGTGCTGGCATCAGCGACCATGCCTTGCGGTGGCGCTGTCCGAAGGCTACCGTCTGTCGGGCATCCGTCTGTATCTCCTTATATGATTTCGAATAGGTGAGCGACAGCATCAGACGGTCGGCCCAACTTTTACCTATCACGCCGATGCGACCAATGATGGCTTCGTTATGATAGTTGTCGTGCAGTCGTTTCACGCGTTCTGTCTTCTTCGCATTCTGTTGACTGCCGCCTCCAGGCAGGAAATGCTTCACGCCTGTGGCATCGATGCTGTAGTCATTATCCGAATAGTTCTGGAAGAAGTTGATCTCGTAGGTAAGTCCGTTCTTGAAATGCTGACCGAAGTCAACATTCGACTTATGGGTGTTGAACGAGCCATAGCTGTAAGAGGCATCGAGATGCCAGCTTCGTGCATTCTTCTTTGTCACCACGTTGATCACGCCGCCTATGGCGTCGGTGCCGAACTCAACAGGTACTACACCACGATACACCTCAATATGGTCGGCATACGTCACGGGGATGTTGTTGAGGCCGAATGACTGGCCGATGCCCTCCTGTGGCACACCATCAATAAAAACCTTGATGTGCTTGCCAGAGAAACCGTCCAGCATCAGTTGCATGTCCGATCCCACACCGCCAGTCTCGCGCAGCTTGATGCCAGGCACCTGTCGTAGTGCATCGCTGAGGTTTAGTGTGGTGTTCTGTAGCGATTTTGTATCTACGCCTACGGCATTAAAAGCCGATTTGTTGATACGCTTCACGCTGCTCGAAACCACCGTGACCTCCTTGAGTTCTATTGGGTCGGATGAGAACTTGCTTTTGTGCTTCTTGTCGCCTTCATCTGTGTTGGCAAAAGTGTTCAGGCATGTCGCAAATAGCAAGCATGCGAAGAGCTGTCTTTGTGTCATACTAATACCTATTATTCCTGTTTTGATTTCTGGGGTGCAAAGGTACGGCGTTTCTTTCATTCATGCAATACACAGAAATGACGAAAAAGAAAGTCGGAAACCCGTGTTTGGGGCTTCCGACTCATCTGATGTTGGTATTTTGGGACGATTTTAGATCTTTTCGAGTGCCTGCTTGATGTCGTCCAAGATATCCTCTACGTCCTCGATACCTACCGACAGACGAATCAGGTCAGGTGCTACACCAGCCTCGCGCAGCTGCTCATCGCTCAGCTGGCGATGGGTGTGACTGGCGGGATGCAGCACGCAGGTGCGGGCATCGGCCACGTGGGTCACGATGTTTATCATCTCCAGCGAGTCCATCCACTTGATGGCTGTCTCGCGAGTGCCCTTCAGTCCGAATGCTATTACGCCGCAACTGCCGTTTGGCAGATACTTCTGTCCTAGAGCGTAGTGCTTGTCGGTGGGCAGTCCGCAGTAGTGCACCCAAGCCACCTTTTCGTTAGCGTTCAAGAACTCGGCCACCTTCTGTGCGTTTTTGCAGTGCTGGGCCATACGCAGGTGCAGAGTCTGCAGTCCCATGTTCAGTAGGAACGAGTTCTGTGGAGCTGGTATTGAGCCCAAGTCGCGCATCAGCTGTGCTATCAGCTTGGTGGTGTAACCCATCTTGCCGAATGCCTTAACGTATGTCAGTCCGTGATAGCT
>JAGCPC010000142.1 GCA_017642485.1 Prevotella sp. | reverse complement strand
TTCTCCATGGGAGATAGATACAAGTGTCATCGAACTACTGCCAGCTAAACGACGGAACACCTCGTCAAAAACAGACTGGTATTCTGATTCTTCCGCTTCTGTCGGCATAGTATGCAACAAACTTTCCTTGTATAACTGACGAATCTGTGGCATCACTGGACCATATTTCCAAGCATGAAACACTGCTGAAAACAATGGCTCGCCCCTTTGAACAAGGCCTTCCTTCTGCATGAAATAAGGCGTATAGCTCATTTTGCAGGGTATTTTTGAGTGGTAGGTAGTCAATAGCTCAAATTGCAGGGTGCATTTCTTCGTTGAGTATTTGGTACATCTGAGATGATTTTGTACCTTTGCTTCCGCAGTCTGAAGCGTAGTGGAGCTCTGCTGGGGAGCAACTCCATGAGGAATAGGATTGCATGAAACGACAAGTATGGGCAGGAGTCTCTATCAACGAGGCTCCTGCTTTTCCATACTTAGAGTTTCCATCAATGCCAAGAAAAACCCAGAAATGAACCGCTTGCGGTTCTCCTGCGTCAGGCCGCTGTGGTTGTTCAGGTTCTTCTTCAAGTCGGTGAACGTCCCTTCAATTTTGTTGTTCGTGTTAGGCATTCCCTTGCAATCCTCACGCTGGTAGGTAAAGAGGTAAGGAAGATAGCAGTTCAGGCTGTTCATCGCTGCTCTCAGCCTCTGATGCGTATAGTGCATCTTCCCGTCCTTGTGCAGGCTCTTGTGGCCAATCGTGTCTTTCCACTTCTCCTTCCATTCCTGGTAATCCTTCTTGAAGTCTGTCTCTTCGGCTTTGTGCAGCCTATCTACCAACCCTTTCAACTCCCTGCTGGCATGCATCTTAGGGTTCAGCGTCAGATACCTCCTGACGATCTGCTTCATGTGGAACTGGCACATCTGTATGCGATGCTCGGAAAACGTCTTGAACAGGCTCTGCTTGCCGTCTATGATTAACCCAAGGATGGTGTAGCCTCGTTCCTTTATGCTGCTGACGGCATCCTCGTAGTCCTTCACCGTCTCACTCCTCACGAAGGCCATGTACAGCGGTTTGCCTGTCTGGTTGTCCAATGCCAGCAGCACACCGAAGCCGCGCCCCCAGTAGGTAACGTCCAGATGCACGAAACCCTCACCGGACAGAGGCGGCTGCACCCATTCTCGCTTGATATCGTGAAGCCTGCGCTTGATAGTGGCTACGCTCATTCCAAAGCGTTCGGAAAGTTCCTTGATCGTCTGCTTCTCCTGCTGGTAAGCGTTCCAAAGCTCATCCTCGCCAACCTCTCTTCCTGCACGGAACTGGTAGCCGCAACCCTGACATTTATACAACTGTACGCCCTTGCGCACTCCATACTTAATCGTGTGCTTACTTCTGCACACAGGACATTCTTTCTTGTTCATACTAACTCTGCCTCATGGCTTTTGAAATGCCTGCAAAGATAGTATTTATCGGGCTCTAGCGCATGTTACAACCTGCAAAATGAGCTATTGGGCATTTTCAACCGTCGATTTATGCTCTGAAACGTTTGAAACTCTCGAAACACTTGTGAAAATCGGCATTTGAGTGAGGTCGAACCCTGCAAAATGAGCTATAGGTC
>JAGCPC010000141.1 GCA_017642485.1 Prevotella sp. | reverse complement strand
GATTATCAGCCACTTAGATATTAAGAATAATATCACGGTGGAGGATATACAGAACCAGGTGGAGATGGCACTCATGAAGGAGGGTCACTACAAGGTGGCCAAGTGCTACATGCTCTACAGACAGTCACACACAGAGGATCGTGAGACTCTTGAAAAGTTGTCTTTTTTGACAGACTACATGGAGGCAACCAATGCTGCCACTGGTTCAAAGTTTGATGCTAATGCAAATGTGGAACATAAGAATATTGCCACTTTGATAGGCGAATTGCCAAAGTCAAACTTCATCCGTCTGAACCGTCGTCTGCTCACAGACCGTATAAAGAAGATGTATGACAAGCAGACTGCAGACAAGTACATTGATTTGCTCACACACCACTTTATATATAAGAACGACGAGACATCGATAGCACCTTACTGTGCATCAATAACGATGTACCCTTGGCTTATTAATGGTACGACAGCTATAGGTGGCAACTCTACAGCTCCAACAAATCTTAAAAGCTTCTGTGGCGGATTTGTCAACATGGTGTTTATCGTGAGTTCTATGCTCTCTGGTGCATGCGCTACACCTGAGTTCCTTATGTATCTCAATTACTTCATAGGTAAGGAGTATGGTACAGACTATTGGAAGGATCCAGCAAAGATTGTTGACCTCTCTATACGTCAGCGCTCCATCGACAAGGTCATAACAGACTGCTTCGAGCAGATCGTATATTCTATCAACCAGCCTACGGGTGCACGTAACTTCCAGGCTGTATTCTGGAATATCGCTTACTATGACAAGTACTACTTCGAGTCACTCTTCGGCAACTTCTACTTCCCTGATGGAAGCCAGCCTGACTGGAACGGTCTCTCTTGGCTGCAGAAGAGATTCATGAAGTGGTTCAACAAGGAGCGTGAAAAGACAGTGTTGACCTTCCCTGTTGAGACAATGGCACTGCTTGCCGACAATGGCGAGTGCCGCGACAAGGAGTGGGGTGACTTCACAGCTGAGATGTACTCTGAGGGTCATAGCTTCTTTACTTATATGAGTGACAATGCAGACTCGCTTTCTTCATGCTGCCGTTTGCGTAACGAGATTCAGGACAATGGCTTCTCATACACTCTTGGCGCTGGCGGTGTGTCAACGGGTTCTAAGTCTGTGCTCACAGTAAACCTCAACCGCTGCATACAGTATGCAGTAAATAACGGTCGCGACTACAAGGAGTACCTTGAAGAGGTTATCGACTTGTGTCATAAGGTGCAGCTGGCATACAATGAGAACCTTAAGAACCTGCAGGCACATGGTATGTTGCCTCTCTTCGATGCTGGTTACATCAATATGAGTCGTCAGTATCTTACTATCGGTGTGAATGGACTGGTAGAGGCAGCTGAGTTCATGGGACTGAAGATTACAGCCAACGAAAAGTATAAGGATTTTGTACAGGGTGTACTCTCTATCGTAGAGAAACTCAACAAGCAGTATCGCACTAAGGAGGTGCTCTTCAACTGTGAGATGATACCTGCAGAGAATGTAGGTGTGAAGCACGCTAAGTGGGATCGTGAGGATGGTTACTTCGTACCACGTGACTGCTACAACTCTTACTTCTACGTAGTTGAGGACCAGTCACTCAACATCATCGATAAGTTTAAGATGCACGGAGCACCATACATAGAGCATCTCACAGGTGGTTCTGCTCTGCACATGAACCTTGAGGAACACCTCTCTAAGATGCAATATAAGCAACTGTTGAAAGTTGCCGCAAAGGAGGGATGTAATTACTTTACATTTAATATACCTAACACCATCTGCAACAACTGCGGACATATCGATAAGCGATATCTGCATGAGTGTCCATCATGCCACTCAAGCAATGTGGATTACATGACACGTATTATTGGTTATCTGAAGAGGGTGAGCAACTTCTCTGCTGCACGTCAGAAGGAAGCAGCACGTCGCTATTATGCCGGCTCTGACAAAATGGGCAGAGAGGATGATGCTACACCACAGCAGCAGGTACAGAAGGTAGGTTAATACAGACTTTATGAAGTATGTAAATACGGGCGTGGTCTTTCAGGAAATACCTGATGAGGTCACGCTCTCTATAAATATATCGAACTGTCCTTGTCACTGTTTAGGGTGCCACAGTGAATACCTTTGGGAGGATATCGGCGACCCCCTGAATGTCATGTCGCTCAGTATGATGCTCAAAGAGTATGGTGGTGACATAACATGCATAGCATTTATGGGAGGTGATGCTACACCGGAGAAGGTAGATGCTTTGGCAGCATGGACCAAAAAGAACTATCCAGAACTGAAAGTGGCATGGTATAGCGGTAGGAGAGAACGAAGCAGTGCGATACATCTTAAGAATTTCGACTTCATAAAACTCGGACCGTATGTTGAAGCAAAGGGTGCCCTGAATAAACCTACCACTAATCAACGTCTGTACAAGGTTGAGAAAGATCTGTCACTGACTGATATAACAAAGAAATTTTGGAAGAAATGAAACCGATTTTTATAGCAGGACCATGTGTCATCGAGAGTGCAGAACTACTCGATATAGTGGCGCGGGAACTTGTTGCCATCAACAATACCCTCGGCACTGAGATAATATTCAAAGCATCATTTGATAAGGCAAACCGTACTTCGCTGAAGTCTTTCCGTGGTCCAGGCATGGACCGTGGTTTGCAGATGCTTGCCGATGTAAAGGAGAAATATGGTTTGAAATTGCTTACAGACATCCATGAGGCATATCAGGCACAGCCTGTAGGCGAAGTTGTTGACGTTATTCAGATTCCAGCTTTTCTATGTCGTCAAACTGATTTGCTTGTAGCTGCTGCCAAGACTGGCAAGATAGTAAACATAAAGAAAGCACAGTTCCTAAGTGGAGCAGACATGAAATATCCTGTTGACAAAGTACTGCAGAGTGGTGGTAAGGAAGTGTGGCTTACGGAGCGTGGCAACACCTTTGGCTACAATAACCTTGTGGTAGATTTTCGTAATATACCTGATATGCTCAATATCGTACCACGTGTCATAATGGATTGTACACACAGCGTGCAGCGTCCTGGTGGTGGCAATGGCACCACGGCGGGCGACCGCAAGTTTGTTCCCTCCATGGCTTTGGCGGCAAAGGCTTTTGGGGCAAATGGCTACTTCTTTGAGGTACACCCCAATCCCGATGAAGGACTGAGTGACGGACCAAACATGCTAAAGTTGGAAGACCTGAAACCCCTGATTGAAAAACTTTTGAACCCTTGAACCCTTGAACTTTTGAACCCTTGAACTTTTGAACCCTTGAACTTTTGAACCCTTGAACTTTTGAACTATATACGATGAAGTCAATACGTGAAATAGCAACTCAGGCATTGCAGGATGAGGCACAGGCGCTGACTGACCTCATACCATTGCTCGACGAACAGTTTGACAAAGCTGTTGACCTGATGCTCCACTGTAGTGGTAAAGTGATAGTTACGGGAGTGGGAAAGAGTGGACATGTAGGTGCCAAGATAGCAGCTACTTTGAGCTCTACTGGTACACCAGCAGTCTTTGTCAATCCTCTTGATGCATATCATGGAGACTTAGGAGTGATAACCAAGGATGATGTAGTGCTTGCATTGAGCAATAGCGGTCAGACCGACGAATTATTGCGGTTCGTACCTATAATAATACACATGGAGGTGCCCATAATAGGTATGAGTGGCAACCCTAAGTCGCTACTTGCTAAGTACTCTACATACCACATCAATGTAAAGGTAGAGAAGGAGGCTTGTCCTTTGAATCTCGCACCTACAAGCAGTACCACGGCTGCATTGGCTATGGGCGATGCATTGGCTATATGCCTTATGGAACTAAGGAACTTCAAGCCTCAGGACTTTGCACAGTTTCATCCAGGAGGAGAACTGGGTAAGCGACTGCTCACTACTGCTGCTGATGTTATGCTGAGTGAGAATCTGCCATTCATTCCTGCTACTATGCACCTCGGCGAAGCAATAATAAAGGTCAGCGCAGGAAAACTCGGACTGGGTATCTCGCTCAATGAAGATGGCACGGTGGCAGGCGTGTTTACCGATGGTGACATACGTCGTGCTATGGAGCGTTGGCAGGCAGCATTCTTTGATCATACCGTAAGCGATATAATGACACGCACACCGAAGACGGTGACAGCCGATGCCCGAATATCAGATATACAGCGCGTGATGAACGACAATAAGATACACAACGTGTTGGTTGTCGATGAGAAAAAACGTATAATAGGCGTTGTTGACCGCTACGCTTGTGATATATAAATAAGGTATATGATAAACAAGAAGAAAAGGCTTAAATGTCACCCTTGACATTTAAGCCTTTTCTGTTTTCTTACTTTCCCATGATTTTCTTGCCACCAGTGATGAGCACAGCATCTATGCGTCTGTCCGTCATCCTTTTACCAGCTGCATCATATAATGGTAAAGTCGTTTTATTATTATTAACGGCCTTAGTAATCTGTACTAATGTAGCACCATCTTCTATTAGTGAAAACGGGATGTCACTCAATGAGGCAGATACCAATTCCTCTGGCAGGAAGAGGTATGCCTTGTGTGCTTTGTTGGTAAAAGCTGCGCCATCAGCGGCTCCCCAGTAAAAGCCCACACCCTTGGTGGCATGGTCGGCAAGTTTGAAGTAGTTGCCGCTGCCATTGCTCTGCAAGGCATCGGTGTCAGTGCCGTGTAGCATGTTTCCTTCTACACCAGACCAGCCGTTTGCATCTGTAGCTGTCGCAGAATATATGGTGGGATAGTAGTCGGTATTAGCCTCTCCGCTAATCAGTACTGCGGTGCCATGTGGCACCGATGTGCCGATATTATTTATGTGCAACTTGTAGTTTCCACCTTCCTTTGTTACGTTTATGGTATATGCCGTAAGTCCATCGGGCAGTTCTACATCATTACTGCTGTAATACATTGTTGCATAGCCAGTGCTACCTATTCTAAATAATTGGTTGGTCGCAACCTTTTTGTAGCAGTAGGCGAGGGTATAGTTACTGGAACTTAAAGTTTTCTTTTGAAAGCAGTTAGATACAATAGAATATCCAATCATCTTATTGTTACCTAATCTTAATGATATACCATCATATTTGTACAAACTACTATTGATGTCGTATAGATTGATAGTCTCCCATGTGCGGCTTGAACCGAGAGTGAGATAAGTATTAGCATCATCTGTGTCGCTATATATATAGCTTGACCCACTCTTTAGAGTAACATAGTACTTGCCTTTACTGACAGTTTTTTCTTGTACTTTATACTCATACGCATTCCCACTCGTATTGGCAGCATCAAGCGAGATAGTGGAGGGAAGATAGTCAGCAGTGGTCGTGCCGATGTTGATAGCATGAAAGGCATTGCTGCTATTATATGTTCCCATAGCATACATGTTTTTGCTCTCATCATACGAAACCAAGATGATAGTGTCGCCAGCGGTGAAGTCGCTTGTTGATGTGATTACCTGATACAGTCCACCCAGAGTGCTCTGCGCACTCATACATAAACCATACAGCACATAGGCTGTAAGGCCGATAATAGTTTTCTTCATTATTACTTATTTGTTTTTATGTTGTTATTAAAAAAATATCATTGCCCATTTGGGTGGGCAATGATTGTTTTCCTTTCAGTGTTTTTTTACAATTTCGTGGTTTTCCCAATGAGGTAATGGTCGAGAATGACTATTGCGGCCATAGCTTCTACGACGGGTACTGCACGTGGCAGTACGCAGGGGTCGTGCCTTCCCTTTGCCTTCAGTAGGGTAGGGTTGCCTTCGAGATCTATCGTCTCTTGCTCACGCAACTGTGTGGCAACGGGTTTGAATGCTACGCGGAAGTATATATCCTCGCCATTGCTTATGCCACCTTGTATGCCACCAGAGTGGTTGGTCTTCATACCATTGCCCAGCCCTTCGTTAAATAGGTCGTTCTGCTCGCTGCCTCTCATGTCTAAGCCATTGAAGCCCTCGCCATATTCAAAACCCTTTACGGCATTGATGGAGAGCATCGCAGCTCCGAGTGACTGATGCAGTTTGCCAAACTCGGGCTCACCGAGTCCTACGGGGCATCCTTTGATGACGCATGTTATGGTGCCACCGATGGTGTCACCATCAGCTTTCACCTCTTTGATCAGATTTTCCATCTCCACCGCTTTCTCTGCATCAGGACAACGTACTGCGTTGGTCTCTGCCAGCGATAGGTCGTATTTCTTGTAGTCGCGGTCGATGGATATATTGCCCACCTGTGATGTATAAGCTTGTATGGTAATACCTAATTGACGTAAAGCCAATTTGGCAAAAGCCCCTGCTACGCAGCGACTTATCGTGATGCGTGCACTACTTCTGCCACCGCCTCTGTGGTCGCGTATGCCGTACTTCTGCTGATATGTGAAGTCGGCATGTGACGGACGAAACAGGCAGCGCATGTTCTCATAGTCTTGTGAGTGTTGGTTGGTGTTTCTTACGATAAAGCCGATGGGACATCCCGTTGTCTTGCCTTCAAATACGCCAGATAGGATTTCCACCTCGTCTGCCTCATTGCGACCTGTCGTGATGGCACTCTGTCCAGGACGACGACGGCTAAGCTCGGCCTGTATGAAGTTCATGTCAACATCTATACCAGCGGGCATACCGTCGATCACTCCACCTATGCCTGCTCCATGACTTTCGCCGAAACTTGTTATCGTGTATATTTTACCAAATGTATTCATTTGCCACAGCCTCCATCATCGCATTTGCCACAGCTATCTCCATCGCATTTGCCCTCACCAGAGTTGCATCCGCCTCCGCAGCCTCCGCAACCACCATGACATCCGCCTCCTGAGAGACGATTGATGACGTCGGTAATCTCGGCGTTGGTGGCCTCATGGCATTCTGCTACGGTACCAGTGAAATTGAGTGCACAGCCAGCGAGAGGGTGGTTGAGGTCCACTACCACTTCCTTGTCTCTTACCTCTTTAACTATACCCATGAAGCGCATGCCGTCCTCGTTTTGCAGAGGTATTATGGCACCATTATATATCATGTCAGCGTTAAACACTCCGTCTATGCTGAATATGGCCTTATCGAGTGTCACCACCCTTTCTGCCACATATTCTCCATAAGCTTCCTCGCAAGGCACGGTAAAATCAAATTCTTCGCCTGTGCCGAGTTTCTCTATTTCTTTTTCGAAACCTGGTATGGTGGTACTGAATCCGGAGATAAACACAAAAGGATCGTCAGCACCAATTTCCTCTCTCAGTTCTTTCACACCATCTTTGATAGTATGAAGTTTATATGTTATAGCGTAATATTTGTTCATAACAGATGCAAAGGTACTAAGAAAAATTATAAATTAAGAATTAAGAGTTAAGAAAATGCATCGTTGCCAAACTATTTGTCCTGTTCAGTTGATATGAATTAAGTTTCGTTTTGATTGTAGTCAAGAAAGTAACGTTTTCTCCTTATCTTTCATTCTCCCACTTTCTACATCCAATTTTTCTTATTACCTTTGCACTCGCAAAATTCAAGAAAGAATATTTTTAAGGTGGGTGGTCCGCTTTAGTATTCATGAAGGCTTCGGCTGAATTGATGCTGAGCGGACTTTTTTTGTATACACTACAACGCATAGCTTTAGGGTTGCAACCCCTATGCTTTAAGGGGCTAAACCCTATGCTTTAAGCTTGCAAACTCTATGCTTTTCTATTTCGACCTCTTAATTGCTACTTTTTTAACAATTAACTTCTAATTCTCTCGAAAAAAGTTTTTTTCGTGTTATACCTCCCTATATTGTCCGCAACTCCAGTGTTTATGCGCCTTGAGCATAGGGAGGTTAGTGCTCAACACCTCCCTTAAACCTCCCTTACACCTCCCTTAGAGGTCACTATTTTAGGTTCAAGTCGCTCACTATGTGAGTTAGTTCAAAGGTTCAAGTCGCTTCGCCGGCTATTCGCTTCGCTCATCGCATTTGTGTCAAAGGTTTTAGTTATCGTTTTCGTAGCAGGGCTTGCCCTGCGTATCGTAGGTGCGAAGCACCGTATCGTAGCAATCTCCGATTGCGTATCGTAGCGCAGCGTATCGTATCGTACGAAGTTTAACTTAGTGAGGTCTAAGGGAGATATAGGCATTCCTACCTCCCTATCGTGAACCCGCATGAACACTGGGCTCAGCGCCCATATAGGGAGGTAGGGAGGTTAGTTTTCGAAATTCTCCAAAATCGTAACTTTTCTCTCGAAAATTTTGCGAAATGAAAAATAATGATTAAATTCTGCAACAGAATCCAGTTAGCCTATGCAAATGGGCTGGTGGGTTAGGCGGACGAGTTCCGCAACGCTTGGGTGTCAGAGCCTCAGGACATATTAGTTTGATGCTC
>JAGCPC010000140.1 GCA_017642485.1 Prevotella sp. | reverse complement strand
CGGTCTTGCTGTCCAGATCGGTTTTGATACTCTTGATACCCTTTTCAAATCGGACATTGTCCGGGATCTTCTTCTCACAGTTTTCGCCATGCATCTGCGGATTGGTGGTAAGCACTACGGTTTTGATGTCTTTGGCAAAGCATACGCTTGCGATTGCCAATGCAATGAATAAAGCTTTTGTTCTCATAACGTTTTTATATTTTAGTCCAATTATATCTTACACCTATATAATATATAGCACCATGCATGGGGCCCCATACCATTGTGGCATCGAAATGTGATCCCCAAGGATCATCAGCTCCGACTATGGGATTCTTCTGTCGTCGACCAGTAATATTCTCACCACCAGCATATATACTCCAATGACGGAAGAAACGGGTTACCTGAGCGTTTAATTGTTCATAGCCTCCGTAGTTTTTGTCCCACGAGGGAGTTCCGTTTTCGGTAGTATATGCATCGGGCATACGACCGCCACCATTCAACTGTAGTGTAGCGTCAAACTGCCACTTGCCCAGTCCTGGCTTATACTGAGCAGTAATGAGACCTTTATATCGGTTTGTAAGAGGCTTCTCACGAAGCACACCACCATAAGTCGACTTGACATTTGTACGACGATAGGTGCCTGTAAGCGTAAAGCCCTCGAACAGAGGATAACTAGCCTCTGCCTGCCATGTATGAGAGTAGCTATCACCAACAAGGTTGGTAAAGTGTATTGCATGGGGGGTACTATCCATATCTACCAGCAACTGGTGCACGAATGTAGTGTAATAATACTCAGCACTTAAATCAAGTTTCCGCTCACCTATGGGGATGCTGAATGCTGCACTCACCCCGTAGTTCCAAGCCTCTTCCTGATCCAAGTCGCTATCGATATCTATCTGCCTGCTGCTAGCTAACAGATAGTTATATTCCGCCATCACGTGGTTAGTACGATATCCCTTGCCTATGGACCCACGCAAGGTAATCAACTCGCTTGGAGAATACTTCAGATGCATACGGGGAGTAACAAATGCTCCATAGATGTTACTATGATCCCATCGCAGTCCGCCCATCAGCGTGAACTGTTCACCTATCTTATATGTATACTGAGCATATACACCAGGCGTAGTCTCGTCGAAATCAAAATGGTCATGATTCAGACTGATACCTGTCGAAATGCTATTATGCTCATCCAGATCGGTCTCGAACATCAGCGAAGCGTAGCCGTTGCGCTGGTCTGTGTTGTACAGTTTGTGACCATATACAGCATTTTGATGATGCAATGAACCTGATAATATGAGAGCTATGTTAGATGCATGCTCTGGATCGAAGAAATATGCGTTCTTAGCAAAAGCCTCATAACGCTCGTTAGTAATATCAATGAGATATGGGTGACCGTTTGCTACATGATGGCCTATCTGCCCCCCTTCGCGGTGTTCTTTCAGTCCTTTGACTGCAGCCTGAAAAATATATCTGTCGCTCAAATAAGCCCATCGACTCATCAACGAACCTTGACGAACCTTTGGCAAGTCGGCAAATCCATCGTTGTTCTCATCGTGCGCTTTGTCCAGTATCTCATAGTGACCTAGCAGAGCAGTAGTCCAGCGAGAGGATAGTTGCAGGTTGGCACCTAGATTTGCCTCAAGTTTACCTTTCGTATTCAGATACAAGTTGGCATCGGCAAAAGGTGTGGCTTGTGGTTTCTTGAACTCCACGTTAATCTGCCCAGTTATTGACTCATAACCATTCTTTACCGACGAGGCACCCTTTGACACCTGAATGCTCTGCATCCATGGACCAGGGATATATCCTAACGAATATGGTGCTGATGCTCCACGATAGTTGGGTATGTTTTCAGTAAGCATCTGTACATACGTACCACTCAATCCCAATAGTTTAATCTGCTGGGCACCAGTGGCTGCATCTGCATAGTTCACGTCGACCGACGGGTTGGTAGTAAAGCTCTCGCCCAGATTACAACAGGCAGCTCGCAACAGATCGCTACTGCTAATAAAATCGGTATTACCCAGTCCCTTAGTCTTTGCGCGTCCAATTTTCGACGACACACTTACCTCCTGCAACTGCTCTCCATCAAGAGTCTGCAGGCTGTCAGTTTGCTGAGGAGTCTGTCCGCAAACTCCTAAAAACGACATTAATGCAATTAGTCCAGTATAGTAACGTTTTACCTTCATTTCGGCTGCAAAATTACTAAATTAATCATACACATAAGATGTAATTTGCATTTTATAACATAAATACCATGAATATGGGATAATTTTTACGTACCTTTGCAGCCGTGAAACTGGATAACAGGCGACATATTGCATCGTGGTTGCTGTTGGCCGTGTTTGTGCCAATGCTCATTTTCTCGTGTATT
Source organism: Prevotella sp. (assembly GCA_017642485.1). Classification (GTDB taxonomy): domain Bacteria; phylum Bacteroidota; class Bacteroidia; order Bacteroidales; family Bacteroidaceae; genus Prevotella. Next base: position 485 of record JAGCPC010000140.1, on the reverse strand, counting down.
CATGTGCATGAGGAAGTGACGGCTGGTGCTGATACAGAGTGTGCCGACTGCGTGCACCATAGCTGTCACGGACACCTCACGTCTACGGCATCATGGGCACACGACTGCGTGCTATGCCAGTTTATCTCGCTCACGTTTGTAGCCGCTGCCGTTGCTGCGGTTGCTGTGGTCTTTAATGTATTATGGATTCTCTTTGCCCCTAAGCAGTATGCTATCTACAGTACTACTAGGGGCTGCATCGTTACTCGCGGACCTCCTGCAGAGTAACATATCGTAAAAGTAGAATTTCAGGATTAATACAATAAAGAACAATATACAAACAGAATGAATACAAGATACATCATTCTGCCCCTGCTATGCCTATGCACAGCGGCGGCAGCACAAGATACGAAACATAATCATGCGGAGGATTCAACCGACGTGTTCTTCCGCCATCTACAACTTAACGAACTCACAGTGACCGGCGTAACAGGCGATACCAAGCT
>JAGCPC010000025.1 GCA_017642485.1 Prevotella sp. | reverse complement strand
TGAAAATTGACAATTGAAAATTAAAATCAGCGATGTAATCAGCAGTTTTCTCATTATTATCTACAATCTTTTATCTCTAATCTATAATCTATCATCTATTTCCCGAACCTCTTTCCTATGACGGGGAGGGATGAGAGGGGTATGTCGTTCTTCACCACCAGCACGAGGTATGCCAGTATCAGTATGGTGTTACACAGCAGCTGCAGCCACACCTGCGGTATGCGAGTGGCCAGTTCCATGCCGTAGTAGAAGCACACGGTCACTATGACGTATGTGAAGATGCCCTTCAGGTCATATCGTATAGGGTACTTACGTTGTCCTACGAAGTACGACAAAATCATCGCCGTACCATAACCTGCTACTCCGCCCCATGCACACGCCATATAGCTGTACTCTGGAATAAACAGTACGTTGACAGCGATGAGTGCTGCACAGCCAGCCATGCTAAACCATGCTCCCCATATCGTCTTGTCTATGAGTTTGTACCAGAACGACAGGTTGAAATATACTCCCATCATAATCTCTGCTGCCATCACGATAGGCACCACCTTTAGTCCGGCACGGTATTCGCTGCCCAATATATGTTCCAATATAGGCATATACCCCACGACACAGAGGAAGGCGAAGAGCGTAAAGATGATGAAGTACTTCATCGCCTGGGCATAGTACTCCTTCTTGTCGCCGTCCTTAGCCTTGGCAAAGACGATGGGTTCGTAGGCATAGCGAAAGGCCTGCGTTATCATCGCCATTATCATCGCTATCTTCACACAGGCGCCATATATGCCCAGCTCCACCACGCCCTGCGTCTTGTCAGGGTATATCAGGGGAAAGAGCATCTTATCAGCCGTCTGGTTGAGGATGCCGGCAATACCCAGCACGAGTATGGGCCATGAGTACTTCAGCATACGGCAGGCCAATTGAAAATTGAAAATTGAAAATTGAGAATTATGATTACCCTTTAACTGTGAACTGTGACATGACTCAAAGAGATGAGCCGCAGGTGAATAATATGATGAGCTTTGCGAACTAACTGTGAATTGTGAATTGTGAACTGTGAACTGTGAACTGCGCATTTCCTGCACCAGCTCCGGTATAAAGAAGAAGGTGATAAAACCTGTGCAGACAAGGTTGAGGAAGAATACATAGAAGACGTCATCCTTGCCCAAGAAGAGGAAGTAGAGCAGGTTAAGTCCTATATTGAGCACTATGAAGAGCAATTTGAGCGAAGCAAACTTCACCGCCTTCTTCTTGTAACGCAGGTAAGAGAACGGTATTGCCTGCACGGCATCGAGTGCCACCACCGTTGCCATCATCAGTATATAGTCCTCATGCCCCACGTAGTGTAGCGCACTGGCTATTGGCTCTATGCCAAGAAATACTATGGCAAGGAACAGCGCACTCAGCGTACCCACTATGGCTATCGACGTAGCGAATACGCTATGAGGATTCTCATCTTCCTTATTAGCAAAACGAAAGAAGGTCGTCTCCATACCAAATGTCAGCACCACAAGTATCAGTGCTACATAGGCATAGAGATTGGTCACCACACCATATCCGCCACTTGCAGCAGATATCACGTGGGTATATAGAGGTACCAGAAGATAGTTGAGAAACCTGCCCACTATACTGCTAAGGCCATATATGGCGGTGTCCTTAGCCAGTGATTTCATTGATGCCATAACTTGCTTGTCGTATTTACTGTTTTTGGTATGCTTATTACGCAAAAAACCGCCGTAACAGGCGGTTCCTTGGTATATCTGTCGGGATGACCAGACTCGAACTGGCGACCACACGCCCCCCAGACGTGTACGCTAACCAACTGCGCTACATCCCGAGATAACGTTAACCTTAACGTTAACCTTAACGAAACGTGAGCTTCGCTCACTACGAAACGCTATCGCTACGAAAACTTACGCTCTGCGATTTTGCGAGTGCAAAGGTACTAAGAAAAATTAAGAATTAAGAATTAAGAATTAGGAATTCTTCTATGCACAATGGCGAATTATGCTTTTTTAACCAAGTGCAACTTAATTCCTACGTTACCTTTCACTCTAAGAGCAACCAACTTGCTCTTTGGTCAGCATCGGCGAGCACGTAGAGGTAGTCAGGTACTATCTGCACCAGAATGGTGTGAAGTTGGTCAACGGAGCCTCCTGATGTATAGGCTTCGAAGTAACCGTTAGAGAACTGTATCGTGTTGGTGATATTAGTACGTGTCTCGATATAGTTACCCTCTTCATCCTGCACCGTCACATCGTACTTCACCTCTATGGTTGGGGTGAACGAAGCCGAAGGAATAGCATAGAAGTTTGCGCCCCACTGACTTTCTGCACCTGGGTTACTGTATCCTATGCGCAAAGTACCTGTTCCCGCAACACCACCTGGCACATATATTGTTCCCTCATTATCATGATCCACGAATGGCACTTCGTAGTCAATTGCTGCAGCATTGGTAGCGATGTCGCTCCACGTTATGTCGCCAGCTGTCCATGAGTCTGTAGAAGGTACGTAAGTGTAGGTACGACTCACCACACCATACGTGGGCAGTGCTCCGATGGCACCCTTTATCTTCACCTGTTTGATGACAAAGTCACGTATATTACTCATCTTGTCGCCCAGTTTAAACTTGAGGCTGAAGCCTGTCATCGTCTTGTCCATATAGTAGCTGATGACCTCCCCTACCTTTGTCTTGTGAACTGGTGTGGCGCATATCAGTGGCACGTTGCTCACATCATTTATAACAGAGTTAGGCAGTGTGACGGGGAATGACAGAGTATATTCCTCTGCCTCAGGATCTTTCTCCAACTTCGCGCCGTTGCGTGGACTCTCGGGCTCACTGGTGTCATTTGCCACCTTTGGCATATATCCAAAGAAGTCGAAGGTTCTGTAGCTTGTAAAGTCAGCCCAGTACTGCACTGGAGTATATGTCCATGTGAGTCCCTCATCTTCCGTCTGCACCAGTTGGTTGTCAAAGATCTTTGACGTCATGTTTCTGTCATGCAGTCCATATACACCAATGGTAGTAGGGTCGCCCGTCTTCCATGGAAGATACTTTATGCTCGCCTTGGATATCAAGTTCTCTGTGCCAAGAGCAAACACCATCTGTGTCTTTGCCAACTCACGCTGCTGTTCGGTGGCAAAATCCTGATCGCTCAACGTCGTCAGAAAATCCTCGTTGGAGCAACTTATGAACGATAACGTCAACGCTAAAGCTAACGATAACGATAACGATAACGAAAACTGCCTATTTATGATTCTTTTCATCCTTAAAGTTCAAAAGTTTAAAGGTTCAAAAGGTTCAATAGTTTATGCTGTTTCAGCCATGAGGTCTTTGCGTCCTATCAGACTGAATATTGTTATGTTGTTATTTTCATTCAGCACTCGAAGTGCGCGCATCACTTCATTGAGTGTCGAGCCACTCGTTGCTATATCGTCTATCACCAGCACGTTCTGGTTGTATATCCTCTCGCAAAGTTCCCTGTCATCATCGTTAGCAAACCTCAGGAACTGCGTTATATATGGTCTCCACTTAGCTTTCTTTACGTCCTTGGCTATGGTGAAGTAATCCTTCTTGTGTATCAGTTCAAGCATCTCTTGTATAGACTGCTTCACCTGCTCTTTCTGTGCCTCAGTGTAGCGTGGCCTACCATTCTCAAGAGTATCATCCAGGTACGTAGCACTATACGCCTCCATGTCGAATGCTATATTCTCTGGCAGAGCCTTCACCAGTTCCATTCTTTTGAGCATCGGCTGTGCGAAGCGGTATATGTACCTTATCATATACTTATTCACCTCACTTGATGACTCTGGCATCACTACAAGGTCGTAGTCATATAGGTTTATCCTGTCATTCAAGTTGTCTATGGCCCGCTGTATAAACTGCGTCAAGTCAGGCTCCTCTTTCAGTGGACGTTCCGGAAACTTCAGGTGTTTTATGAACGCGCTGCGCACGCTACCCTCTACATTGTCTCCGAACTCATAGCCATAGTGAAAACACTTTCCGAAAGCCGTCACCTCGTATCCCTTTCCTGTCAACGAGATGATGTCCTCTGTACCATCATGCTTAAAGTCAAACACGAAGTGCTGTTTCTCTATGTCGTATCTTACACCCAATTGTGAACTGTGAACTGTGACACTTATGTGATGAGCTTAGTAAATAAATGTGAACTGTGAACTGCATTTACCAGTCTTCTGTTCCTGTGCCGTCCTCGTTAGTAAATGTCGTACCATTTTCCCATTCCTGTATGGATATAGCGGTAAAGGTGATGGGATCACCCTCGTTACCTATAGTAGGTTTCCACTGATAGTGTTTACCAGCCTCGAAATTTATCTTTGACAGAGTAGCCTTAAAGACCTTGCGCTCGTATTCCTTCAATTTCTGATCAACAGTAAGAGCAGCAAAATCTACTGATGAAATAGATGTCAATTTCCCTGCATTGTAGTCATCTACATCCTTATACACCTTCATCTTCTCCGCCTGCGTCAAGGCAGCAAATGCAGCATCGTCCAACGTAGTGCCGTAATATTCATTATATTCCTCCTTGGTAGTATAGTAGTGCGGCTCTCTTGCAATAAGATACAGTATGCTGTTTTGCACCTCCTCGCGACTTAGGTCTGTGGGAGCTATCATCATATATGCCATGATATAGCCGTTTGCCGGTTTCTTGCTGTTCCAATAATGATACGTGCCTTTGGTATCATCGTAGTTGTTAGTCATATCAACAGCTGGGGCAAACTTCAACGACATAACACGTGACATTGCTCTATCTTCAAGAGTCTTAGCATTGATATTCATTGCCGCATCCGTAGTAAACAACTTGTCATCGTTTACTACTTGAAGAGAATCTACGAACAATCCAGGATTAGACACCACTGGACACTGTAAATAGAAACGAACGATGGATCCCATATGCGAATAGTCAAAGTGTACGTGTGCTGCTTCGGTAGAAGTCACATCAGATACCATATAGTCATATGCAGCAAGATGCGCTGTCGCAGCCTTTTCCGTTTCAAGGAAATCGTCGTCATGCATTCTGAAATAGAGGTTCATTTGCTCGTTTGCTGTCTGTGTCTGGTTACGATATGTCACAGGCACAGCATTGTACGTAAAATTGCCCGTTTCCAGAGTTTGCGCTTTGAATGGGAAGTACGAATAATATCTTGCAGTAACGTTTATTGGATACGCAGCTTCTTTGTCATCTGGCTCAAACACGCCCGAAACGTAGTTCTCTTGAACCGTCAAAGGGGTGCTACTATCCAGTACGAAGGCAAATTGACCATCATCGTCGATCTCTGGGAATATACCTATTTTATCTCCCGTCGTCCATGTAAACTTCAATTTATTATTTACACGGTCATAGTATAATTGCGACTTTGATGAGAGGCGTTCATTTTCACCGTCAGCATCGCCAATACCTCCCTCAAACTCTGCAGTTCTTGCCATCGTACCTGTCACAGCATACTGATCCAGTGGATCTATAGCGGGGGTAGTTGTTGCCACGATGTCGTCATCTGAGCAAGATGTGAACGCGAACGTTAACGATAATGCTAACGCTAACAAGAACTGTATGTTTCTAAATTCCTTTTTCATCTCAAACTATGAATTGTGAACTGTGAATTGTGAACTATATTAAAGTATTTCTTCCTCTGGATCGGCGTATTCGTCCTCCTGTGTAAATTCTATCGTTGGTTGACTCGCTGTCAGTGTCTTTGCTATGACACGAACTATTGTTGCCTCCGGAGCGATATATTCCTTTTTAATCACTTTACTAACTTCTTTCCTTTCGTTATATACACCTGTCCGTTTTGCGGTTGGGTTATTATCTTACCTGTGAGGTCGTAATTGGCTACCTGCTCGGCGTTGCCATCAGGAGCCTTGACCCTATCTACTGCCGTGGGTGCAAACTTAAAGTCGTAGCTCTCGGCGCTGCTGACATCAGGCGTTGCCCAGCATTTTCCTGCTGGTATGGTGTATGTCTCGCTTGGGTCAGCGAGGTAGAACTTCACCTTTCCATCCTTTTTCTGCAACATGTAGCCCTCGCTCGTTGTCTGCTTCACGATGGCGCCAGTGAGGAAACCCTCCTTCACATAGCCTGTCTCTGGATACTTGCTTGCATCGACCTCGCCCGTCAGACTACCCGTATAGCCACTCTCGCTGTAGAGTATATACGGAGTATAGGGCTCTATCGTCGTTGCCTCCGTCAGGTAAAACACCTTTGCATCATCGTCCTTGCTCGAACAGGTGTATGCCTTCAGTCCGCTGGGCATCTCCGTGACGCCAAACGGCAGTATCGCCGTTGACCATTGGTTTTCGGCGCTTACGCTAAGCGAAGCCGTCGCCGTGGCGCTTATCGTGATGTTGTCGTATGCCACGTCAGCAGGCTCGTACTTCGTATTGTCCTTGGTAGTGAGGTTTTGCTCAGTAAGACTCACACTCAGTTTGCCAGGCTTGGCGTATGTTGTTGCCGTAACGTATATCCTGCAGAGCGCACCCGCCATTGAGGTGAAGTCTGTTGAGGGGTTGGCATAGCATATCAGTCTCAGCTTGTTCTCCTCCTTGGAGTATGTAGCACTCAGAGTGTGCAGATAATCCTCATCAAACTCATCCTTGGGCAGTATGCCAGTCTTTACCACCCTTGGAGTTCCTGTGTTACCGAGTACTGGCTCTACGCCCTCTGGCAGATATATGTCAACGTTAAAGGCTGCATACGTTCTCGTTACGCTCACCACTGACAGCGTCATGTAGTTTGTCTTCACTCCATCGCCTGGGTTCAGCGTCACGTCGGACAGTGTAAACTTATCCACCGTGCTTACCGCCCACGAAGTCAGTGAAGACAGCAGCGCCATCATCGTCAGTGTCAGTATGTATATCGTTCTCTTCATTTGTTGTGATAGATATTTACTATTCCGACGACGTCGGTGACATCGATGATGCCGTCGCCGTCAATGTCGCATACGTTGAAGTCCAGTTCGTCAGTGGTTTCGGCCTGGTAGTGGTTTACCACCATCACCACGTCTGTCACATCCACCGTGCCGTCGAGGTTGGCATCGCCGAGGAGGAATGGCTTTATCACATTCTGCGTGTCGGCATTGAAGTCCGGCGCGTATGCCGTAGCAGTGAGTATCTGGTTGTCATCCGTCACCTCATCCTCTATGCCAAGAGCCAGCGAGAGCACCTCCTGGTTGCCGCCTCCCGTACCGCCGTTGTCAGGCTGTATGCGGAAGTAGTTCTTCTCTCCCACGCTCACGGGGTACACTTTGCTTGCCAGCATATTAGTACCATCGAGGTATGTCTGCAGCGCAGTACCATCTGTGGCACTGAGTGTCAGGAGCAGTGACCTACTCGTGAGGTCTGTTGGTGGTAGCATTAAGTAAGTTATCAGCGAGTCGCCGCTCGCCACTGTTATATTGTTCAGCGACAGTGTCGCCGTTGTTGTCGTCTTAGTCGGTGTTATCGTGTTGTTTGTGGCATTTATGGTTGCCTCTTCGGTAAACCATGCTGTATTATCTTTTGTTGTCAGTGCCAGTGATGAGAATGTCTTACCTTCTGGCACGTATGCAGCTATACGCATTATGCTTCCAAGGTGTGTGTAGGATATCGACAGCGCGTCGCTGGTGCTTGTCGCTTGTGCCGTCATATAATCTACGGTTGCGAGATGCCCTGCATTATCATTTGCCGACTGTGTCTGGTTGGTATAGGTTACTGGTAGTGCAGTATAGGGTGATTGTGCTAGTTTATGATACAGGGAGTATGGTGCAAAACAGTAATATGTGACATTTGATGCGTATGCCCAACCATTACCGCCCACGTCGCACCAGTGACTGTCGTTACCATCTACGTTAGTAACCGTAGCCTTCATTATTGTACCAGATGTCGAAAACAATGCCACCACATCACCTGAATTCCATCCGAACGACACTCTGCCACCTTGCTGATAAGTGTAGTTACCAGCATACGCTGTGCTCATCGAGAGCAGTAGTATTGCCGTCAGTAGATTCTTCATAGGTTACAACTGTGAGTTGTCATTGATTACGAAATCCATGCTGAAATCAAGATCAAGAGCATCACCATCTCTTTCATCTTCGTCACCATTGGAATCGCCACCGCCATCACCGAAATCGCCATTCCCTCCACTGTTGTCCGATCCAGCAAGCAGCCAATCCTTCTCTTCCTCCTCAATCTCCTCAAAGGCGATGCGTGGAGGCAGGTATGGTTTCTTTAGTATGTCCAGTTTCTTAACAAACACTTTGGTAGCAGTTTATTTAATATTGCAAATTTAGTTATTTCTTGTGATATAAGCAAAAAAAAAGAGGAAAAAAGTCCATTTTGTCGCTATTTTTCTCTATTTTTACTGTTTAGGCATCATTTCTAATGCGGTTGCACTGCTTCCGTCTGCGGTTACTTAGCATCCAGATGCGGGTGCTTAGCTTCCGCGTGCGGGTGCTTAGCATCCAGATGCGGGTGCTTAGCATCCAGATGCGGGTGCTTAGCTTCCCCCTCCCCCTTGGGGAGGAAGGGAGGGGGTCACTATTAGTACGCTATCTTTCTGCCGTTCACGATATATACCCTACCCTTTATCATCTCGGAGCGTTTCACTCTCTGACCATAAACGGTGAATATCTTCTCGTCACTGTTATCGTTATCGTTAACGTTCTTAATGGTGGTAGGTTCGACATCATCGAGGAAGATGAAGCCGCTGCTCGTGCCACTCTCTATCACGATGGCTCCGCCACCATCTTCTGCCACGTAGCTGCCATTGAGATAAGCCTTGTGGTGGTTGAGGTAGTTGCCCGTGTAGCTGTAGAATCCGAGACCGTAGTTTGACTTGTAGTACAAGGTATATACATCCATACCGCCACGTTCTATCGTCTCAACGGTACCGTCGAGTATGCTGAGGCGGCCCTCAGAGTCAGCCACTGAAGCAGCTACTGATGTAGTGCCGTCGTGATACTCGCCGTCGCTATCGGTGTAAGCGAAGGTGTAAGTACCTACGTCACCCTTTACGATGTAGCCCTGGTTCTGTTCCAGCACGTTGACACGCTTCAGAGTCATAGATGTCGGAGTAACGTCAACAACGGCATATACGTAAACCTGTGCCTCAGCGTTGTCGTCGGCCACAGTAGGAGCCTTAGCGTTGTAGTCGAGGTATATTGTTGACCAGCTCCAGTACTCCTCCACATCGTTCACTCTGATAGGAGCACGCTGTGTATTTGTCAGTTCGAGCTGGTAAGACTCGTGCACGTTGTAGGTCAGCTCGTTAGAAGGCTCACCCAGTCCACCGCGCTGGTTGGCAGCACGTACTACGAATACCTTGCCTATCTGCTCGTCATTCAGCTCGTAGCTGTTGTCGGCAGTGATAGCATAGAGGTCGTAGCCGTCGCTTGCGTTCTTGCGGAAGATGAAGTAGCAGAGAGCCTCTGACTGTGCGTCCCATGTCAGTGAGCGATCCAGCGTAGTGAGGTTAGCGCCCTTCATGCTTATCTGCTTGGTGTAGAGTGTTGGGTCATAACCGTCCGTTCCGCCCAGTGCGTTGTGCAAGGTGTATTCGGCAGCCTCAGCAGGTGTCATGACGGCTGAGTAAGAGCCGGCACCTGGTGAAGAGGCACGCAGTGAACGACCAGAGAGGTCGAGGTAAGCACCGTTGCCATCCACTGAGTTGTACTCATGCATACGGAGTACCAGTCCAGAGTTGGACATCTGCTTATAGCCATCCTCACTTGAGAGCACATTGAACTTAGTATCGATGAGTGACATCGCAGGACTGTTCTTCCATGGACGAGCCAAGGTGAACTTGCCGTTACATGTGGTGTAGGTAGCATCATCCTCGGCCACTATCTCACAACCCTTGAATATGTATCCCCACTTCTGTACTGGGCTCGTAGCAGGCGCCATCATGTTGCTGGCGTTGCCGTTCTTGCCGTTGCGCAGCATCAGCTTACAGTTCTGGAACCAATGGTCGCCGTCACCGCAGAAGAAATCGACATAACCCTTGATGGTACAGTTCTCGAAGTATCCGCGTGAGTCGTTGTTTACATTTGACAGGTTGCTGTAGTAGGTATCCTGCCAGCTGTCCATCGTCACGTTCTTCATGATGGTCTTCGCACCACGGTCACGCAGTACTACGGCACGAGCTGCCTGTGCAGTGTTTGCACCCTGAGCCAACATACTCGTCTTGTAGTCGAAGGCATTCTGTAGTGTCATATCCTGCACGTAGAATCCTGACACACCGCTGTTGACCATGAAGGTAGAGGTGTATGAGATACCCTCAATCTCAGGTCTGTTCCACAGTTTGGTGCCTGTCTCGCTCTGACCCGTTATAGAGAGGTTCTCACGAGTGATAGCCGTAATACCGTTGTATATCTGCTTCGTCACCAGTTCCGGACGCAGCGTACCGCTGTTGTCGGCAGGTGCCGCACCAGCGCTGTTAGCGTTACTTACCGCATCCGTAGCACGGTTGCCCTTCAGCTGGTATTCGCCGTCAGGTACGAAGATGTAGTATCGGCTGTCAGAAGAAGCCGCATGAGCCAGTGCTATACCCTCATCGATGGTACCGTATGCTATGCCCGCCTTGGTGAGGTTGGCTATCAACTCGTCACTTGCCACCTGACGCTTTGCCGTAGAGGTGTAGTTCTGCGTTGGGTCAGCGGTATTGAAGCTGTGCGTCTGCCTGTGTGTCACCACGAAGTTGATATTCTTGTGGTGTATCACCTGTGACGTAGCCGCCGTAGTGAAGCTGAAGCTTATAGCTTCGTCGAACACGTTGCCATATACGTCGCTCAGCGTGCTTGCAGGTATGGTGAACGTATAGGTGGTATTGACATCGAGATCCCAGTAGCGGAACGTCAGTGCCGTAGCCGAGTTAGCCGTCATATCCTGTCCGAGTCTGTTGGTACCGCCAGCGAGGTCCGTAGCACTCATGTCGTGGTTGAAGGTGATGGTGATGGCACCATTGACACTCATCTTCGTGCCAGCCTCGAGGTAGTCCACGAGGTCTCCACCCACGTTGCGTGCCCTTACGAGCATACCGTTCATCTCTATCTTCTGCAGAGCAGGATCTTCCACAGATTCTTTTGATGGATCGAACACCACCTTATATACGCCTACAGGAGAACCTGTCGCCGTCTTGACGATGATGGTTGCCGTTGGCTCTTCCACGGTAGCCTGGCTTACGCTTACCAGTGCATCGCCCTTGTCTGCCTCAGCCTTTACCTTTGGCATAACGAGTGCCTCGGTGCTCAGCGTTATAGGAATGGTGATTGTGTGGTTGTCCACCAGTTCGCTGATTGTCTTTGACTCGTATGCAGTACCGTAAGAGCCCAGTGCTATGTTGTTGATGGTCACATAGTCCAGTTTTGGCAGACCGTCGCTGTTTACCTTGCCGTACTCTGCCTTTACCATCTTGAAGTAGCCAGCATCGCCAGCAAACTCTATGTTCTGCGTTGCCTCGTCACCAGTGTATGTCACCGTAGCGTAGTAATCGCGTGTAGAACCAGCATCGAGCTGCGGAGTATATTTCGTAGAGCCGGCAATCTTTGTTGATGACAGTTCGCCGTTTACGGTGTATATGGTAATCTTGGTGTTGCTGTTGGTAGGCACGCCTATCACAGAACCCGTGTTCACCTGACAGCGTACCGTTGATGCGCTGTTATCGACCTTTGCAGTGGATGCCGTACAGTCGATGTCCAGTTTCACGTCGATAAACCTTTCCTCGCTGAGTTTCAGCTGTGCTACATATACGCCCGAGCTTCTCTGGTACTTCAGCAGTGGAGCGCCGCCGTATGTCGGGTCGTCACCCGTTGCCAGTGGCCACGTTACCGTGACACCTCCAGCAGGGATATCAAAGAGTGTGAACTCGTTGATTTCGAATACAGGAGAGAGATACAGGTTATGGTCAGGAGTATATACCGCGCCCCAGTTGTAGGTGTTGCCGTCCTCATCCTCCCATGACTTCAAGGTGTAACCCTCGAGGTAGAGTGTCTGGTTCTTTGTCGGCATGGTGAATGACTCACCGTCCTCCACCACCTGTACGCCAGGAGCCTCGCCGGCAGCCTGTGTACCAGGAGAGAATGTTATCTGGTGCTTCAGTCGGTCGCCATATAATGCCTCCACGGTAGTAGCGTAGGAGAACAGACGGAATATCAGTGAGTACTCCTTGTTCGTACCCGCAGGAACGGTCACGGCATAACCCTTCGCCGCTGCTGCTGCCCTGTCATCACTTGTCACGATGCTTACGGTATCGCCGTCTATCACGAATGCCTTCAACTCATAGAGGCGTTCGCGTGTAGCCTTTATCTTGACGTACGAACCGAGTGACATCGTATATACGTTGCCCTCCGTAGTATAGGTAACGTCAGACGCAGCCTCAGCATTATCTATCAGTTCCTGCGTGGTATTAGCCTTCAGGAGTTCTATGCTGCCCCATACGTCGTTGTTTGACTTAGTAGTCAGCGTCACCTTGTCGGCACTTGGCAACTGTGCACGTATGCTCTTGTAGTAGGTGTGGTCCTTACCTATCACGAGGTCAACGGTTGTTGCAGTGTTCTGCGTAGTGTAGGTGTAGTAATATACCGGTATATCATTCTCCGTACGCATGGTATATTCCAGTGGCACTACGCCGTCGAGCGTCGTATTTGTCAACTTGTTATACGTAGCGAGCGTGAACTTGGCACCGAGACCTGACGGTATGGTGATTACCGTTCCGTCGTCAAAGTGGCACCATTCATCCAGCGTAGTATTATCTGCCACACCATTGATGTGCAGAGGCACATCAATCTCCAAATCGCCGTTGATAACAGTGTGCGTTGCGTAATCAAACTCCGTCTTTTCAGGGAAGTTCAGGTGTTGTGCGAAGTATGCTGTACGGAAGTCCCATGTGATGTCAGCCGTAGTGGTACGGTAGTCAAACACCTTCTCGTCATTATCACCTGTTGGATCATTCTCCTTGAAGACTGGGAGGATATGGCGTGTCTCACCTTCTTCATCAAAGTAATAATAGCTACCGATGAAGTATTCCTGTATATATTCTTCTGGATATAAGGTTGATGGATTTGCAGGATCAAAGTCCTTTATGTAAACCCAGTTCCTCAGCGTGTATCCAGGCTTGTAGAGCGTGTAGTTTGTAGGGATATACAGAGCGGTAGATGTACGGCTCTTAGGGAAGTGGTAGTACTCAAACACCTTCGTACTATCTGCAGCTGTTCTGCCCTCTATATCACTTGGCCATATCTCATTGAAGTCCGCAAACTCCGTAAGTGATATAAACCTACCAGCGTTAGGCACTTCGTAATATGTCGTACCGCTCAAACTTGGCTTAAATACAGCCACGTACTTAGCAGTAGCGTTGGCCTCGTTGACTACTACGGTCAGCATACCGTTGGTATTCTTCGTAACGTCAGCTGGGAATAGAACTTGACCTTCACCTGGTGAAGATGTAACATATTCGATTCCCATTTCGTTCTGCCAACGGTCAAACTGATAGCCAACCTTGGCAATAGGAGTGATGTTAATCGTTGAGTCCTTAGGGAATGCAAGGTATTCGTCAACCGCATCCTTACCCGTGTTGGACGCTATTCTTACGGAACCGGCATTAAGCGGTGTCCATGATACATCGTAATTATATATGGTGTTCTGACGCAAGTTGATGGTCAGCACAGGTGCGTCTGTAACAGTGAATGAGCCGTATGCCCTCTTCTGCTCTATAGTCATTGTGCCATCCAGACCACTTGTAGTAACGTCGCCAAGATTTCCTTCCTCGAAGTAGAATCCGTAACCTGGCACTACGTTGATATCCACCGTTGTGCCTGCAACATAGCGTCCCTTACAGTTCTTCTTCGTCTCACTGAGAGTTACCTTTGCAGCCCTTGCCTTGATTGAGTCCTCAGTCATGGTCTCATAGTTAGGCAAGATATACACATGTCCCTCTGGGAAGTTAACTTCCTTGGTGAAGTCGTAGAGCTTAGGATAGGTCACTGACAGGCTGTGCATGAATGCCGTACCCTTGTTCAGTGTTCCCACCGTCTTTGACGATGTCTCGGCAGATGGGTCCTCATACCTTGCGCACTCCCTTGCTATCAGCGTAGCGAGTGTGTCAACACCAGCGTAGTTGAATATACCGCCAGTAGCGAGGTTGTTGGTTGCTACAGTGGAGATACCGCTACCGTCAACAGCTATGGCACCCGTACCCGTTGTCGTAAGACCAGGATTAGTCAGCGTACCGTCAGTGAGTGATGACTGCGTGACGTATGTCTTGTCACACTCACGCTTACCTGTGCCATCAGGTTTCTCGAAGTCAGCCTGCTTGAACGTCACCGTCATGCCATATACAGATGGGAAGGTGAACTTCGTACCAGTCCTTACCTGAGCAAACTCCGTAAGGTACTTCACTGGGTCGGTGAAGCTGTTCTGCTTGTTGTTGAACTTACCGTTATATACATCGCTCTCGCCAGGTAGTGTAGAGGTATTGTCAGCATCGATGTCGAGTACCACGTCGATGTGGTCGCCAGGATCATTGCTGAATACCATCTGACCCACGATGAAGCCCTGCTGTGCCACCTTCGTAGAACCGTACTCCAGTGACAGTGCCGGTGCACCTTCGCTCTGCAGGAAGTTCCATGTCACGGTGCGCTGTGCTGCCGTCTGGCTTGCGTTGGTGTCGGTAATCTTCTTGGTGTTAGGTGTCCATACAGCCTCAAGGTAGATATCCTGTGCTATGATGCCTGCGCCAGTGATAGTCTGTCCTGGGTAGTAATATACTGCAGGACTTGAGCCCTTCACCTTCCACTGTGTCACTGAGTAACCCTTCTTGCGGAAAGACTGGTTGTAAGGCACTGTGATGGAGCTTGCGTTGTACTCATAGCTTACGCTTGTCTCCGATCCCTCAGCCGCAGCGTCGGTATTCTCACGATGGAAGTAACGCTTAGTAGTACCCTTCACCTCAGCCTTTGCCACAGCAGAGAGTGTTCCGCTTACGTAGGAGATAGCATATACATATACGTTGCTTGGGAACTTCTGTGTCAAGAAGTCCGTCGTAGGCAGTCCATTCGTCTTGATGTACTCAGCATCCCATGTCTCGTCGGCAGAAGCGCTGGTCATATAGTATGTCACAGCCGACACATTATTATTAGTAATGGTAGCCGAGCCATCGCCGTTGTCCTTGATACGTGGAGCGGGCAGTCCTTCAAGCTTTGTGCCGAGACTTGTGCCGCTGTTTATCATTGAACCTATGGTGCTTACCAGCTGGTGGAGGTTCTCGTCATACTTCTTGTAGTCGTTGATAGAGATACCCGTACCCACGTAGGTGTAGCCGCCCTTCTCGAAGAAGTGGAGCGCATCATATTCCTCGCCGTCCAGGTCTGTTGCCTTTGCGAGCAGCGTTAAGTTTGGCAGGTTCTCGTTATCCTCGTTGTAGTTATGCACGAGCTGCAGGTGGTTCAGCGTACCATCTTCGTCGATGCCGTCGAATAGCTTTATCGAACCGTCACGTGAGAATGACACATTCTCAAATACCTTGTACATAGCATCGGAAGGCATAACGTTTACCACAGACGATGACAGCGTAGCTGGCTGTGCCCATGCCCATCGGCTGGTGTTGTTCTTTGACTGTGAGTAGAAGAACATCTTCAGGTTCAGCACGTTGGTCACGCCTATGAGTTCGTC
>JAGCPC010000139.1 GCA_017642485.1 Prevotella sp. | reverse complement strand
TATATAATATATAATATAAAAAATTTTGATACTCGTTTTCTGCAATTTCGAAAAACCTTCCTGTCCGAAATGAATAGTGAATAATGAATAATTAAAATTGATTTTACTACCTTATTTATTTTGCCATATCAGAAAAAAATAGTACCTTTGTACTGAAATTAGAATTTATCCCTAACACACAACAATGAACATATCTTATAAATGGCTTAAAGAGTATGTCAGTTTCGACATGACACCCGACGAGGTTGCCAAGGCGCTGACAAGTACAGGACTTGAAGTGGGAGCGCTGGAAGAAGTGCAGACCATCAAGGGCGGACTGAAAGGTCTCTACGTAGGCAAGGTGCTGACATGTGAACCCCACCCCGACAGCGACCACATGCACGTTTGCACCGTTGACCTGGGCAGGGAGGAGGCTTCGCAGATAGTATGCGGCGCACCCAACGTGGCAGCAGGACAGAAGGTGATAGTAGCCGACCTAGGCTGCGTGCTCTACGACGGCGACAAAGAGTTTAAAATCAAAAAGTCAAAGCTCAGAGGCGTGGAGTCATGTGGCATGATATGTGCCGAGGACGAGATAGGCGTAGGCACAGACCACTCTGGCATCATCGTGTTGCCTGAGGACGCCAAGGTGGGCACACCGGCTGCGGAGTACTACAACCTGGAGAGCGACTGGCTCATTGAGGTGGATATCACCGCCAACCGTGCCGATGCACTCTCACACTACGGAGTGGCTCGCGACCTCTACGCATGGATGAAGGCTAACGGCAAGGATACCACACTCACGAAGCCCAGCTGCGATGCATTCAGCGTGGACAACCACGACCTGCCAATAGAGGTAGAGATACAGAACACGGAGGCTTGCCGTCGCTATGCATGCCTGAGCATCACCGACTGCGAGGTGAAGGAGTCACCTGAGTGGCTGAAGAACAAACTCACCGTGATAGGTCTGCGCCCCATCAACAATATCGTTGATATCACCAACTACATCATGATGGCTTATGGACAGCCTATGCACTGTTTCGATGCCGACATGGTGAAGGGCAACAAGATAATCGTGAAGGACCAGAACGCAGGCAAGAAGTTTGTCACCCTCGACGGTGAGGAGCACACACTGGGTGAGCACGACCTCGCCATATGCAATGCTGAGGAGCCTATGTGCATAGCAGGCGTATTCGGCGGCAAGGGCTCAGGCACCTACGAGACAACGAAGAACGTGGTATTGGAGTCAGCATACTTCCACCCCACATGGATACGTAAGTCAGCACGACGCCACGGACTATCCACCGATGCCTCATTCCGCTTCGAGCGCGGCATAGACCCCAACGGAGCTATCTACGCCCTGAAGCAGGCGGCAATACTGTGTAAGGAGCTGGCAGGCGGCAAGGTGAGCATGGAGATAAAGGATGTGTATCCTAACCCAATAGCCGACCCTGAGATGCGTCTGGACTTCAGCTATGTGGATAACCTCATAGGAAAGAAGATAGGCAACGACACAATAAAGAACATACTCCAGAGCCTCGAGATAAAGATAAACAAGGAGGACAATGAGGGTGTGGATATCACTGTGCCGGCTTACCGCGTGGACGTGCAGCGTCCTTGCGACGTGGTGGAGGACATACTGCGCATCTACGGCTACAACAACGTGGAGATACCTACGCAGCTCAAATCAACACTCACCGTGAAGGACTTCGAGGATCAGCGCCACAAACTGATGAACCTCGTGGCAGAACAGCTGGTGGGTGCAGGATTCAACGAGATACTCAACAACTCACTCACCAAGGGCGCATACTACACCGACCTCAAGGCATACCCTGCCGATAAGTTGGTGACAATAGTCAATCCCCTGTCAAGCGACCTCAACGTGATGCGTCAGACTCTGCTCTTCGGCGGACTGGAGAGCATCATGCGCAATGCCAACCGCCGTATGCCTAACCTGAAGTTCTTTGAGTTTGGCAACTGCTACCAGCACTTCAACGACAAGGTAGATGACGAGAACCCAATGAAGGCGTATGCAGAGGAAAGCCACATGGGACTATGGATCACGGGTAAGCGTGTGGAAGGTTCGTGGATACACCCTAACGAGGACTCTACATTCTACGAACTGAAGGCACATGTGGATAACATACTGGGCCGCATTGGAATGCCACAGGGAATGCTCGTGACGGAGAAGACGGACAGCGACCTATTCGCTACCGGACTGCGCATGATGAACCGTGGTGGCAAGGTGATGATAGAGATGGGCGTAGTAAGCCCTAAACTGCTCAAGCAGGCAGAGATAAACAATGAGGTATATTATGCCGAGATAAACTGGACTGCAGTGACCAACGCCGTGAAGAAGTCTGCCGTACACTTCACCGAAATACCTAAGTATCCTGCCGTATCACGCGACCTGGCTCTGCTCATCGACAAGAGCACGGAGTTTAGCGAAGTGGAGAAGATAGCACGTCAGACGGAGAAGAAACTGCTGAAGAAGGTGGAGCTCTTCGATGTATATGAGGGCGACAAACTGCCCGAGGGCAAGAAGTCATACGCCGTGAACTTCGTACTGCAAGACAGCGAGCGCACTCTCAACGACAAAGCTATCGACGCTGTGATGCAGAAACTCATCACCAACCTTAAGAAACAACTTGGGGCTGAGCTGAGATAGGCGACTGATATTTCATTCAACTTTAAACATAAAACATTCAACTAAATAAAACAATGGGAAGAGCATTTGAATATCGTAAGGCCACCAAGATGAAGCGTTGGGGCCACATGGCAAAGACATTTACACGTTTGGGAAAGCAGATAGCAATAGCCGTGAAGGCTGGCGGTCCTGACCCCGACACAAACCCTACACTGCGTTCTATCATCGCTACATGTAAGCGTGAGAACATGCCGAAGGACAACATCGAGCGCGCCATAAAGAACGCAATGGGCAAAGACCAGTCAGAATACAAGGAGGTGACATACGAGGGATATGGCCCTCACGGCATAGCAGTGTTTGTTGACACTCTGACCGACAACACCACCCGTACCGTAGCTGACGTGCGCTCAGTATTCAACAAGTTCAACGGCAACCTCGGTACTACGGGTTCGCTCTCGTTCCTCTTCGACCACAAGTGCGTCTTTACATTCAAGAAGAATGACAGCATAGACATGGACGACCTCATTCTGGAACTCATAGATTTCAACGTGGACGACGAGTTTGATGAGAACTACGACGAGGAGAAGGACGAGACAACCATCTCAGTATATGGCGATCCGAAGTCATACGCACAGATACAGAAGTTCCTTGAGGAGAAGGGCTTCGAGGATATCGGTGGTGAGTTTACCTACATACCTAACGACCTGAAGGACGTTGACGCAGAGCAGCGTGCCACCATCGACAAGATGATAGAGAAACTCGAGGAGTTTGACGACGTTCAGACCGTCTATACTAATATGAAGCCTGAAGAGGAATAAAGCCCCTCTAAATCTCCCCCATGGTGGAGACCTATTTGAAGAAAGCACTAATAGCGAACCACCCCCTTCCCTCCCCATTGGGGGAGTTGGAGGGGGTAATAAACCCTAAATCACAACATGAAGAAAATCCTTTCTTTGCTCGTAATCATAATTTTCAATTGTCAGTTTTCAATTGTCAATTCGGTAAAAGCCGAAGGTTGGGACACCGCACTCTACAAGCAGATAGAGAGTCGCATCGTAGCACCAACCTTCAAGGATAAGACCTATAACGTAAAGAAATACGGCGCTTCACCAAAGGCCGATGCTGCCAAGAACCAGAAGGCTATCAACAAGGCAATAGAGAAATGTTCGAAGGCTGGTGGCGGTAAGGTCGTTATCCCTGCCGGCACATACCAGACGGGAGCCATACGTCTGCTGTCAGGCGTGAACCTCGAGATACAGAAAGATGCAAGGATAGTCTTCGCCTTCCAACCCGAGTTATACCCCAATGTGGTGACACGCTGGGAGGGACTGGACTGCATAAACTACTCACCATGCATCTACGCCTACAAGGCGCAGAATATAGCCATCACAGGCGAAGGAACCATAGATGGCAACGGAAGCAACGACACCTGGTGGCAATGGAACGGCAACCCCAGATTCGGGTTTAAGGAGGGCATCACAAAGGAGTGCCAGAACCGCATTCCATACAAGGGAATAGCGAAATACGAGAAGAATGCTGAGGGCAATATGCTCTCCAACCGTCAGGCCCTGCAGAAAATGATGGACGACGGAGTACCTACGGAGCAACGTGTATTCGGTATGGGACACGGACTGCGTCCGCAATTGCTGAACCTCGTATCATGCGAGAACATACTCATTGAGGGTGTGCAGATGGTACACTCACCCTTCTGGGTGATGCACCCTCTGTTCTCTAAGAATATAACGATACGCAAAGTCACAGTAACCAACGAAGGACCTAACGGCGACGGGTGTGACCCAGAGTCATGTGAAGACGTGCTGATAGAGGACTGCATATTCCACACCGGCGACGACTGCATAGCCATCAAGTCAGGACGCAATGCCGACGGACATCGCACACCTATACCATCGCAGAATATCATAGTGCGCCGTTGCGTGATGGAGGATGGACACGGTGGTGTGGTACTGGGCAGTGAGACATCGGCAGGCGTAAGGAACGTCTTTGCTGAGGACTGTAAGATGGACTCACCCAACCTCGACCGTGTGCTGCGCATCAAGACAAACTCATGCCGAGGCGGCGTGACGGAGAATATCTACATGCGCAACATAGAGGTAGGAGAATGCAAGAGGTCTGTCATGCGCATAAACCTCAACTACGAACCAAGCGAACCATCACCACGTATATATATACCTACTGTGCGCAATGTGTATATGGAGAACGTGACAAGCCAAAAGTCAAAGTACGGCATACGCATAGACGGACTTGAGAAGGATGCGCAGATTTACGATATCTACGTAAAGAACTGCTCGTTCAACGGCGTTACCGATGCGCCAATACTTTATTCAGGACGCTCCAAGGACATATACATAGAAAACGTGAAGGTAAACGGCAAGGAACTGCTCTCAAAGGCTCCTTACTGCCGTTACTCGGAGTGGATGGCATGGAGCGAGATGCAGAGAGTGCCCAACCCCATATACCTTGACTTCACCAACCCTGAGAAACGTCCGCAAGGCAAGTGGAACTATGGTATGGGACTGGAGCTGGAGGCTATACTGGACTGCTACAAGACCTACGGCGACACCATCTTTGCCAACTATGTAGGTAGGTACCCTGGACAGATGGTGAAGGAGGACGGCTCGGTGGTGGGCTACAACTATGATGAGTTTAACCTCGACAACATACGTCCTGCACGCCTGCTGCTGCAGTACAACCGCCTCTTCCCCGAGACAAAGGTGACAAACGCTCTGCCTACCTTCTTCAAGCAATTAGAGAACCACCCAAGGACGAATGAGGGCGTATGGTGGCATAAGAAGATATATGCCAACCAAGTGTGGCTCGACGGCATATATATGGGTTTGCCATTCTATACCCTCTCGGCTCAGGAACTGAAAGGAAAGAAGCAGGCAAAGAAATACTACGACGATGCCGTTGACCAGATAACGAAGACCTTCCGTCGCACATACGACGAGAAGACAGGACTGTGGAAGCATGCCTGGGACGAGACACACTCCATGTTCTGGGCTGACAAGGAGACAGGACTGTCAAAGCACACTTGGGCAAGAGCTATGGGATGGTTCGTGATGGCGATGACCGAGATACTCGATGCCCTGCCACAAGACTATGCCCGTCGTGCAGAGGTAATCAACATTCTGCACCAGGCTATGGCGGCAGCAGTGAAATATCAGGACAAGGACAGCGGACTGTGGTTTGACGTGATGGACGTAAAGTCTGACAAGAACTACCTCGAGTCAACAGCATCGGCTATGTTCACCTACGTACTGCTCAAGGGTTCACGACTGGGCTACCTGCCTGAGCCAGAGTTCAAAGAGGCTGGTGTGAAGGCTTACAACGCCATCATAGAAAAGATGATAAAGGTGAATCCCGACATGACAATATCACTCACTGACTGCTGCGCCGTTTCTGGTCTGGGACCAGACAACAACCCAAGGCGTGACGGAACATTCGAATACTACATGTCAGAACCCATCAGGGATAACGACCCTAAGGGCGTAGGACCATTCATCTGGGCTTCACTCGAAATGGAGCGTGAATAATTCACAATTCTCAATTTTCAATTTTCAATTCTCAATTTTCAATTAGTAGTAAGTGGCAACAGTTGACGACAAGAAGATAATCTTCTCAATGGTGGGAGTTTCAAAAATCATCCCACAAAACCAAAAGCAAGTATTAAAGAACATATACCTCTCGTTCTTCTACGGAGCGAAGATAGGCATCGTGGGTCTAAACGGTGCGGGTAAGTCAACCCTGATGAAAATTATCGCCGGACTGGACGATAAGTTTCAGGGTGAGGTGGTATGGAGCCCAGGATACACGGTAGGCTACCTGCCACAGGATCCTCCACTCGACGAGACAAAGACCGTGAAGGAAAACGTGCAAGAGGGTGTACAGCATGTATATGA
Organism: Prevotella sp.; assembly: GCA_017642485.1. Lineage (GTDB taxonomy): Bacteria > Bacteroidota > Bacteroidia > Bacteroidales > Bacteroidaceae > Prevotella. The sequence continues at coordinate 38,178 of JAGCPC010000139.1, read as the reverse complement.
TGCTCTCAGGGAGTATGACGAGATAAACCAGAAATTCGGACTGGAGGAGTACTACGGCGACCCCGACAAGATGGACAAACTGATGCAGCGACAGGCTGAGGTGCAGGACATCATCGACTCCACCGATGCGTGGAACATGGACTCTAAACTCGAGAGGGCAATGGCAGCTCTCAACTGTCCTCAAGGTGATAGCTCTGTAAAGAACCTCTCAGGTGGTGAGCGCAGGCGTGTGGCTTTGTGTAAGCTCCTGCTTCAGAAACCCGATGTGCTGCTTCTCGATGAGCCCACCAACCACCTCGATGCTGAGTCAATAGACTGGTTGGAGCAACACCTACAGCAATATGAAGGAACAGTTATTGCCGTAACCCACGACCGTTACTTCCTCGACGATGTATCGGAATGGATTCTTGAACTCGATCGTGGTGAGGGCATTCCTTGGAAGGGCAACTACTCTTCATGGCTCGACCAGAAGACCAAGCGAATGGCTCAGGAAGAGAAGACGGCATCAAAGCGCCAGAAGGCTCTCGAGCGTGAGTTGGAATGGATTCGTATGGCTCCAAAGGCACGCCAGGCAAAGGGTAAGGCACGTCTGAACTCTTACGATGCTATGCTCAACGAAGAGACAAAGGAGCGCGAAGAGCGTCTGGAGATATTCATTCCCAACGGTCCGCGTCTGGGTAACAAGGTTATTGAGGCTAAGGGAGTATGCAAATCGTTCCCACAGGCTGACGGAACGGAGAAGGTACTCATCAAGAACCTCGACTTCATGCTGCCACCAAACGGCATCGTGGGTGTCATAGGTCCTAATGGTGCTGGTAAGACTACACTCTTCCGACTTATCATGGGACTGGAGAAACCTGATGCCGGAACCTTTGAGGTGGGTGAAACAGTGAAACTGGCATACGTTGACCAGCAGCATGTGGATATAGACCCCAAGAAGTCGGTCTATGACGTCATTTCACAAGGTGTGGAGACATTCCGCATGGGTGGCAGAGATGTCAACGCTCGTGCGTACCTCTCACGCTTCAACTTTTCAGGCAATGATCAGGGAAAACTCTGCGGAGTATTGTCAGGTGGTGAGCGTAACAGGCTGCAACTTGCGCTCGCTCTGAAACAGGAAGGCAATGTGCTGCTTCTTGACGAGCCCACCAACGATATCGACGTAAACACTCTGCGAGCCCTTGAGGAGGGCCTGGAGAACTTTGCAGGATGTGCTGTAGTTATCTCGCACGACCGCTGGTTCCTCGACCGTATATGTACCCACATCCTTGCCTACGAGGGTGACGGAAAGGTGTTCTTCTTTGAAGGCTCTTACTCAGACTACGAGATTAACAAGGCACGCCGTTTAGGTACTGACGAGATAAAGCGTCCGCGCTACAGAAAACTGATGGAGGATTAACAAATAATTCCTAATTTCTAATTTCTAATTACTAATTAAGAAATTGATTTACCCTGACAACTTTGAAAAGAAGATAGGATTTTCTGAAATCCGCAAGATGCTGAGAGGCAATTGCCTGAGCACTCTCGGATGGGAGTGCGTGGGCGACATGGAGTTTATGACTGACGCTGATGCCATAAACACCCGACTGAGCGAGATAAAGGAGTTTCGGAGAATACGCGAGGAGGAAGACGACTTCCCCCTCAGCTATTTCTTTGACGTCAGGCAGAGTGTGGCACGACTGAAACTGAAAGGGACACACATGGAGGAACAGGAACTCTTTGACCTCATGAGGTGTCTTATCACCATATCGGGCATCAAGCAGTTTCTTGCCCCGATAGACGACTCCACACCACCACGATATCCTCACCTGCACCAGTTGTCGAAGAATGTTCTCACATTCAACAACGACATACGCAGCATACAGGGAATACTCGATAAGTTCGGTCACATAAAAGACCAGGCATCATCAGCCCTCTTCCATATCCGTATGGAACAGAAAAAAATGGAGGGAAGCGTATCAAAAACACTAAGTGCCATACTGCGCTCGGCTCAGGCTGAGGGACATATAGACAAGGATGTCACACCGACGATGCGCGACGGCAGACTCGTGATACCCGTAGCACCCGCCATGAAACGCAAGATACAGGGCATAGTGCATGATGAGTCGGCAACGGGCAAGACACTCTTCATAGAACCCACGGCTGTGGTGGAGGCAAACAACCGCATACGTGAACTGGAGGCAGAGGAGAAACGCGAGATAATACGCATACTCTGTGAGATGAGTGACAAACTGCGTCCTGATGCCGACGGAATACTTGAGTCAGTGAAGTTCCTTGCGAAGATAGACTTCATACAGGCAAAGGCACAGCTTGCCGACCAGTTTGAGGCTTTCGAACCAGAAGTGCTCCCCCACCCTCACATAGACTGGATCAGAGCCATACACCCTCTACTACGAGAGTCACTACAGAAACAAGGTAGAAACGTAGTGCCACTGGATATAGAGTTAAATAACAAGGATTCTGTTCCTTCCCTACAGAGGGATGTTAGGAGTGGGGTCATTCTCATAATCTCTGGTCCTAATGCTGGTGGCAAGTCCGTATGTCTGAAGACCGTCGGACTGTTGCAGTACATGTTGCAGTGCGGACTGTCCGTTCCGCTTGGCGACCGTAGCACCTGTGGCACATTTGAGAACATAATGATTGACATAGGCGACCAACAGAGCATCGAGGATGACCTATCGACATATTCATCACACCTTCTTAATATGAAGATGATGATACGAAATGCCAACAGCAAAAGCCTACTGCTCATTGACGAGTTTGGTGGCGGTACCGAACCCCAGATTGGCGGTGCCATAGCCGAAGCCGTATTAAAGCAATTCTGCGAGAAACGTGCATGGGGCATCATAACCACCCACTATCAGAACCTCAAGGACTTTGCCACAAGACAGGAAAACGAGGCTCCAGAGGCGGCATCCAAAGTCATTAACGGTGCTATGCTCTATGACCGACATGAGATGAAGGCACTGTTTCAACTGCAGACAGGCAGACCAGGTTCTTCCTTCGCCATAGAGATAGCACGCAAGACAGGACTGCCCGAAAGCGTGATACGCGATGCCTCAGACATTGTGGGGCAGGACTACATTCAGTCTGACAAATACCTGCAGGACATCGTCAGGGACAAGAAGTATTGGGAGCGCAAACGCGAGACAGTTCACCAGCGTGAGAAGGATATCGAGAAGACCATCACACGTTACGAAACATCTGTTGAGGAAATAGAGAAAGAACGCAAGGCAATACTGCGCAGAGCAAAAGAACAGGCTGAGGAATTGCTCCGTGAGGCTAACCGCAGAATAGAAAACACCATTCGCGAGATACGTGAAGCAGAAGCCGAAAGAGAAGCCACACGCCGACTGCGTGAAGACCTCAACGACTTTAAGTCTGAGGTGCAGAGCATTGACAGCACACAGCAGGATGAGGCAATAGAGAAGAAGATGAAGCAAATCCTTGCTCGCAAGGAACGTCAGGCAAAGCGCAAGGCGGAGAAGGTTAAGAAAGAGGAACAACAACAAGTATCAGCCAACAGTATAGGTAATACCTCCTCTCTCTCGCAGAGAGGGGTTAGGAGTGAGTCTTCTCTTTCTCCCAAACTCTCTGCCCTACTCGACCACTGGCAGGGAGGCGGCGAGGTAAAGGAAGACAAGCGTGTCAACCAAACACGTAAGGATTCGAGAATGACCCGTCAGGTTATAGACGAGCACAAGGCTGGTTTCCGTCAGGAGATAGATGTAAGGGGTATGCGTGGTGACGAAGCCCTGCTTGAGGTACAGCATTTCATCGACGATGCCATACTGATAGGTTCACACAACGTAAGGATTCTTCATGGCAAGGGCAACGGCATCCTTAGGGAGCTTATACGCAACTACCTCAATGCCATCCCCAACGTCATAGGTTGCAGGGACGAACACATACAATTTGGTGGTTCGGGTATTACTGTCGTTGACTTAGACTGAATGACTCACTACTCTAATGCAAAGGCTCCAACATTCATACAGAGGGTTGGGGCATACTATATTCACATCCACAATAGAGTTGATTGTAAAAGCCATTCTCACGAAGTAATTGGTTACGACGTTCCTGCAGTCCACCTTTACGCCAATTACGTTCCCAGAACTCAACGCCATCAACCTGTTTTGCAGCCCACAAACCAGCTTCATTAATTTGATTGATAGACTTCCAACGACTTGATGCAAGAGTAGTAGTAAACAAGTCTATGCCAAGTTCTGCGCACTTTTTTGCAGTACGAAGCAGACGAAGTTTGAAACATTCAATACAACGGGAACCCCTTTCGGGTTCATGTTCCAACCCCTTAACACTTTTTCTCCATACATCGTGATCGTAGTCATCATCTATTATGACCAATCCTAATTTCTCTGCGTAGCGGGAAATTTCATTCTTGCGTATGAGATACTCCTCTTCTGGATATATATTAGGATTGCAATAATAGATGACAGGCTCAATATCATTGTTCATCATCCACTCTATTATGGCAGACGAACACGGAGCACAACAACTATGTAGGAGAACCTTTTTAATTGTGAATTGTGACACGAATGTGATGAGCTTTGCAAACTAATTATGAATTATTCTATGACCTTAAACTCGTACCCTTGCTCCTTGAGATAACGTAGGGAGGCAGGAAGTGCGTAGCGTAGTTTTTCGATGGACTTGAGAGAATCATGAAATGTTATGATGGAACCATTGCGTGCATACAGCACAACATTTCTAAGCACATCGAAAGCATTGAGCAGGTGAGAATAGTCACGAGTAACAAGATCCCACATCACTATCTTATACTTACGGCGTAACATGTTGTATGCTCCAAACCACATCCAACCATGGGGAGGGCGGAAGAGGTGTGAATGTATCACCTCATTCGCCTTCTCCACGTTGTTGTAGTATGTTACTATATAGTGCTTGAGCGATCCCATGTGGTTATATGTATGATTGCCTACCTGATGTCCTTCTTCCACTATACGCTGGTATAGGTCAGGGTGTCTCTTTACATTCTCGCCCACCATAAAGAATGTTGCTTTTGCATCATACTCCTTAAGAGTGTCAAGAATAAAAGGTGTGGACTCAGGTATCGGCCCATCATCAAAGGTAAGATATACGGCACGCTCCTCTGGATTTATTCTCCACAAAGCTTTGGGATATATCCACCTAAGCCACTTTGAAGGTTGCTCTATCAGCATTTTCTACTAAACTTATAAAGGTCAATAATTAAATGTACCGCCACGCTGCTCATACAGGCGCATATACTTAGAGAGAGACTCTGCAATCTTGTCACCGTATGATTTATCGTACTCGTCGGCTATATCCAAAATGGACTGCATGATGTACAAATTATACATACAGTCGCGCTGATTAGAGTTGAATGCAGACTGTTTCTGTCCAAGGTAGTAAGACATATACTGAGAGCAGTTCTTGTACATCTTGCCAAGAATATGCTCTGCTTTCGCTTTTTTACCCAACTTATAATAGGCTTCGGCAAAGTCGAGTCCACCTCCCATAAAGTTATATGGGATATTGTACTCCGGCAGCATCTTGTCAGCATATTTTATTGCTTTAATGGCCTTATCCTTCTTACCCTCGTCGAGCAAATGCTTTATCAACATAGCAAAAAGACGACGATGTGTATAGCACATACGTGTGACAGTTTCATCTAAATAAAGTCCTGGCTTATCCAACCCACCAAACTTAAATCGTGTCATGAGGTTGGTATAAACTTTTTCCGTATCAAAGTTGTTCTTCTCATTTGTATGGAATGGGGTGATACGGTTGACAAGACCTTCCTGAATAAAGTTCTCGCCAAGGTTCATATAATTCTCAGCACCTACGGTAAGCGCCACATATAGCGGACGTGTCCAGTTGCTGTTGGCTACCATCTCAAGAAGCATAAGGTCACCCTTGTAAAGAGAACGCTTACCCGTGAGACTTATCGCCATACGATCTGGTATCTCCATTACTTTACCAGTAGAATCCTTGGGGAGCATCATGCCAGATTTCAGCACCTTATCCTTGTCAATATTGAGATATAATGTGTCCGTCGGAATAATGTGCAACTCATCATCATCCTTGTTATTGCGAACCCAGTATTTCAATATGTTATGAATCTCAAACGGATCATCGCCAAACTGCTCACGAGCCTCCTTAGGATTGGTAGCGTAGAAATCAATTACCTGTTGCTTGTATTCTGGCTTTATTTCTACATATTCGTTTGTACCAGAGCAGTAATTGATACGTGGCCATGTGATAGGCAGCGAAGGAGAATTCCATGCTGGACGTACCATCTGATCTATGTACCAATCTGTCTGCAGGTATGACAGGTTGCAGACACGAGCGTCAGTGCGCACTTGCTCTACGTCCTGATTGTACCACAGAGGGAAGGTGTCGTTGTCACCATTGGTGAATATAATAGGATAGCCTTCATCCTGCATGGACATGAGGTAGTTCTGACCAAAGTCACGACATGTATAGCGACCTGAACGATCGTGATCATCCCACGTCTGTGAAGCCATCTGCAATGGTACTATCAAAGTGAGCAGAGCCACAACGGAGGCTATTAGCACGCTCTCACTCTTCAGTTTGCGCGCTATGAGGTCTATTATAGCAGCCACACCCATGCCACACCATATAGCATAGGCATAGAACGAGCCTGCATAGGCATAATCACGCTCACGTGGTTGCATAGGTGTCTGATTGAGGTAAATGACGATAGCAAGTCCTGTCATAAAGAAGAGGAAGAACACTACCCAGAACTGCTGTATGCCCTTTTTACCCTTGTAAGCTTGCCAGAATAATCCTATCAAACCTAAGATGAGAGGCATACAGTAGAATACGTTGTGTCCTTTATTCTCCTTTAGTTCATCTGGCAACTTAGACTGGTCACCAAGCATGGCATTATCTATCACGGAGAATCCTGTTATCCAGTTGCCATGCTCCGACTCACCATTACTTTGGAGGTCATTCTGACGTCCTGCAAAATTCCACATGAAGTATCGCCAGTACATGAAGTTACACTGGTAGGAAAGGAAGAAACGCATATTCTCCAAGAAAGTAGGAGTTTTTACCGTCACTATCTGTCCGCAGCGATCATAGTCTGTCACAGTTCCATCTACTCCACCCATCCAGTCTTCGTATGCCTGAGCATGTCCTGCATCATGCATACGTGGGAAGAGCATATTCTGTGCATATACATACTTATCCTTTGTACGTACTACAAAATAGCGGTCTGGCTCGTCCGCTGATTTTTTCTCCACCCTCTGGTATATCGGAGCACCTTCCTTCATGCGTGGAATACACATATTGCCCTCTATGTCAAGTGCTACCTGCGAGGTATATGCCTGTCCGTATATCAGTGGGCTGTCTCCATACTGATCACGTGACAAGTAGCTGCCCAACGTAAAAATATCCTCGGGGGAATTTTGGTCCATCGGAGGGTTGGCACTTGAACGTACTACGATTAGAGCATAAGTAGAGTATCCTATCATCAACATCAGCATACAGCAGAGTGCCGTATTCTTTATGCGGTTGGTAACAATGTTTTTACCACTCCTTTTGAAGTTTACAGCAAACCATATAACCACCAGAATGATAGCACCTACTATGGCAGCACTCAATCCATAGCCATAGAACGGGATACCCAACATACCTATCGCAAGGGTGAATGCCAGATTGCCACGTTTTACGCTGTTTCTATATGTCTCGTATATAGCCCACAGCACTATTGATATGAGCAAGACGATATAGATTATAGCACCTGTATTGAATGGCATGTTTAGGTGGTTTACGAAAAGTAATTCAAACCAACCGCCTACTGTGATTATACCTGGTATCACACCATATAGCACAGCAGCCATGAGTATTACTGATATAAACAGAGCTAACAGAGAACCCTTTAAATCTGCATCAGGATACTTCTTGTAATAGAATACCAGCACAATAGCAGGGATACACAAAAGGTTCAGCAGGTGAACACCGATAGAAAGCCCCGTCATGTAAGTGATGAGTATGAGCCAACGATCAGAACCAGGCTTATCTGCCACATCCTCCCACTTTAGTATCAGCCAAAAAACTACCGCTGTGAAGCATGAAGAGTATGCATATACCTCTCCCTCTACTGCTGAAAACCAGAAGGTGTCGGAAAAGGTATATATCAGAGCACCTACTACGCCAGAAGCTTCTATTGCTATCATCTTAGCTGGAGTCAGTTCCTCCCACTTGTTGATGAGCAAACGACGCACTAAGTGAGTTATGGTCCAGAAAAGGAATAATATACATGCAGCACTGAGTATTGCCGACATAGTATTGACCATCTTTGCTACCTGTGTAGCATCACTCGCAAAGTGTGTAAACAAATTGGCAGTAAGCATAAAGAAAGGCGCACCAGGTGGATGGCCTACTTCAAGCAGATAACCCGTAGTGATAAACTCCGGACAATCCCAAAAGGATGCCGTAGGTTCAATGGTAGAACAATATACGACAGCAGCTACCAGAAAAACCAGCCAGCCTAATACATTGTCCACAAGTCTGAATCGTTTCATTGTTTTCTTTTATTATTATTACTTATTTTTGCTCTTTATAAGTTATGGCCTGCCATTGCTCCTAACAAGACCTTCAGATGAACAGATGCAATAACCAGTTTACCAGATATGCTCCGTATATTAAAAATATGTACCTAAGTACTTTTCCTAATGTTATGGAGAAAAAGGTAATGAAGATATTGGCACGCATCAGTCCAAGAAGTATGGTGATTGCAGAACCCAGCAGTGGTATGAAAGCGAAGAAACCCATATATGCACCTCTGCCTCGCATGAAGCGTCGTGCTTTATCCATCTGCTCTGGCTTTACATGAAGGTATTTCTCAAACCATTCTTCCTTTCCCAGTCTGCCGACACAATAGTTGAATACGCTTCCAAGTACATTACCTGCTGTACCATATAGTATAAGCAACCAAGGGTCAACACCCATCGCCAATAGTGCCAGCATTACTGCCTCACTTGAAAAAGGAAAGAAACTGCCAGCAAGGAAAGCAGCAAGAAACATTCCCAGGGGTCCTATCTCAACCAAAGTCTCTATCATAGCATCGTCTCACTTATTTTTCCTATCATCGTAGTTATATATGAGATATTGCTGAAAATCCAAAATGGCAAACAATACCAAAACGGAGTCAGCAACCCGATAAGTGATGCCCAGAACATACGTTTTGAAGACACCTTCATAGGACCATAGAGATATACAAGATAGAACAGAAATGCTGCCATTGCCCATATCCAGATGATAGAAGCGATGCCGATACACAAACCTGCCTCATACGCTCTGTCTGCCTTCTCACTCCTGTACGTATCTCTCGTAAGAAAGAAGCAAGCCATCATCAAACCGGCTACACATGAGGTCTTATGGTATCCCGTCAGATATATGGCAAATAGTATTGCCACACAAAGCGTAATCTTGGTATATGTATGTTTTAAGAAGTACTTCTGCATTTACAAGTCAGCACCTATATCGCGACGATTGTACTTTCCTTCAAATTGTATCTTCTCTGCCTCTTGGAATGATTTCTTCAGAGCCTCTTCCTTGTTTGCACCATACGAAACAACGCAGATGACACGACCGCCAGCAGTCACCACTTGGCCGTCTTTCACAGTTGTTCCGGCATGAAATACGAGAGAGCCCTCTACACTCTCTATACCTGAGATAGGAAAGCCTTTCTTATACTCCTGCGGATAGCCACCACTCACCATCATTACGCATACTGCTGAGCGTGGATCAAACTCTATCTTTTTTGTATCAAGATTTCCATGTGCTACTCCGTCAAAGAGTTCTACTATGTCACTCTTCAGACGCAACATCACAGACTCTGTCTCAGGGTCACCCATGCGGCAGTTATATTCTATCACCATTGGTTCACCTGCCACATTGATGAGTCCAAAGAAGATGAAGCCTTTATATACGATTTCTTCTTCTGCCAGACCTTCCACGGTAGGCTTTATGATGCGTTCTTCCACTTTCTGCATCCATTCCTTCGTAGCAAAAGGTACAGGGGAAACTGATCCCATGCCTCCTGTGTTGAGACCCGTATCTCCTTCACCGATACGCTTATAGTCCTTTGCCTCAGGCAGTATCTTGTAGTTCTTACCGTCAGTAAGGACAAATACAGAACACTCTATGCCAGAAAGGAATTCTTCTATTACTACTCTACTTGATGCGTTGCCAAACATTCCGCCCAGCATCTCCTTAAGTTCCTTTTTTGCTTCCTCGAGGGTATCTAGTATGAGAACACCCTTACCAGCGCATAGTCCGTCAGCCTTTAGCACATAAGGAGCCTTTAGTGTTTCGAGGAATTTCAATCCTTCTTCAAGATGCTCACCATCAAAAGTGTCGTATGCAGCAGTAGGAATATTATGACGCTTCATAAAGGCCTTGGCAAAATCCTTTGAACCCTCAAGTACTGCACCAGCCTTTGAAGGACCTATGACTGGAACTATGGGGTTAAGCTCGTCATATATACCCTTTACCAATGGATCTTCTGGACCCACAACGATCATTTCTACGTCATTGTCTTTTACAAAAGCCTTAATAGCGTCAAAGTCATCAGTTTTTATAGCTACGTTCTTTCCTTTGCCACCTACGCCATCTGTACCAGCATTACCTGGTGCGATAAAGAGAGTATCGCATTTTTCACTCTGGGTTATTTTCCATGCTAAGGCGTGCTCACGGCCGCCAGAACCTAAAAGTAGAATATTCATATTACCTTATATTTGTTTTTGTTACGTTTTACTATTTACTGTTTTTACAAATGTTCCTCAAAATATCTCGTTATCTTTTCGTGTAGATGCACGGATTTATGTCCTTTCATATTATGCCCTTCTCCAGGATAGACGTAGAAATCAGGATATACATCGGCCTTATTGCAGGCATCGATAAACTGTAATGCATGCTGGGGTAGCACTACGGGATCATTCATTCCATGTATCAAGAGTAGCCTTCCTTTCAATTCTTTTGCACGATTGAGCAGCGAAGTCTTCTCGTATCCTTCTGGATTGTCGTCTGGTGTACCCATGTATCTCTCTCCATACATTATCTCATAGTACTTCCAGTCTATGACAGCACCTCCTGCCACTCCGACCTTGAAGATATCCGGATAGTGTGTCATGAGACTTAATGTCATAAACCCTCCAAAACTCCATCCGTGCACACCCATACGCTTGATGTCAACATATTTCAACGAACGTAAAAAGTCTATTCCTTTCATCTGGTCGAGCATCTCTATCTGCCCCAACTGATGATATGTCACCTGTTCAAACTCTTTACCACGGTTGTCTGAGCCTCTGTTATCCAGTATATACACGATGAAGCCTTTCTGAGCCATATATGTCTCCCAACTTCTTGAGTTCCAGTGCCACGATGCTTCTACATTATGTACGTGAGGGCCACCATATACATAGACCACCGTGGGATATTTCTTCGTTTCATCAAAGTCTGGTGGAAACACCATCCTGTAATACAGGTCTGTCACCCCGTCAGCGGCCTTTATGCTTCCTTGCTTAAATATTGGTGTTGCATAACCTTTCCACGTATTGTCATAACGGAAGTATTCCGTCGTGTGTTTTGTTCTTACGTCTATCACATTATATGTGAGTGGTGTTTCGGGAGTGGTGTAACCATCTGCCAACAGGTTTCCGTCCTTCGACATCTTGCCTTTGTGCACCCCTACTCCATTATCGAGTAAAGTACGTTTCCCCGTTTTTATGTTGACAGAGAAGAAATTGCTCTGTAGTGGCGACAGTTCATTGGAACGTATTACGACGCTCTTCGTTTCCGTACAGAAACCTACTATCTCCATAACCACATACGAGCCTTTCGTAAGTTGCTTTAGCATCTTTCCATCTGTGTTCATAAGGTACAGATGCCAAAAACCATCTTGCTGGCTCCACAAAATAAACTTTTTACTGTCCCACGGTAAGAAACTGATGGGATGCTGTGGCTCTACGTATTTATCATCTTTTTCGGTATAGAGCGTAGCGATATATTTGCCGTCTGTAGCGGAGTACTGATCGAGTTTGGCTACGTTCTGCTTTCTGTTTACCTCTATGAGATAAATGCTCCTGCAGTCAGGCGCCCATGAGATATTGGTGAAATACCTGTCAGTAGGATCACCACAGTCGAGGTATATGGTACTATCCGTCTCTATGTCGTATATCCCCACAGTCACTTGGTGGCTGGTCATGCCTGCCATTGGGTATTTCTCTGGCTCACAGGATGCGATGCGTCCGTCTGTATTTACGAGAGGATAGTCTGTCACCATCGACTGGTCCATGCGGTAGAATGCAAACTTTTTCTTGTCGTGCGAAAGAAATATTCCCTCTGTTATTCCAAATTCGTTACGATGAACAGGTTCTCCATATACCAGGTTTCGGTTTCCGTCGGTAGTCACCTGCTTTTCCTCAGCTTCTTCCGATTTCTTTAGGTAGATATTATGCTCTCTCGTCGTTATCTGGGGATAGTCCACGGGAGGTGGTGTCTCATCACTGTTTTTCAACGTGTTGCCGTCCCACCACAGTTTCAGCGGTTGTGGATTCATAGTCTTGTAGTTTTTCCCTCCAAAGTTTAGGTCTTCGAGGGTAAACTGCTTGAGACTTCTTTCTCCATCATTTGTCAGTTGCTGGGCAGACATATTCAAACACATTGTTGTCAAAAGTATGATAAAACCGCATCCCTTTACCATAACTACTATTCCTCGTCTTTCTTAAAGAATTTCTTGCGATTCTCCTGTCTGTCGGCACGTGATTCGTGTTTCTTGAAGGATCTTCCGCCTTTTCTTTCATCACCATTGAATGACTTGCGTGATTTTCTCTCCTGTGCCTTACGCTTTGCTCTTTCTTTATCGAGTGATGTGAAGTTGAAACTGAGTATGTCAGCCGACTCATTATCTATCAGATTCTCCTTCTTTCTGTCATACTCACGCTTTTTCCATGACTGGCGTTTCTCCGCCATCTTTTTCTTGTCATCCTCTGACTTCACCGTGCCGCCATCTTCCCTGAAGGCCTTAAACTTTCCGTCAAAAAGCTGATACTTTCTAAACTCGCACTCGAGCGATCCGTTATACAGGGGTATCTTCACACTTGGTTTCAGTCCTATCTGCTGGAAGCACTCCTCCTTGTATGACAGTATCCAGGCATCACCTTCCTTGAAGGCATGCTTCAGGCGCTCGCCTATCATCTTGTATGTTTCAAGTAGGTTGTTTGTTGAGATACGTTCTCCGTATGGCGGATTAGTGACGATTATTGCCGGCTCTGTTATACCGTTGAAGTCCTTGAAATCCTGTTGGGCAATGGTTATGTCATTACTCAGTCCAGCTGCTTTTATATTGTCTGTCGCTATGTTAATAGCCTTGAAGTCTATATCGTAGCCATAAACATGATGTTCAAAGTCCCTTTCGCCTGAATCATCGTTATATATCTCATCAAAAAGGTCTGCATCGAAGTCTGCCCATTTCTCAAAGGCATATTCTTTACGGAATACTCCTGGGGCGATATTGCGTGCTATGAGGGCTGCCTCTATCAGCAGGGTACCAGAACCACACATGGGATCGATAAAGTCCTTCTCTCCCTTCCAGCCCGTCATGAGTATCATACCTGCAGCAAGGACCTCATTCAGTGGTGCTTCCATAGTACCCTGTCGATAACCTCTGCGGTGTAGCGACTCACCACTTGAGTCAAGGCTTACTGTGGCTTCCTCGCCATTGATATGTACGTTGAGTCTAACGTCTGGGTCAGCAACAGATATGTTGGGACGCACACCCGTCTTTTCCCTAAACTGGTCAACGATAGCATCCTTCACCTTGTATGTCACGAAGCGCGAGTTGGAAAATGTATCACTATATACTACAGAGTCAACGGTAAACGTCTTACCCTCAGCGATATACTCACTCCAGTCGATTGCCTTTATCTTGTCATATACCTCCTCTGCTGACTTCGCCGTGAAGTGTGAGAGGGGTTTGAGTATGCGTATAGCTGTACGAAGAGCAAAATTTGCCTTGTACATCAGCGCTTTGTCGCCAGTGAAAGTCACCACGCGACATCCTTTCTTAACATCCTTTGCTCCTAAAGCTTCCAGTTCCTGTGCTAATATCTCCTCCAGACCCATAAAGGTCTTGGCTACCATTTCAAATTCCATTTCCGTTTTCAAATCCGCTGTGTATCTTTAAGTTATTATAAATCTTCGTGTTTCTTGCGACATTATCCGTCACCCATTTGTTTGCGCCTATCACGCTTCCTTTACCTATCGTGATACGCCCCAGGATAGTAGCATTACTATATACTATCACATCGTCTTCGAGTATTGGGTGACGAGGAATGCCCTTTATCGGATTGCCATCCTTGTCGAGTGGGAAGCTCAGAGCACCCAAGGTGACGCCCTGATACAACTTCACATTATTGCCTATAATGCATGTAGCACCGATGACTACGCCTGTACCATGGTCTATCGTGAAGTGATGACCTATCTGGGCTGCAGGATGTATGTCGATACCTGTCTCCGAGTGAGCCAATTCCGTTATCATGCGAGGGATAAGTGGCACTCCGAGCAGATGCAGTTCGTGAGCCAGACGGTAATTGGTCAGCGTCCTTATTACAGGATAGCATGATATTATCTCTCCAAAACTTGTAGCAGCAGGGTCACCATTGAATGCTGCCTCTACATCTGTAGCTAATATGCTGCGTATCTCTGGGAGCTTCAACACCATTTTCTCTGTTATCTCTATCGCCTTCTTGCGCATACTATCTACGCAGAAGCACTCGTCATCCGGCGATATGGTAAAGCACAGTCCTGCGAGTATTTGCTTCTTCAACAGACGAAACAGACGCTCCACATTGACCCCTGTATGGTATTTCATGGTTTCGGAACTCACCTTGGAATGTCCGAAATAACCTGGGAAAAGTATCTCACGTGCGAGGAGAACAATCTCGTTCAGCGCAGTATTGGAGGGCAAAGGCACATTATCGCGCACCTTGTGAAAAAGCATACTAAGGCTCTCATCCGATACCAATTGCTCTACTGCATCACTTATAGCATGGTTGTTGTTATACATTTTGTACTACGATTTTTTAGAAATTTGGTCACAAAGGTACGCAAAAATTCCGACACTCACAAATATTTACTTAGTAAATATCTTTCGTGAGCTGTTTTAACTGTACAAAAAAGAGCATAGCTCTCCTTACAGAAAACTATGCCCTTTATCATGTGCTGTAGTCACCTACCTGCGTTTACGTTTCTTTCCAAATCTGTTGTAGAGTTTCCAACCGAGCAGCATACCATCTATTATCACAGTTGATGACGAGATGAATGACAGCGCCCGCTTCGTCGGTGAGAAAGCGGTTGACACAGACTGCTCCTTATGAAACAGCCCGTCCCAAAGCCCTTTCAGCTCACTCTCTTTCTTGTTCATCTCCATCTTTACAGAGTGACGCTTTGCCTGTAATGTTTTTAGAGAGTCTATCATACTTCCTTGTTATTATCAAGCAGTTCTTCACTATACACATCTTCAGCAAGCACACTCATGAGGAAATGTACCAGAGGCCTCTCGATGAGAGCATGACGAGACATGTACACCACTATGAGCAACAATAGATATACTGCACTGACGCACAGATAACCTATCACTTCGCTGTCAAATACATCAGCCAACACCCTTGCGAGGGCGAAAGAAAGGAAAAGCATAAAGATGACCAGTATTATCGAAAGAACGACAAACAATAGTAAGACGGTCAATATGCGTACTATCTTGTCAACTGCTGACAGTCTGGTGTACTTCGTCTTTAACTCAAACCAGTGTTTCGCTTCCTCTACAAACTGGGCTATGTATTCTATGTTCTGATCGTTGGAAAACACTCTTGAAACAATTTAAATTTTATGCTTCAGCTACTTCTTCAACAAGTTCCTCTACCTGCTTCTTTGTCAGGTTGATATTATGCTTCTCGCAGAACTCCTTGATGGTGTCCTGAACCTTGTACTTATCCAAAAGTTCTTGTACAGAATTCTGAAGTTTTGCACGTGTGTCCTCACCCTTTTCAGGAGCCAAAAGAAGAGCTGCTGTTGCACCTGCTACCGCGCCACCTACTATGGCTGCAAAATAACCTAATGTTTTCATAATTTAATGTTTAAGTTTTGGTTAATAATTTTATTACTTTTCGTAACTATTTGCAAATGTAATAAAAATATCGATAAATTCAGACATTTTTAATGTTAAAAAAGGCAAACGTCGTGTTTTTCCACTTTTTTTTTATTACCTTTGTGCCATCTTATTTCAACTTATAACACATTATTTAATAACCGAGAACAAAATGAAAAAGCATCTTATCTTTGTTGCAACAGTTTGCGCAAGTTTGGTATTTGTAAGTTGTGGCTCTTCAAAGGAGAGCGCATATCGTAAGGCATACGAAAAGGCAAAAGCTCAGGAGCAGGCACAGCAAGCTACGCAGCCTGTACAACAAGCACAACCATATGTTCAGGAACAGGCTCAGCCCGTACAGCAGGCTCCTGTTGTGACACCTCTTGTTGAGGCTCCAGCACAGCAGCAGACTGTTGTCACCAACAACAACGTGGCAGTAAGAACCGAAAAGGTCAGCGTGGTAAATGGTGCTGGTCTGAAGGCTTACTCTGTAGTGGTAGGTTCCTTCGGCGTACGTGCTAATGCTGAGGGTCTCCAGAGCACTCTGAAGAATGCTGGTTACGACGCTCAGGTGGCTTACAACCAGGAGCGCAATATGTACCGCGTGATAGTCGCTACATTCGACACTCGCGATAGTGCTACACAGTGCAAGCAGTCACTCCAGGGCACATATCCTGACGCATGGCTGCTGATGCAGCAGTAAATGATGGCTCGCATACTGGCGATAGACTACGGAAAAAAGCGTACCGGACTCGCTGTGACCGACGTGTTGCAGATAGTGCCCGGTGCGCTTGATACTGTAGATACCCCTCATCTGATGCAGTACTTGGAAGACTACACCAAAAGGGAGGATGTGGAACGTATCATCATCGGCGAACCATACCAACCTAATGGCGAAGCATCAGAAAATCTAAAAAGGGTGAAGCAATTCGAGGCTCTGTGGCAAAAGAAGCACCCCGAGATACCCATCGAGGGATACGATGAGAGGTTTACATCTGTCATGGCTCACCAGACGATGCTTTCTGCCGGATTAGGCAAGAAGGCTCGTCAGGACAAGGCACTGGTGGATCGCATCTCAGCAACCATTATACTTCAAAGCTACCTGAGTTCAGTTCACAGTTCAAAGTTGCCCACTCTTAACTCTTAATTCTTAACTCTTAATTTTTTACTCCCTTGATTTTACCAATTTATACATACGGACAACCCGTGCTACGCAAAGTAGCGGAAGATATCACCCCCTCCTACCCCAATCTCACCAATCTCATACAGGATATGTGGGAGACACTTGCGTCAAGTGAGGGTATCGGACTGGCAGCCCCACAGATAGGCCTGCCCATACGACTTGTTGTGATAGACCTTGACCTGCTCAAGGAAGACCTGCCGGAATATGACGGCTTCAAGAAGGTGTATATCAATCCCCACATCATCGACTACGACAAGAGCCAGACCGACTCTTCGTCTGAGGGTTGTCTGTCGCTGCCTGCCATACGTGAAAACGTGGTACGTCCCAAGCGCATCAGGGTAAAGTATCAGGACGAGGACTTCACCGAGCACGACGAGTGGGTGGGGGGCTATCTCGCCAGGGTGATGCAGCATGAGTTTGATCACCTTGAGGGAACCATGTTTATCGACAGGATATCTCCTCTGCGCAAGCAGCTGATAAAGTCCAAACTGCGCTCGCTGCTGCAGGGACGCTTCCGTACAGGATACAAGGTAAAGGCACCACACAAGTAAAAAAACATATATATTACATATCCCCCATATCAAGAAGTTTCTTTTCATATTGTTTTCGTTATATTGTTGCCTCCACGCGAGTGCTCAGTATAACGTAAATCGTTTGCTTACAAGCGGACGAATCGCACTTCATTATGAGGACTATGTACTCTCCATACAGTATTTCAATCAGGCTATAAGCCAAAAGCCCTACATGTGGGAACCGTGGCAACTGCGAGCTATCGCCAAGTACTACCTCGACGACTGGCAGGGAGCAGCTGATGATGCTTCGCAGGCTATCAAACTCAATCCCTACATCACCAACCTCTACGACCTGCGTGGTATAACGTACATACGTCAGGGCAAGTATGACGAGGCTATAAGTGACTACAGTAATGCCATAGCGCTGGACAACACGAATAAGGGTTTTTGGTGCAATAGAGCCGCGTGTTATCTGGAGAAAAACAGCTACGATACCGTTCACGCCCAGCTCGACATCATCATCAGTAAATGGAAGAAGTACGCCCCTCCATACCTCATGAAGGCCGAGGCATATCTCAAGCAGGGCGACACCATCCAGGCTTCTCAGTGGCTGGACAATACGATAAAGGTTGAGTCGTATAACGCCGAGGCATGGAGGATGAAAGGGTATATCGCCTTACAACACGAGAAGTGGCAGCAGGCTGACTCCTGCCTCTCTAAGGCTATCCACTACAAACCCAAGAACGTTTTTTGTTATATCAACAGGGCGTTAGCACGTCTCAAGTTGTACAACCTGCGGGGAGCCATGTCCGACTACGATACAGCCCTCGAACACGACCCCAACAACTTCCTGGCTCACTACAACCGCGGTTTGCTCCGACAGCAGGTGGGCGACGACAATAGGGCGATAGAGGACTTCAATTACGTCCTCTCCTTGGAGCCTGGCAACATCCTCGCTATCTTCAATCGTGCCACCCTACTCGACCGCACTGGCGACCTGCGCGGTGCCATACGCGATTACAGCACGGTGATAAACCAGTTTCCCAACTTCTGGACAGGACTGCACTATCGTGCCGCCTGCTATCGCCGACTGGGCATGAAGGCAAAAGCCGAGATGGATGAGTTTCGTATCCTGAAGGCGCAGATGAATAAGCACATGGGCATACAAAATCGCTGGAGCAAGGCTAAACTCAGCGCCATGCGCAAACTCAGCGACATAGACCCCGAGAAGTACAACCAGATAGTCGTAGATGACGATATCAAGAACCAGCACGAGTACACCAGCGCCTATCGCGGCAAGGTGCAAAACAGATATACCTCCGAGCTATTCCAACCGTATATAGCGCTGACGATGTCGCGTGGCAACTCCAACGACGTATCGACCTATATCCCCTACGAGCAGCATGCTTCGCAGTTCTTTAATGAGGTTTACCACGTCACCAAGAACAACGAACTATTCACCATGCGTCTCGGCAATATCAGCGAGACTAATGGCATGGAGGTCTTTGCGGCCATCGACTCGCTTTCCGCCATGATAGAGCGTACCAACGATACGGAGGAGGCGATACGCCTTTCGCTGATGAGAGCTGTAGCCTACTCCTCATCCCTCAATTACCAGGATGCACTTAATGATATCGCCAACGTACTGAAGGAGCAACCCACCAATTTCGTCGCCCTATGGCAGAAAGCCGTCTGCTCCGCCATGATGGCTGAGTATGAGAGTGGCACATCTCCCCAAAACAGCAAACTGCGGAATATCAGCATCACGGAGGACTTCAACAATCTCATGCGCCTCTCCCCCGACAACGCCATGATACTCTACTGCCTCGGCACGTACTACGCCCGTAATGGTGAGTACGACAAGGCTACGGAGTATCTCACCAGGGCCATAAAGCTATCACCACAGATGCCCTATGCCTACTACAACAGAGGACTGGTACACCTCAAGCAGGGCAACACCGCTGAGGCTCGCAGGGACTTCTCCAAGTCTGGCGAACTGGGACTGTACGGGGCTTACAATCTGCTGAAGAAATAACCACACCTTATAATTACTGACGATATAATTACTGACGCCAATCTCCATTAACAGTATGAACAAGACAATCCTATCCATAGCATTTTGCATACTCAGCACAATACGCATCTCAGCACAAACCGCGTCTGAGACGTTTGTCAATATGCCCGACACCATCCTACCCTACCTTGTGACCCAGCAGCGCAAGGACCTTGTAGAATTAAAAAAAATGGAGCCTGACAGCACCGCCACCATCAACAGCGGTCTGGGCAATATCAAGCTCACACGCCTCACGGACAGCATCCTCTCTCTTCGTCTGTCGGAGCACAACAGCTTCGAGCTCGGCATCATCTCCCCCGACACCTTATACATAATAAAGACTTACGGCGCTCCGTTACAGGAGAGCGTCTGCACGCTGTATAGCGGCACGTGGCAGAAACTCCGCACTTTCGATTTCGCCGATACCGTTTTTGAGGACTTCGAGGATTCATGCGAGTTTTCATTAGTCAGCGCCACGATAGGCAGTTCACCCAGCGAACTGATACTCCAACTCAACGTACCCCTCCTCACACAAGAGGACAAAGAAAAGATAAACGGCAAAACAGTGCAAAAATATATAAAATGGAACGGCAAAACATTTAATTAATGTAAAAATACAACTATTTCCAATCATTTTCTTACGAAAAAACTTGCATATCACTTCCAAAAGGAGTATCTTTGCAATGTGTTTTTCATGGTATTAGATTATTAAGGTTAATGAAGATTGATTGTCGTGAGACAATCAATTCTTTTTTTGTACCATACCTAAACCCTATAACTCCCTTATCACTCCACTATCACTCCCCCAAGTTAAACATAAAATCACATAAAAGTTGTGTATGTGAAAAAAAAATAGTAATTTTGCACGAAAATAAGTGAAAAAAGGATATAATGAGTAATGTTCTTGTCAAAAAGGTAACAACCGAAAAGCAAATGAGTGATTTCATATCGCTCAGCAGAACATTATACAAAGACAATAACCTGTACGTTCCCGACCTCGACGTGGAAGTCAGGAATTTCTTCAATCCCAAGGAGAACCACGACCTGGCTTTTGCCGACGTGCAGCCCTTCATAGCCATCAAGGATGGTAAGGTAGTAGGCCGCGTGGCGGGCATCGTGAGCCATAAGTCGAATGCGACGTGGAACAAGAATATCGTGCGCTTCACCTTCCTTGAGTTTATTGATGACCGTGATGTGTCCCAGGCTCTGCTTGACGCCGTAGCCGCATGGGGAGCGGAGAAAGGAATGAACGAGATACAGGGTCCCATGGGCATCACCGACTTCGACAAGGAGGGCATGCTCGTTGAGGATTTTCACCTGCGCGGTTGCTTCATGGAGTTTTGGAATCCCTCCTACTACAAGGACCACATGGAGGCGCTTGGTTTCGACAAGGCCACCGACTGGCTGCAGATACGCTTCAAGGTGCCTGAAGAGGTGCCGGCACGCTTCCAGCGCGTAGCCGACTACGCCAAGCAGGAGTTTGGCATCCACATGGTACGCAAGTCCAAGAAGGAGATCCGTGGCGACTACGGCAAGAAGGTATTCTCCATGCTCAACCAGGCGTTCGCGCCGCTGTATGGCTTCGCGCCATTCTCCGACAAACAGGTGGATGACATCCTCGATCGTTTCCTCCCGCTGGTTGACCTCGACATGCTCGCCATAGCTGAGGATGACAAGGGCGAACTGGCAGGCGTAGCCATCACATGCCGCGATTTCTCTGACGGCATACAGAGGAGCCGAGGTAAGCTCTTCCCCTTCGGATGGTTCCACATACTCCGCGCCCTCAAGTTTGGCAAACAGGACAAGGCACAGCTGATGATTATCGGCATACGTCCCGAGATGCAGGGCATGGGCGTCAACGCGGCGATGTTTGCTCACCTCATCCCCATCTACCACCGCCTCGGCATAAAGTGGTGCGAGACAAATCCGCAACTCGAGACAAACGTCAGGGAACTCTCCCAATGGAAGCCCCTAAGCCCCGAAACAGTGAAGCGCCGCAGGTGCTGGAGGAAGGAAATTGAGCGAAGCGACATAAAAATATAGAAATATAACAACGAGATAATGAACAGAGTAGTAATCACAGGTATGGGTATATGGTCCTGTCTCGGACAGACCCTCGACGATGTTCGTCAGTCCCTTTTTGAAGGCAAGAGTGGTATAATCTTCTCACAGGAGCGCAAGGATGCAGGCTTCCGTTCTGCCCTTTGTGCCGACGTGCCAAAGCCAGACCTCAAGCCTTTCGTACCACGCAACATGCGTCAGTTCATGCCCGAAGAGGCACAGTATGCCTACATGGCAACCAAGGATGCTCTCGAGGCTGCAAAGATAGACCAGGACTTCCTCGACAACAACGAGGTGGGCATCATCTACGGCAACGACTCCGTGGCTGAGGCTACCATGCGCGCCCTCGACAAGTTCCGCGAGTTTGGCGATACGGCAGCTTGCGGCTCAGGTGCCATCTTCCAGTCCATGAACTCCACCGTGACCATGAACCTCGCCTGCCTCTTCAAACTGCGTGGCATCAACCTCACGTCAAGTGCGGCATGTGCTTCCAGTTCGCTGGCTATAGGCAACGCCTACCTGCTCATCAAGAACGGCCTGTCAGACTGCATCATAGCAGGTGGCGCACAGGAGGCCAACATGTACTGCGTGGCATCTTTCGACGGCATACAGGCTTTCTCTACACGCGAGGATGAGCCTACCAAGGCATCACGTCCATTCGACAAGGGTCGTGACGGACTCGTTCCTGGCGGTGGTGCTGCAACCGTTATCCTCGAGAGCTACGAGCACGCCGTGAAGCGTGGCGCACCAATCCTTGCCGAGGTTGTAGGCTGGGGTTTCTCAGGCAACGGCGACCATATCTCTACGCCAAACGTGGCTGGTCCGGCTCGCTCACTCGAACTGGCACTCAAGAACGGTGGCATAGACCCTCGTCAGATAGGCTACATCAACGCCCACGCCACCTCTACACATGCCGGCGACGGACGCGAGGCTATGGCTATAGCACAGGTGTTTGGCGACTACCGCGTGCCTGTCACCTCCACCAAGTCACAGACTGGTCACGAGATGTGGGCAGCAGGAGCAGCAGAGACCATCTACTCTATGCTCATGATGAAAAACGACTTCATAGCAGGCAACATAAACTTCTCAGAACCAGACGAAGAGACCGCTTGCATTAATGTAGTGCCTGAAACCATTCAGACCCACTTCGACATGTTCCTCTCCAACTCCTTCGGCTTTGGCGGAACTAACTCAACGCTGATTATAAAGAATCTGTAAGAGTTAAGAATTAAGAGTTAAGAGTTAAGAGTTAAGAAAATATCTGATCACTCAGAATCACTCAGAATATTCAGAATTTATAATAACACTAAAAAACAAAAAAGTTATCATGACACGCGAAGAAATCATTTCAAAGGTAAATTCAGTACTCGCTGAAGAGTTCGAGGTAGAAGAAAGCACCATCACTCCAGAGGCTAACGTCAAGAACACTCTCGCTCTGGACAGCCTCTCACTCGTTGACCTCGTGGCACTCATCCAGTACACTTACAAGATTAAGATTCCTGCTGAAGACCTGCCAAAGATCCAGACCTTCAACGACCTGTATGACTACATCGAGTCTCACGCATAAGGCAGTGAACAAGATGGACATCACACAACTTATACCACAACGCTCGCCGATCGTCATGATCGACGAGCTGTTGTGTGTTAACGGAGACGAGGCACAGTGCCAACTCACCGTGCGCCCCGACAATTTCTTTATCGACGAGGATACGCTCATGGCTGAGCCAGGACTGATAGAGCACATCGCCCAGTCGGCAAGCGCCTTCGCTGGCTACCGCGCCGTGCAGGCAGGTGCCACAGAGCCCCCCGTGGGCTACATCGGCGAGGTGAAGAACTTCCACCTATACCACCGTCCCCAGATAGGCGACGTACTCGTCACCACCATTACCATGGGACCCGAGGTGGAGGGTATCACCATCATTCGCGGTGAGACAAAGTGCGGCGATGAGGTTGTCGCCGATACCACCATGAAAATATTTGTAAAGGAATAAAAGTTAAGGTTAAGGTTAACGTTAAGGTTAAACATGTTCTTAGAAAACAAATTCTACAAGATACTTGGCGAAGACAGGCTGTCTGACGGCTCTGCCACCTACCATGTCGCCATACTCCCCGACTGCAACGTCTATGAGGGTCACTTCCCTGGCGACCCCGTATGCCCTGGCGTGTGCAACATCGAGACCATCAAGGAGTGCGCCTCACGCCTCGTGGGCAAGGCGCTGCGCATCAATACCATAAAGCAGTGCCGCCTTACCGCCATCGCCACACCTACCGTATGTCCGGAGGTCAGCATCAACGTCAGCGCTACGCCCAAGGATGATGCCTTCACCGTCGTAGCCACCATAGCCGACGACAAGCAGTCATACATGGAATTCAAAGGAACACTTTGTTAGTGCACAGTTAGTTCGCAAAGCTCATCACTTCGTGTCACAGTGCACAGTTCACAGTTAAGAGTTATGACAAACTTATTTATCGCCATCTACCGTTTTTTCCGTAACCATCGCGCCCTCATGTGGCTCACGATGGTTATACTGTTCTTAGTCACGGGTTTCTTCTCAAGCAAGATACACCTTGAGGAAGACCTCAACAAACTTATGCCATCGTCAAAGAACCCTGACGGCACCACTAAGATGGCGTTTGCCGACCTGCGCATAAAGGACAAGACCTTCCTGCTCTTCGAGGCAAGGGCTAAGGACGGCAGTCCCATGAAGCCCCAGGACATGAACGACGCCCAGATAGACAGTCTCACCACCGTGTGCGACGCCTTCGTCGATTCGCTCCTTGCCATGGATGGCGACACAGCCCACCGCATCATCGGCGACGTGTTCTACCAGATTCCCGAGGACCTCATGCTCGAGGGCATCAGTTTCATGCAGGAAAACGTGCCGTCATACATCGACACCTCAGCCTACAGCGCCTTCGACACCCTGCTCACCGTGCCCCACATGAAGGCACAGATGCAGCAGACGGCAGCAGACCTCCATACCGAGCTTGGCGAGACATTCCCCGAACTCATACAGTCCGACCCCATCGGCATGCGCACCGTGCTCATGCAGCAGATGGCACCCCTCATGCAGGCTACGGGCGGCAGCTACAAGACCATCAATGACCACTTCTTCGTGCGCGATTCCACCGTCTGCGTAGCCTTCATCTCGCCAGCCTTCTCAGCCACCAACACGGGGCAGGGCTCGCAGCTCTTCATCAACCTCAATACGCTGATAGAGCAGTTTCAGCTCACCCACCCAGGCGTCAAGATAAGCTACCACGGCACACCAGCCAGCGGCTACTACAACTCATCCACCATCAAGGGCGACCTCACCTCCACCATAGCGTGGTCACTCGTCATAGTCCTCGTGGTGCTCTTCATCTGTATGCGCAACTGGAACACCATCCCCCTGCTCATACTCCCCGTAGCCTTCGGCACCCTCTTCGGACTCTCCATGATGTACTTCATCAAGGGACAGTTCTCGCTGCTCGCCCTCGGCATAGGCTCCGTGGTGCTCGGTGTGGCGATGAGCTACGTGCTCCATATCCTCACACATTATAAATATGTGGCAGACCCCGAGGTGGTGCTGCGTGACGAGACCAAACCCGTCCTTCTGGGCTGCCTCACCACCATCGGTTCCTTCATGGGACTCATCTTCATCAAGACCGACCTCCTGCAGGACTTCGGACTCTTCGCAGCTTTCGCCATCGTGGGCACCACCATCTTTGCCCTCATCTATCTGCCCCACCTCATGCAGCTCGAGCAGAACAAGGTCAACCACAAGGCATTCGCCCTCATCGACCGCATCAACAACTACCCCTTTGAGACCAAGAAACCGCTGCTCGCCGTCATCGGCGCCGTGACAGCCCTCTGCGTGGCATTTTACGTAGCCAAGGGCACCGACTTCGATGCCGACATGGGCAACCTCGGCTACCTCTCTGACAACACCGAGTACTCCGAGGCACTCCTGCGCAACAAGACCTACACCGCTGACAAGTCAAAGTACTTCGCTTCACAGGGCAAGACCATGGAGGAGGCGCTGCAAAACTTCGCCCTCCTCTCCCACAAGCTCGACTCGCTGCAGAAACTGGGTCTGGTGAAGGACTACACCCACACCGATGCCGTCTTCGTGCCCCTCAAGGTGCAGCAGGAGCGCATCGACGCATGGCAGGCATACTGGACACCCGAGCGCCTCGCCAAGGTCCGAAGCCTCATAGCCCAGACAGCCCCTGCGGCAGGACTCACCCCGTCGGACTTCCAGCCCTTCTTCGACCTCGCCACGGCTGACTACGAGCCCACCCCGCTCTACTCCGCCGACATCATACCAGCAGGCTACCAGTCCACCCTCATGGAGCAGACCGCCGCAGGCGACTACCTCTGCTTCACCTCCGTGCGCTGCGCCAACGACTCCATACGCGGCAAGGACACCGACTACAACCGCATCTGCGACGCCATAGCCAATGAACCCAACATGATGGTGCTCGACACCTACTACTACACCACCGACGGCTTGAACGACCTCAACAGCGACTTCAACATCCTCCAGTGGGTCAGCATGGCGTTCGTCTTCGTAGTGCTCCTGCTCTCCTTCCACTTCAACCTCAAGCACACCCTGCTCGGCTTCGCCCCCATCCTGCTCTCATGGCTCATAGTGCTCGGAGCGATGGCTATCTTCCAGGTGCGTTTCAACCTCATCAACATCATCATCTCCACCTTCATCTTCGGCATAGGCGTCGATTACTCCATCTTCATCATGAGCGGACTAATAGCTGACAGGAAGAACAATTCACAATTCACAATTCACAATTCACAGTTCACAGTTAGTTCGCAGGCGAATAACGGTAAGGTCCTTGCTTACCACAAGACGGCGATATTCTTCTCCGCCTTCATCCTCATCGTCACCGTAGCCTCCATGCTCTTTGCCAAGCACCCCGCCATCCAGTCAGTAGGCTTCGCCACCCTCGTCGGCATGGTCTCCGCCGTAGTACTCTCCTACGTCGTACAGCCCGCCGTGTTCAAACTGCTGGAAAGAGGCAAAAGGAGTTAAGTAGTTAAGACATTACAATACCATTCACCCGTGCAGGCTCTTGTCCTACACGGGTGATTTTTTAATACTTTGAACTTTCTTAAACTAGCGCTTCAGCGCGACTTGAACCAGCGTAGCGCTTGAACTTAGCGCTTTGCGCTACAAGTGACTCACACAACTGGTGGTTGTCAGGATAGTGCAGATTGCAGTCAGGATAGCGTTGATGATAACGCTCCAGTTCTTCTTAGCTTGTTCGCTCATGGTTTACCTCCTTTCATAATAACTGTGAACTGTGCACTGTGAACTGTGAATTACTCTCCATCGTCCTCAGGACTTTTCCTTACCTGATTCTTGATCACGTACTGGAAGCCACCGGAGAGGGCGCGGCTCTGCAGTCCCGACATCTTGCCGTCGCTGGCAGTCTCCTGCGAACGGGTGTACGACTGCGTGAAGCGTACCTTGCAGTCCTTCACGTTCTCCGTGACGTTCCACTCATCCTGTGCCAGCGAACCGCTGGAGCGCAGTGAGGCGTAGAAGTATCCGAAGCGGTCGAGCAGGATCTTGTTGGAGTTGGCCAACTCGTAGGTCATCACCTCTGCCAGCTCTATGAGCACGGCATACACGTCTGATTCCTTCACTGATACGTTAGCCTGGATGCGGTGAGCCAGAGCTCGGGTGTCGAGGATGGTGGGGTGCCATACGTGGCCGTACCACAACTTGTTAGAGTTCTTGCGCTTGTCTTGGCGCACATCGATAATAATTGCCATAATGTTTAAAATTGAAAATTGAACATTGAAAATTTTGAATAATGTAGAGGCATAGCTTCCGCCTATGGAGGCGCTGCTTCCGCGCGCTGAGGCATTGCTTCTGCATGAGGGCGGTGTAGCTTTCCTTTCTGCATACAAAGTTACTACATTCTGCGCCGCTGCTCGTGCGATAATGCACCTTGCCGTGCGATTAAGGAACATTCTTTAAAGCACCCTCACGGTTCGCCGAGCATTTCGGTGATAGCCCTTACCTGCCTGGGTGTGAATGCCTTGCAGGTGGGTTGATAGCCCATGTCGGCAAGTTGCTGCCACAGGGCTGGACAGCGCCTGACCCACGCCATGAGGTGGTTTACCGCCGTGCGTGGCGAGCTGTCGGGGAAGTACATCAGCGCCAGCTCCTTCTTGGTGTATGTGCGAATTGTAAACATAATTATACTAAGCCCCCTAAATCCCCCCTGCAGGGGGACTTTTGTTTGGGGGATGTTGTTAAACTATTAAACTATTAAACTATTAAACTATTGAAACTTTCAAACCCTCCGAGCCCCTCTACGGGAGGGGTTTGGGGAGGCTTTTATAGTATTCTCCAAAGTCCTTGCACCCCTGGGGCAACTGATGGTGCTGCAGCGTGGGCAGCACCTCCTTGAGCTGCAGGAAGAGGCGTTCGCCTGGCTCGTCGCGGTCGGGAAACATATGGAACGTTAACGGGAACGTTAAACCGCCCTGTAAGTCTTCGTTATCGTAGTCACGAAGTGACGTATCGTAGCCCGTAGGGCGTATCGTAGCGGAGCGTATCGTAAGCTCAAGCAGTTGCTTGTGCTTGAGCAACGTGGCTGACGGTATAGCTATCGCCTTGCGCCCTGAGGAGAGCATGGCCCAGCAGTCGGAGCAGCCTTCCGTTATCCACAGCTCGTCACCTGGTTTGAGGCGGTTGAGCACCGGCAGGTTGTATATGCCGCACTCCGAGCCCTGCGGGAAACGGAAGCGAGGAACGCCCCCCCTCCAACTCCCCCCTTCAGGGGGAGTGCCCCCCTCTCCTTTGGGAGAGGGACTGGGGGTGAGGTTGCGGTTCTGCACGCCCACCAGTTTCCATTCTTGGTCGTAGTAGGGTATCTGCAGCCACGGCACTCCATGCCTGTCGCGCCATGAGGTGAGGCGGCACCATCGTACTACGCGCTCGTCGAGCCTGCGCTCCTCAAAGAGAAACCTCCGCGCCTCGTCACTCAGCCACGGGTGCTCGAAGTAGCGGGCGTAGCGCGAAGCGTCGAAAGGTTTGAGGTTGGAGGTTGGAGATTTGAGGTTTTCGTTATACATATAGTTCCCGTTAACGTTCCCGTTAGAAAGCCATTCGGCTGCTTCCCTAAAATTTTTCCTCAGCCTGAGCATCACCAGGTCTATCACGCCGCCGTGCTCACCGCACACGAAGCAGCGGAAGGTATTCCTCCTCACCGAGAACGAGAGCGAGGCGTGGTGGTCGTCATGAAAGGGGCACAGCGCCTTGTGGCGCACCACCTCCATCCCGAGTCGCTCTGCGACCCCCTCAATGGGGAGGTCGCGGAGCTTTTGTAAATCCAGTCTATCAATCATGATTGAACTTTTGAACCTTTGAACCTTTGAACTTTTGAACTTTTGAACTGAGGTACCCTTCCGTCTTAGAGTACATTCCCGTCTGGGCGGAGTAAGTGATGAAGCCACGGTTCTTCCAAACGTTAAGCTGATGTTTTGTACGTTCTCTGTCCTTGCCAAGAGAAGCACGCAGAGCTTCCAACTGCTGTTCGCTGAAGGTATCGTCAAGGCTCTCAAGCATATTCTTGGGACCGCCCTTGCGCACCTCTTCCGTCTCAGCAGCGCCACCCTTAAACATGTCGCCAAACACCTGCACCTTAGACCATAGGTCGTAGTAGCAGAACCACACCATAAAATCGCCTATGCTGCGAGTCCACGTCTGGTCGTTGAGTATCCACAGGGTGGCAGCCTTCTTCCATGCCGAGAATATGCTGCGGTGGCTCAGTTCAAAGAGCACGTCATCGTCAGCCAGGTCGGCTATTGAAGCCATCTCCTCTGCCAGTTGGTCGGCTATCTTGTTGAGCGGCTTTACCACAAACCTGCCCTTGCAGTTTTCCAGCCGCATGATGTATTCTTCAAGTTTGCCCAGAAACTCCTCATCATAGTTGCCCTGACGAGGAATGCGTCCCTTGCGCTCACCGCGCGCCTTGTAGGCAAAAGGTATGCGCCCGAAGAAACCATTCATCAAGTCCTTCTTATAGAACGCGCGCGCCGCCTCAGGGGTAGAGCTGAACGTGAGGTTCACTCGGAGCAGCGGGTTGCCCGTCACACCGTCAGCCGTGGCACGCAGGGCACCAGCCCTGTGGCGGTCATAGATGTTGCGAACTGTCTGGCTCACCTGTCGGTGTCCGCCACACATCTTGTCAGCCATCTCCACCTCAGGCAGGTTGAGGTACATCGTCTTGCCTCCCTGTTTCTCAAGCGCCATAGCATTCTGTATGAACGCAGGATTGGTGAGGTCGGCAGGCGGAAACCAGAAACTCACCTCAGGTCGCTCGGGCTTCTCCTTGTTAGCACCCTTGGTCTTCATCTGTCGCTGCCAGTCAACCAGTTTCTTGTACTCAGTCTCATCATGCTCACGAAAAGAGCGCATCACAGCCTCTATGAGATGAGTCAGCTGAGCCTTTCCTATACCCGAAGGACCTATCAAATGCCCCATTTGACCACAGAGTTCGTAATATTTGTTGTCGGAATACATAAACTCCACACCCGATAAGTGAGCGGCAAGAGCCGGCAAAGCCATCGGAACAAGCGCTTCACGCATGTCAACAGAGGCCTGTGAGAGGAGTAGTTTGCAGAAAGATGTGCCTTTTGCAGGCTTTGGCATCTTAGGAGATTTCTTGTCAAAAATATTGTAATTCATTAATTCTTAAAAGTTTAATTTGTTTGTTGATTCTGATGGCAGTCTCAGTCTCAGAGTCTCAATCATTTTAAAAGGCACCCCTCTATTTCTTTATTATATATATAACTATTTAATTATTAATTAGTTATAAAGTATTAAGAAGGGGTTTTGACATAGAATGTGACCTTTTTTTTGAACTGAGACTGAGATTTTGAGACTGTCACACACTTCTTACTTATTACCCTTACCTTTCTTTACCAGGCTCTTAAGCGCGGTGCGCAGTTCCAGCTCCACCACCCGGGCATAGCCCTCGATGTCGAAGTCCTTCGTCACCGCCACACGTCGGAGCGACGGGTGCAGCGTGCCGTCATCATGCTCATGAATGTTCACATACATGCCGTGATACACCGTGGGGTAACGTCTGTAAGCCACCTGGGGCAGAGCCTCCGTAAAAGTGTAGTGCTCAGCATAACGAAACTCCTCACACTCCACGTCACGACGAAACGTGCCACGGTAGTCCTTGTTCACCCTCATCTGCCGATCATGGTGCAGAATGGTTTTCACATCACAACAGAGAGTTGTGTTGCAGTTCATCACTTGCTGCGGCTGCTGCTCCTTTTTATTATTATTTACAGAAGCACGCTTGTTGGTTATCTTAGTAGTCATAACCAAAATTCTTTCCGGGTATATCCTCGGTCTCACACGAGGAGCCCTCCGCACAACTGGGAAGTGAGACAGGCCTACGGTCCATCGCTTGACCATTTTCCCCGTTGTTTGGTAGTGCAAAGTTAGCTATAAGATTTTATACTCCAACAAAAATAACTGACTTGTCGAAAAGAGCATATTTGACTGATAATCAGTGTTTTTAACCGCAATAGTATTAAACAGTTAACCGCTATTCAAAACCTTTAAAATAAAACTTCTAACTTCTTTGACCAACCTTCGAACAGAGTTAAATAAAAGTTGTCCAACTATTGACCAAGCAGTACAAAGTTTTGGTCAAAAAAAAGGATTGACACCCGTAGGTACCAATCCAGTGTATATTACAATAACCTTGTAAAAAGGTCAAAAGTTTACAGCTAATTTTATGTCATCACCCTCACCTGCTGCCGAATCCATATATTTTTTTACAAGATTATCCATTTTCAGATTAAATTCCTCAACCTCTTGTTTGGATATATCTTCGGTGGCTATCTTGCTCAGACACCTCTTCACAGCACCCTTCTTTACGGGCGTCAGTTTGCCACCACTCTTTTTATAGAATTCAGTAAAGTAGGTGAGCCAATATTCCATTCCGCGATTTGGTTGTGTGTTTGACCATTTGTAAAGCATAGCAACAAACTCACCACCAATACGGTCTTTCTGACCACCAGGTTGTAGTTCATCAATATGCTGGTAGGCAGTTCTGCATCTCATTACTTGTTGTTTGTTATTACCCCAGATGGCACGTTCCTCATTAGTGATACCATCCCTTCTGGCGGCCATTACCTCCTCGCTAATAACCCAGTCGCTATACTCGTTTTCGTCAAGCGCATGGTATAGCTTGGCGCATATTTCCTCCATGCTCTTCTTTTCCTGTTTCCATGCCTCAACCTTCTCCATCAGGTCGTTCTCCATTTCGGCATTCATGCTGATAAATCGCTTAATTACCGAACGGTTGTTCAGTAGAACCTCCTTGCGGTTTTTCAGAAATATTTCGTGTGCCGTCTCAGGATCCTTCCTGATATCATCAACTTGTTGTATCACGTACAGGCACAAGTCTATACACTTATTTATGTTATTCTTGTATGAACAGATTTCGTTATATAATATATGGACAGATTCCTTGTGTTGTTCCAGTCCCCACATCGAAACCGTGTAAGGACTATTTCCTATTTTTGAACTGTCTATAACCTTAGGCTTATGCCTGCCACCCTTAAAGGAATGCTTCTTTTCGCACAGACGTTCCAGCATCTTCACTCCTCTGCTCACACTGCTACGCATCTTGTTCATCAGCAGATGACACGTGCTGTACCGCTTGTTATAGTTGGTGGCAAACTTTTCAATAAAGCCTTCATTCACAAGTTGTTTTAATCGTGAATATTCCAACTGCGTAAGGCCATCGCTGACGCGTATATAGTTAGTGAATTCAACAACTTTTTCCTCGTTGTTAATTCGTCCTGCCTCTAATCCGTCGATAAAACGATCCACGTCATTATGGCTGTAAACATCTCGCAGTTTACAGAGTTCTTCTTCCGTTTTATCTATATGTCTATCGTATATCATTATTATTTTTTCCTTAATAATTTGATACTATTTCCCTATAATGGGACTTACCTTGCAAATTTAGTAAATTTTCGGGAAATAGAGAAATAAATAATAAGAATATTTTTGTTGTTTCGATTTATCTTCGTATCATTGCACCGTGCGCGCTGGAATAGGTCAGGATATTCACGCCGCATCATGTAGCGCAGCGGATTATCACGGAGATAGCGCCTCCAATTGTCCAGCTGACCGTCGCGCATGAGGATATGGTCGTTGTAGTTCGGCTCAAAAAAGAGGCGGTCGCGAGTCTGAGGCTGACGCCGCAGACACGGTGGTATCCAACTGCCACCAGGCGCGGCTGATGCCGCCTTTGAAGGCACCGATGACGATACCGAGGTGCTTGCCTGCGGGTAATGGCTGATTGATGCGTACTATCAGGTGCAGATGGTCGGGCATGAGGCATACCTGCCAGATGTCAACCTGCGGATAGTAGTGGTGTAGCAACCACTATGGTCACCTCGTATGTCCCTGGCACCGCGTAGTCGTGCCCATACATTCGCCTGGTTTGACAGCTTTCCTTCATTACACTAAATATCAGCCCACAAAGGTAACAAAATTCCCTTGATATTCACACAATAAAAAACATTTTTTTGTGAGTTACAGAAATTATTGCTACTTTTGCAAGACTAAAACCTAATTACTTTTATAAACTAAAACAAAACAAAAATTGGACACTATGGAAGAGATGAAGGAAAAGAAAGGACGAAAGTTCTCGAAGGATGGCGTGAAGCTATATTTCACCTTAATGGGTGTATTTTGTGGCATAGCCCTGGTAGTGATACTCATCATGCTGAAGCAGTTCAGACACCTGTGGGTGGAGTGCGTGAACGAACCTATCACGACATACAGCGTGGTGGACACGGACATGGAGTGGACGGATATAGAGACGGAGGACATAAAGGGCAACAAGAGAAAGGAAGCGGAGGACACGTACTTCCTGATGGTGAAATACAACGGCAGCATATACAGGGTGGAGGCGAGCGAGAGTGCGTACGAACGCGCTTACGACAAGAAGATAAAGGACTATGCTACGGGAGAGGGTGCGCCGTCGCTCTATTATGACAAGTTGATAGACGACGTGTTTGAGGGATGGCTCCATCCTGACTACTTCTACGTAGCTGTCGTGGTATTCATAGTAGTGCTCGGCATATTCATATACGTGCCTATCAAGGGGCTGATTTCCAGCGGTGATGGCGGGGAAGATAAGGTGGATAACATACAAGAGACACGATGAAGAAGTACATAAAGATAATGATGGTGGCCGTGCTGGGGGCATATGCCTGCTCTGCTGCGGCACGGGAGGATGCGACGCGTGACAGCATAATGCAGCTGATCACGGGAGCGGAGATGCCGACCTATACGGTGAGTATCACGAAGCTGGGTGCTAAGGGCGACGGGGTGAAGGACTGCAAGCCTGCCTTTGACAGGGCGATGAGAGTGGCGACACGGAGGGGTGGCGCGCATATCGTGGTGCCGAAGGGTACATACCTGCTTCAAGGGCCGATACACCTGGTGAGTAACGTATGCATAGACCTGCAGGAGGGGGCGGTGCTGCGCTTCTCAGCAACCCCTGCGGACTACCTGCCCGTGGTGAAGACCAGTTGGGAGGGGACATTCGTGTATAACTACAGCCCCTTCATATACGGCTACGGGCTGCACGACGTGAGTATCATTGGCAAGGGCACCATCGACGGTAATGCCGCTGAGACGTTTGCCACATGGAGAGCACGGCAGAAAGAGGACATGCAGCTGTCGCGAAAGATGAACCACGAGGGGCGCGCGGTGGAAGAGCGCCGCTTTGGCGAGGGGCACTACCTGCGTCCGCAGCTGATACAGCTGTATAAGTGCAAGGGGGTGACGGTGAGCGATGTGATGATTATCAATTCGCCCTTCTGGTGTGTGCACCTGCTGCAGAGCGAGAACGTGGTGTGCAGGGGCATACGCTACGATGCCAAACTGGTGAATAATGACGGCATAGACCCCGAGATGTCGCGCAACGTGCTGATAGAGGATGTGCACTTCAATAACGGTGATGACAACGTGGCCATCAAGAGCGGCAGGGATAACGACGGATGGACGGCGGGCACCCCATCGGAGAATATCATCATACGTGGCTGTCACTTCAAGGGGCTGCATGCCGTGGTGATAGGCAGCGAGATGTCAGCAGGGGTACGTAATGTGTGGATAGACGACTGCGACTATGCCGGCTACTGCAAGAGGGCTCTGTACATCAAGACCAATCCCGACAGAGGCGGATACGTGGAGAATATCAACATGCGTAACTGCACCTTTGACGAGGTGGAGGACCTATGCTACGTCACGAGCATGTATGGTGGCGAGGGACTCAAAAACACCCATTTCAGCGACATCAGGGGGGTGCATATCGACGGATTGCGCTGTCGCAAGGTGCGTAGCCACGCCTTTGTGCTGCAGGGTACGACGGCGAAGCCCATACGCGACGTCACCATACGTCGTGCCGACATCGGGGAGGCCCGCCATGGGCTGAGCTTTGAGCATACGGAGGATGTGCGCCTACAGGACTGCCACATCGGTGAGCCTGCCGGCGTGCCGTCGCAAGTAAGCGAGAAGGACAAAATATTTGCTTTTTCTTTGCCGTTACGATTTTTCTTTGTACCTTTGCAGTAACAACTACAGGCTTTTTTTTGAAGATAAAAGTGTGTGGCATGCGCGAGCCAAACAACATTCGCGCGGTGGCTGAACTCGGCATCGATATGCTGGGGTTTATATTTTATACTAAAAGCCCACGATACGTCAGGAGTATCCGTACTAATGCCGGTACAATACCCAACATGGCGGACAGGAGGATCATGCAGAGCAGCAAACAGACCGGCCGCAGACCTGAGAAGGTGGGGGTATTTGTCGATGAGATGCCACAGACGGTCATCACCCACGCTTATAACTACAAACTGGACTATATACAACTGCACGGCAACGAGACGCCGATATATATAGCTAATCTGAAAAGCACTATAATACCTGATATACTGCCTGATGTGAAAATCATCAAGGCACTGAGTATCCGCGATGCTGACGACATACAACGATGGCGACAGTACGATGGTATAGCCGACATGCTACTCTTTGACACCAAGTGTGACAACTACGGTGGTTCGGGAGAGCAATATGACTGGCATATCCTCGAGGCGTACGACGGCGACATACCCTTCCTGCTGTCAGGGGGCATAGGACCGGAGGATGCTCAGAGGATAAATGATTTTCAGCATCCGATGTGCGCAGGCATAGACCTCAACTCACGATTTGAGACTGAGCCTGGCATAAAAGATGTTGAAAAGCTTAGGACTTTCATTAGTGAACTCAATTTTTAATCTTAACAAAAAAAATAAATAAAATAATGAGATCAAGAACAGCAGAATGGTTTGAGACCAAAGTGAAGTACGACAAGATGATGGAAGATGGCTCGCAGAAGAGAGTACCAGAACTGTATGTCGTTGATGCTCTGTCATTTTCCGAAGCCGAAGAGGCTGTGACAGAGGAAGCGGCACACTACTCTACAGGCGAGTTTGACGTTATCGATATCAAGAAGGCAGCATACCACGAGATATTCTTTTCAGACAACCCCAGCGACGACAAGTGGTACAAGGCCAAGGTAAACTTTATCATCATCGACGAAAAGACTGGCAAGGAGAAACTCTCTGGCGTCAACTACCTCGTGCAGAGCAACACTCTACAGAATGCCGTAAAGAATATCGAGGAAGTCCTCAACACCGGCATGCAGGACTGGAAGATAGCATCAGTCGCTGAAACATCTATACTTGACGTCTATGAGCATCAAATCAAATCTACAGCAGGTACGCAGCAGTCTGAAGAGTGACGTACAGCTTGTGGCGGTGAGCAAGTACCACCCCGTCTCATCAGCCTTGGAGGCGTATGAGGCTGGGCAACGAGTATTTGGTGAGAGCCGCGAACAGGAACTGCGCATAAAGTACGAACAGCTGCCTAAGGACATACAGTGGCACTTTATAGGTCACATGCAGACCAATAAGGTGAAATACATCGCGCCATATATCGCTATGATTGAGGCTGTTGACTCACTCAAGCTAATGAAAGAGATAGAGAAGCAGGCTGCTAAGCATGACCGCACGATAGACATACTCCTCGAACTGCATCTGGCACAGGAGGAGACGAAGAGCGGCATGTTGCCCGAGGAGTGCCTGCAGCTACTCGAGGACGGCGAGTGGCGCGCGATGCCTCACGTGCGCATACGTGGTATAATGATGATGGCAAGCAATACCGATGACCGCGAGAGGATAAAGTC
This sequence comes from Prevotella sp., assembly GCA_017642485.1. Lineage (GTDB taxonomy): Bacteria > Bacteroidota > Bacteroidia > Bacteroidales > Bacteroidaceae > Prevotella. The sequence continues at coordinate 913 of JAGCPC010000139.1, read as the reverse complement.
GGAGTTTCTTCGCGCCAAGGAGTTGTTTGACACCATCAAAGAGCGTTACTTTATGGACGATGAGAGTTTCGACGTGCGATCATACGGCATGAGTAATGATTATCTCCTCGCGCAGGAGTGTGGTTCCAACCACGTCCGCGTAGGTAGCAGGATATTTAGTGAATAAGGTAAAAACGATATTGCGTTTTATCGCAGGAACCGTACTTTTCCTATGGTTCCTCACGTTTGTTTTACCACGCATACCGGCAGTACAGTCATTTCTCGGCGACAGGATAGGCGCAGCACTCAGCGACAAACTCGACACAGAGGTGTCGATAGGACATGTGGACCTGCGACTGCCTGTCAGGATAGTTATCGATGATGTCAACATACTCGACCAGCAGCACCACGACATGATGCGCATAGGGCGTGTGGCAGCGTCGGTGGATATCATGCCACTCTTCTGGGGTAAGATACGCATATCTTCTGCGCAGATATTCGGCATGAGGGCCCACATCACGCAGCGTGATGCCTCGTCGCCACTTAACTGCCAGTTTGTAATCGACTCACTCAAGAGTCACGATACCCTAAGCCATACCCCACTCGACCTGAGCATACAGTCACTCGTAGTACGCCACGGAGAGGTGACATACGACCGGCTCGACGTGCCACGCCCACGAGGTATGCTGTCGCCCCATCACCTGAGCGTCACAGGGCTCTCCACCCACCTCATGCTGCATCACCTCACAGACGACTCGCTCGATGTGAGCATAAAGCGCCTCAGCCTCAAGGAGCAGTCGGGGCTCGACATACGGCACCTGGCGTGCGACATCCTTGCCACAAGTGGCGACATACACTTGAAAAACCTACAACTCAAACTGCCACAGTCGGACATCCGCTCACAGTCATCGCACCTGAAGTATGCCACCAACGG
>JAGCPC010000024.1 GCA_017642485.1 Prevotella sp. | reverse complement strand
GAAGATATTCTGATCGCCCTTCGTCCAGTCAGTTGGATCGGAAGGAGCCACGGAAGCGTATGTGTCGCTACCCAGATTGTCTGTACGAGTCCACCACAGTACGGTAGAGTTACGACGTGGATGCGCTCCGTAACGGTTGTGACGCAGGAGTTTGTCTGCATTAATGTAATTGTTGCCGTCTATCGTTTCAACGTCGCTTGGGTCGTAGTTGATGTAGCGCTTTGATGCTCCCGTACCTATGTAATGATTGCTGCCTTCTGTGACAGGAGAATCGAAGGCACTGGACAGTCCTATCTTGTAGTCACCGTAACTCCATGAAGAGGAGATACTGCGCTCTACCTCATCGGTAAGGTCTTCCGCTTCACCGCCATAGTAGTTGATAACATGGTTCCAGTCAAGGTTATTGTCTTGAACAGAGGCAAGACAAGGAGACACCTGAGCGTATGGTGCGTATATCTTACCTGAGAAATAGAGGTTTTCAGGATGTTTGTGAGATGCAACGTTAACACCTACTACGCCACCTACCATAAACAAGTTGCGGTAGAGATTGCCTGATGTGGCTGGTGAGAATTTGCTGAAGTCGATGTTACCACCGATTACGCTACAGTTTTCAACAAAGTGACGTGTGGCGGCATTCTGATCGTTTCTGTACATGTAACCAACGACACCGCCGTAGAACAGACGTATATTGGATGTGGTGAACGTATGTGCCGCATCCATGGTGACGGTAGGGTTCTTCACCACGATGTTCTTTACCTGAACACTGGTCTGACCACTATCAGCATTAGGCACGCCAAAACTCATGTACCAGTGGTTTGTATGGTTGCACTTGATGGTGATAGTAGGATTCTCAATCTTGATGTTCTGGAAGCGAGAATAGTTGTTTGCCTTGCCGACAAGTATGCCATAGTAGTGGTTCTGACTGGTGGTTGTTGTATTGGTACCCTCAATAGTCAAAGATGGATTGAGAAGGGTAAAGTTCTTTGCCTCGGCATGCTTGGAACTGGTGCCACGCGCGCCGACAAAGAGACCATACTGCCTGTTGCCTGAATACTGGCTGCCATCACCGGCATCGTTGGAAGCAGAGGCAATGAGCTTCAGGTTACTGATGGTGTGACCACCACCATCAAAAGTAGCCTCAAGCTGACGACCCTTAGACTCACCGAAGAACCACTCGATGTTGTTGAGGTCAATGTCGGTGGTAAGCAGGAAGTAGCCATAGTGGTTGACGCCAGTGAAGACATAGCTGCACAGGTAGCCGAATGTGGCAAACTTGTAGGCACTGTCTATGATATACGGATCAGCCTCAGTACCTGTACCAGAGAAGTACTGACGGATGCTGGAAGCCGAACCACCCGGGGTACCATACGTGCCGTCCCACGTGTCCGCCTGCGCTGCGTTATGTGCGCCCGCGTATAAAAAAACGAGGGCAAGGACACAATACCTCAACTGCATCATGCTGTTCTCTGCGAACTGCGCGATGCTCTTTGTTGTTTTCTCCAGAATGTCTTGTAACCTGAAATTGTAGATATTACTCATAAGCCTGGTCATAGCTTTTTGATTGATTTTTCTGCTTTTATACCCCCTATATCGGAGGTTGTTTGGGTTGATTTTAGTCCCATTGATTGTAATATAGCAGTGACCAGCCGAAATTTATGCGACGCAAAATTACTTATTTATACGCACGCGTGCAAATATTTCCATACCAAAACTGCCGTTTCTTAAGTCTTTTTAACCAAAATTATTGGCGTACACAGTTTATGACACCTTGAAATGCCTATGACATTTTGTAAGGATTGTTTCGGTTATTTATCACAAAGTGTAAGTTGAAAAAGTACATGGAAAAGTTGCGAAATAGGTTTCTCCAAGGGGCTGGAAATGGGTTTGCGACCTTAAAGCATAGGGTTTGCAAGCTTAAAGGATAGGGTTTGCAAGCTAAAAGCTATGCTTTTATAAGCCAAAAGATATCCTTTTCTATCGCATTTTTCGCCGTTTTTTTGCTTGAAAATGGCATTTTCAAGGCTTAAAAACGGTGCCCACTTTTTCAACAAGCTGAGCACCAGTGGGTTACAAAAATCCGCGAGATTTCGATTTTTGAAAGCCACTCGACAGTTGGTGGCTAAAATCGCAAGGAAATGGGCTTTGCAGAAATCAGAGTGTAAGGCAAAAGGAGCAAAAGACGTGCAAAGTGTAAAAAGAATAAAAGACTGAGCCGTCACGTAACTTTTTCATGCAATATTTTGCGACATTAGAGAAAAATTATTATTTTTGCAACGAAAAAGTCACAGCAGCTACGATGAAGGTTACCGCAAACATCTACCCCATAGGATATAAGACACAAGGTGCGGTGCCTCTTACTATGACTGCCGACGGGTGGCGAGCAGAGACAAAAGCCTACCATCATCACAAGAATCAGTGGGACTACTGCCGCCCCTGGATATACATGATAACGCTGACATGCCAGCCGCAAGAGGTGGGGACGGTCTCCTGCTCTGCGGTGGTTGATAGCTCTGCCGTGTCACTGCAGAGAAAAAGCCAGCTCGACGCCCTCTACGCAAGGAAAGGGCGGCCGCATCTCTTTGGAGAGCTGGCGCGCGAGAAGAAGGAGGGCAGGGCATATATAGAGCTCAATGACTTCGGCAAGGAAGCGGAAAGGCTGATATACTCCATAGAGAGATACCACCCCGAGATAAGGATACTGGAACAGGTGGTCATGCCCAACCACGTGCACTTCGTGCTACATGTGAGGCGACGGCTACCAGAGAAGAAACCGTTAGGAAAAATCATCAACGGATACAAGCAGGCAGTGAACAAAGCCTTCAAGGTACACTGGCTCGGAGTGGATGAGAACTACGTACTGCCGAAAGGGCTCCTCGAAGGAGAGACCTACCAGCCGGAACACCTCGGAGCAAACTATACACGAGGCAAGAGGGGACTGGTATTTGAGAGAGACTACAACGAGAGGTTCCTATTTCATGAGGGACAGTTGCAAGCAATGCTCAACTACTGCCGCGACAACCCCGAGCGCTTGGCTGCTCTAAGGGAGAACCCTCTCTACTTCGAGCGCATAACAAACTGGCACCTCCCACTGCCCTACCTGCCTGCAGGAGGAACGAAAGGACAGCGCCAAGCCGACATCAGCAGGCTGAGCAACCTACTGGGGGTAGTCCCCTGCTCTGCAGTGGTCCCCTACTCTGCAATGTCATTGCAGAGTAAAGAGCCCAGCCAGCAGAGCACTCAACCCACCCCGCAGCACCCCCAAGTGCTGGTGACTGTCAACAGCATAGGCAACAAAGCCCTGCTAAGGGAGCCCGAGCATATACAGATACAATGCAGCAGGTCGATGAAACCGGAAGAAATCGACAGAGAAGCGGAGGACGTGCTGCTGCTATGCAAGAGGGGCGTGGTGCCTGTGTCACCATGTATCAGCGAGGGAGAGAAGCGCATAGCGAGGGCGGTGCTGGATGCGGGGTACAGGCTGATAGTGATATTTCCTGACGGCATACCTGCCGACATGCCTCAATACAAGCCCTACGGGCAGTATTTCGACGCATGCAAGAAAGGACAGCTGCTGATACTCTCGCCGTGGCAGCACCCAGCGAGGGATAAACAGACGAAGATAACAAGGGCTGAATGCCTCTTCATGAACGACCTCGCTGCCCAGATAGCTGCTGGGGGCGGTAGTCAGATAGCTGCTGGGGGCAGTCCCTTGCTCAGCAGTGGCACTGCAGAGAAGGAACCATAACCATAACCCTAACGATACCCATAACGATAACCATACCGATAACCATAACCATAACAATGAAAAGAATGATGAAAAGCGGAATAATCGCAATTTTATGCGGTTTTATCGGAATTGCCAACGTACAGGCAGAGGATACCACAGTGATACCGAGTGACTGGACTACGGTGAGGTATAATGATGGCGTGAGATACTCACAGTGGGTGATAGACTCACGCATAAGCGATTTTCGCGCCAATGCCAAGGCTCGCGGTTTCAATGCCTACGACGTACAGGGCAGGCAGATAAAGGGTAGTCTCGGCGCAAGCGCCTTCGACTATGTGCCTGGACTGGTGGCGAAGGCTATCATAGAGGCTGCCGCATACTACGACAAACAGGTGTGGGCGCGCCCTTGGTTCTACTCAGTGGAGAGCTATGCCAACAGTTGTTATGACGCTGCTCCCTCAGTGGGCAAGAGTCAGGATGATATGAACGCAGCAAAGATGTACTTCCCACTGCGCAATTTGGCACAGGGCGCATACAGCAAATATGCTGACAGCCAGACCATATCCAATGCCGAGTGGGCGATAAGCAACATAGGCCGTGCCTTCAAAGACCTCAACAAACACTACGCCATACAGGATACCACACTTGCCGGTGCCGCTGGTGGATGGTGGCACAAGGGAAGCTATGTCGATCAGATGTGGTGCGACGGACTATACATGGGTGCTGCACTGCTGGCACAGATGATAAACTACCAGAAGGCGGGATATGTGACAGGTAACGCCGAGGGCGACTGGAATCTGCTGACAAAACAGTTTGAGATATCATGGAGCTTCCTATGGGACAAGGACAAGAAACTGTTGTGGCATGCCTTCACGGCAGATCCTGACAATGAAGCCTCAAAGGACTGGGCTGGCGTAGGACAGCAGCGTACCAAGGACGGCGGTCAGGAGATAGTATTCCACTCTGCTGCATACTGGGGCAGGGCATGTGGATGGTACTTCCTCGCTCTGGACGACATACTGGAGGAGATGCAGGTTGCTGGACTGCAGAACACGAAGAACTACAACACCCTACTCTACTACCTCAACACGCTGGCTGACGGACTGGCAGCACGACAGGATGAGAAGAGCGGATGCTGGTACCAACTGCTCGATGAAACCGATGATTTTGTAGCTACAGAGTATAAGGGAAAGAGCTACCCTGCTACCAAGAACTACCTCGAGTCATCATGTACCTCTATTTTTACCGCAGCATACATAAAGGGTATAAGACTGGGACTGCTTGACAAGGCGAAGTATGAGCCTATAGCAAAGAAGGCATACGAGGGTGCTGTGAATGAGTTTATGATGCAGCAGCCTGACGGCACAGTGCAGCTGATACACAACTGCGCCTCAGCAGGACTGGGCGCCAAGGACAAGAGAGACGGTTCGAAGGAATACTACCTGCTGGGTCCTGACGTGCCACAGCGCAACACATACACCGAGGGTAAGGTGCTGGGCGGCTTCGTACTCGCAGCTACAGAGTACGAACGCATGTACCAGAAAGACAAGGCGCTGATGCTGTCAAGCGACCTTCTGCCACAGTACAAGGTGGGCGACAGGATGACGGTGAGCACATCAGCAATGGACAATACAACAAAGGCGCAGTACCAGTGGTACTACGCCAAGAACGAAAAGGCTGTAATAAAGGGTAAGTGGAAGCCCGTAGGAAATATCATCACCGGCTGTTCTGCTACACTGACAGCAGAGAAACCTGGCTTCTACTACTGCACAGCAACCGCTGACGGCACCACGGTAAGGACGGGAATGACGATAGTGAATTAAAATTCACAGTTCACAATTCACAGTTCACAATTCACAGTTCACAATTAAGGAGGAGTTAGAAGACAAATCGCAGGGAGAAACGCACGCCGCTGTGGCGTGAGTTAGGGATGTTACGATAGGTGAAGCGGTGGACGTACTCAACATTGACAATGTTGAAGATATTGTGCAGACCTATGACACCCTCTATGTAGGGGCGTGACTCGTCCATCAGTTTGTAGTCCTCACCCTTCCATGGCGATGCCTCGAGGGCAGCGACATTCTTCTTGGTGAGATAGCCCCACAGCATGCGGAGACCGAAGTACTCCTTCAGACGGGCACGCTTCAGCACTGGTATGGAACCAACGAAATTGCCGTTGGTCTCCCATGACAGCATGAGTTGGGTATAGCGGTCGTTGACAAACTCGCTGGTGCCGATGAGCGAGAAGTTCTCATCGCTGATGACATAGGAAAGGTTGGCTGCCGGAGAAAGGAGCAAGGGATAAGGCACCCTACTCCACACGGCACCCATCTTGAGATTTGTCTTACCGATACCCCAGGAACCTAAGAACCAACGTTTGCCTGCCTTAACCTCTGTAAGGTGGTAGGTGTGTTCGCCCCCGAACAAACCCTCGATACCCCATTTGTGAGCAACGCCGATGCTCGGAGCTTCGCTGTTGACAGGTATCTGGGTGTTGGCAAGATAGTAATAGCCACGAGACGGATTATACTCCACCTCAAACTGTGCCTCGCTGGTGCGCATCTTGCCGAAGTTATGCTTATAGGCGGACTTATCGCTCTCAAAACTCATGCCGACACGGTACGTGAGGCCAAACTTCTCATCACGTTCGAACAGGATGCGCTGCTGGTTGTAGTACATGCTGTTGTGGTCGGATGACCAACGGAGAGAGCGGAAGATGTCATCATGGTCACCCTTGGCGGAACGTTCGCCAATGACACAGATGTCACGACGTGACTCAAAGATTATGTTACGACGTGGATATTCGTTAGCTTGGTACTTCTTGTCGTTGAAGGAATATGTCACACGACCGAGGTAATGGAAACGATGGCTCTTGATGCCGTAGGCTGCGTAGGTATCAACGAAGAAACGCCGATGAAACCGTGCAGTAGTGCTACCTCCAAAACGCAGACGCAGTCCGTCGATATCATTGTAGGAGATAAGGGCACGGGTAGGTGCTATGACAAACTTTGAGGGATTGCCCGTCTCGATGTAGTTATTGACATAGGCACGAGTAATCCACATGGGGATGCGAAGGGCTGGTATGCGACCCACATAACCCAAAATCTCATTGATACGCACCTTGGTACCCGTAACGGCATAGGGATTCTGAGCTATCAGAGCACGATTGACGCTATCGGTGCGCAGCGAGTCTAACGGTATATCATTTACGTAATGCGCCCAGAAATGGGTGTCGCGGTACTCTGCCTTGGGGTCATAGCGCATGGATGCTCTTCCGCGCAACAGCTCGTCATCGATGGAATCGGTAGAAAAGTCAGAAAACTGTTGTGTCTTGACATAGCATAGCCTACCCCATCTGCCCCACGGACGAAGCTCTGCCATGACATCGTTGCGCATCATCACCCAGTCAGACTGAGGGGAGTATCCGTATTCCTGTGCTATATATAGACTGTTCAGGCTGTTGGTCTTACGTTTATGAGGGAACATCAGACGTATGAACTTGACACGGGGCACTGAATCTACGACAAAGATAACATCACCAGAAAAGGCGGATTTATCGCCATTTTTTGCATGAAAATAATAATGATACGTCCGACAGGAATCAGTGACCGATGACGACATCAGTTCATAATCATAGTGACTGAGGGCATCACGTCCCACGGGTGAGTACATAGTGTGGTAATCCAAGCGTATGGTGTTGGCAAAGATGTTGACATCGCTATACTTCTCACCGATTAGCACCTGAAGTATGTCACCCGTATCAAAGGCATTATTCAAACCATCGCGTCTGATACCTGTAACAACAGCCACCTCCCTCTTGGGAGTGCTGCGCCAGTAGTTCTCCTCTACGCGCTCGTCAGTCATCAGGGGCACGGAGAACTTTTTATCGAGGTCATTCTTCTCTATAAAATTGCGAATCAATCGGTGTTTTTTCATGAATTTCTGCTGCACATTGAGAGGGTCGATGTCATTGAGCGTGAGATCGCGACTCTCGTACTTCGTGTAGCTATAATAGGGATAGCGATGATAGTCATAGCCATGCAGCCTGGAGATAATACCCTCTATGGAGGATAGGTTCTCACTGACATGAATACTATCCTTAGCGGAAAGGCTGTCAGCCTCTTCGTGAGCCGCCACTCTGACAAACGACAGAAGCAGCAGGGAGAGAATTATGAATTGTGAATTGTGAATTGTGAATTGTGAATTGTGAACTGTGAATTGTGAACTGTGAACTGTGAACTGTGAATTGACTACAGTTGTTTGTATTTTGCCAAACCGAGTTTGAGGTAACGCACGTACTTGTCTATATCCTCATCGTAACCGTAGGAACTGGTGAGGGGTTTGCCATCGGGGGTGAGGATTACCTGGAACGGTTGGGAGATATTGCCAAACTTATAACTCTCGAGATAGCTCCACATATCGCCCATGCTGCGCAGGATGCGCTCCTTACCATTGACGGTGATGCGCTGTGGTGACGGCAGAGGGGTACGGTCATCGACATGCAACATGATGACAAGGTAGTCCTTATTGATAATCTTACGCACACGCGGGGTGCCCCACACCGCCGACTCCATCTTGCGGCAGTTCACACAACCGTAGCCTGTAAAGTCGAGCAGGACGGGTTTGCCTGTCATAGCCGCTGCTGCCATACCTTCTTCGTAAGAGGTATAGTGGGCAGGGAGGGCTACCCCCTCTGTGTCATCGATGGTGACATCGCCACCCGAGAGAGGAATGGATGATGATGGCGGCGGTGCGAAAGCGGAAACGAGATGGCACGGTGCGCCGAAGAGTCCTGGTATGAGATATACGACCAAAGCCATGGACAGGGTGGCAATGGAAAGACGCGCCCATCCTATGCCACGGAAGCGCAGCCACCCCGTATGATACAAAGCGAGCAGGAGGAAGATGATAATCCACAGGATGAGGAAGAGCCAGCGTGGCAGGATACCCCAACCGTATGCCATATCAGCAACACTGAGGAACTTGAGCGAGAAGGCGAGTTCGAGGAAGCCAAGGGTGACCTTGACATGATCCATCCACATACCGGAGCGCGGCAGCTTCTTGAGTATGACAGGGAAGACAGCAAACAGGGTGAATGGCAACGCTATGGCGATAGAAAAGCCCAACATGCCGACAGCGGGAGCAAGGATATCGCCCTGCACTGCAATCTCAACAAGTAGATAACCCAAGACAGGCACGGTACATGAGAAACTGACCACCACAAGGGTGAGCGCCATGAAGAGCATACCCAATATGCCACCGTGGGTATCGGACTTGACGTTGAGTTTGTTGGCCCACGACGAGGGCAGGCGTATCTCAAAGAATCCGAGGAAAGAGAGTCCGAAGATGACGAGGAGGAAGAAGCACAACACGTTGAATACCGCATTGGTAGAGAGGGCATTCATGGCATTGACACCAAAAAGCATCGTCATGATGATACCAAAGAGCATGAACAACACTACGATACTCACACCATACCACGCCGCATCACGCACGCCAGGCATGTGAGTATAACGTACTACGGTATGCCACAAACGGGAGCGCAGAGGGGCATCGTCAGCCTCAGCGAAGGAGGAGTAGAATAGCCCCCCTCCGTCTCCCCCCTGCAGGGGGAGCGACGAACCAGAAGAAAAATCCACTGATGGATTATGCTCCTCCCCTGCAGGGGGAGGTTGGGAGGGGGCTTCCCCCCTCTTAATAAAAAATGATACCGTAAGAGGTATGATAGGCCACACACATGGGGTGAGGAGCGTGAGCAAACCACCGATGAAACATATCATAAAGACCTCAAAGAGTCCGCGCTGAATAGGCATAGGACGCTCGCTGAGCGACTTTAGTTCGTCGATGATAGGTGTCCACAGCGGCGAGGCGGCACGCTCAAAGATAGAGAAGGCGGTGGGCTCAGGGGAAGATATAGTACCTATAGTATCTATAGTGGCTATAGGAGCTGCAGGGGTGCTCGCTTGCTCCTCCCCTGCAGGTGGAGGCTGGGAGGAGGTATTATACTCAAACTCCGCCGATGCTGGGGCGAGGCACTGCACATCATTGCAGCCATAGTACTCCATATAACCGCTAAAGGAGTAATGGGGAGAGGTGATAACGAGACGCTGTTCATAGACAGCAGGGCGCACCTCACGGAGTTCGCCCTTCATCATGACACCCTCAAGCGACTCCATGACAAGGTCGGTATTGAGGTGATAACCATCCTCCACCTTACCGTCAAAGCGAAGCAGTAGCTCCTTGTCACTCACCTTGGAGATACTCGAGGTGAATGATATCTGAGCCTGCACACATATAGCAGACAACAAGGATAATATGACAAGTAAGTAGCGCCTCACGCTTAATTTTTCTGCAAAAATAATAGTTTTTTTGTAAAAATTGCTATCTTTGCAACGAAAATACGCTATTCCCCGTGAAAATGGCATGAAAAAAGTATTTATCATCATATCACTGCCTATCATCATGTGCTTCGCCAGTGCATGGATGAAGGCATCGATACAAGATGATGCTCCAGAGATGGCACCAGACTTTACACTGCCCGACATCAATGGCAACGACTTTACGCTGTCGAGTATGAGAGGAAAATACGTAGTGCTCGACTTCTGGGGCACTTGGTGCAAGATATGTATGAAAGGCATGCCAAAACTTAAAGAGGCACAGAAGAAATACAAGGGAAAATTTGAGATTATCGGGGTGGACTGCGGCGACAAGACGGTGAAATGGCGTCACTGGGTGGACTCGCTGAAGAACGATATGCCATGGAAACACGTGATAATGGGCAGAAAGCTACAGGTACAGCAGGAGTACAGGATAAAAGGCTACCCCACAAAGATACTCATAGACCCTGACGGCAAGATAGTAAAGAGCTTCGTAGGGGAAGACCCAAGGTTCTACTTGATGCTGGAGGAGGTCTTCGGGAAATAACCAAAATTGTTAAGAAAACAAAAAATATCTCTATATAATAAGGTGTATAGGGATTTTTTATATACCTTTGCACCCCGATTGAGCAGTTCACAGTTCATAGTTCACAGTTCACAGTTTATAATTCACAATTCATAATTAATCGTGCAAGACAATTTAGTTATAGTGGAGAGCCCCGCAAAGGCTAAGACCATTGAGAAGTTTCTGGGCAAGGACTACAAGGTGATGTCAAGTTACGGACACATACGTGACCTGAAGAAAAAAGAAATCAGTATCGACCTGAAACACCTGGAGCCAGAATACGAGATACCCGAAGAGAAAAAGAAGGTAGTGGCAGACCTCAGAAGCAATGCCAAGAAAGCCAAGAAGGTATGGCTGGCATCGGATGAAGACCGCGAGGGAGAAGCTATATCATGGCATCTGTGCGAAGTGTTGGGACTGGACGAACAGAACACCAACCGCATAGTATTCCACGAGATAACCAAAAATGCCATACTCGATGCTATCGAACACCCACGACACCTCGACATGAACCTCGCCAATGCGCAGCAGGCACGAAGGATGCTTGACAGACTGGTGGGCTTCAGCCTGTCACCAGTGCTGTGGCGTAAGGTGAAGCCTCAGCTATCGGCAGGAAGAGTGCAGAGCGTGGCAGTAAGGCTGATAGTAGAGCGCGAAAGGGAGATACATGCATTCAAGGCTGAGGAGTATTTTCGCGTTACTGCCACATTTGTCATCGACGGACAGGAGGTAAAGGCAGAACTCGACCAACGCTTTGCCACACATGAGGAAGCTCTCGCATTTCTTGAGAAGTGCAAGGGAGCACAGTTTACCGTCACATCGGTACAGAAGAAGCCTCTGAAACGTACCCCTGCACCTCCTTTCACTACTTCCACTCTACAGCAGGAGGCAGCAAGAAAGCTCGGTTTCACCGTAAACCAAACCATGATGGTGGCACAGAGACTGTACGAAAGCGGACACATAACATACATGCGTACCGACTCCGTAAACCTGTCAAAGCTATGCATAGGCACAGCGAAGGAGGCAGTGAAGAGCCTCTATGGAGATGAGTATAGCAAGTCACGCAACTATACCACGCACTCCAAGGGTGCACAGGAAGCACACGAGGCTATACGTCCATCATATATGGACCAAGCTACCATACAGGGTACGGCACAGGAGAAACGTCTCTACGAACTGATATGGAAACGCACCATAGCAACGCAGATGGCTGACGCTGAGATTGAAAAGACTACGGTAACTATCAACCTTAACGATAACCCTAACCTTAACTTCGTTGCTTCTGGTGAGGTGGTGACATTTGATGGCTTCCTAAAAGTATATCGCGAGAGCATCGGCGACGATGATAACGAGAATACTAACGACAACGGAAGCGACAACATCATGCCAACAGGAATAAAAGAAGGCATGACAGTGGAGAGCAAGGAGATAGTATCTACACAGAAATTCTCACAAAGCCCACTGCGCTATACCGAAGCATCGCTGGTACACAAACTGGAGGAACTCGGCATAGGACGTCCGTCAACATACGCTCCTACGATATCAACGATACAGCAGCGTGAGTATGTGATAAAGGGTGACAAGAAGGGTGAAGAACGCAAATATACCATCGACACCCTGAGCGATGGCAGTATCACGACACAGAACAAGAAGGAGGTGACCGGAAATGAGAAAGGCAAACTGCTGCCCACTGACATTGGCACCGTGGTCAATGACTTCCTCATGAAGTACTTCCCCGCTATCATGGACTACAACTTTACTGCCAACGTGGAGGAGGAGTTTGACTCTATCGCTGAAGGCAAGTTGGACTGGCACAAGATGCTGAAGAAATTCTACAAGGACTTTGAGCCAACAGTAGAAAAGACCATGAACGCACGCAGCGAACACAAGGCAGGAGAGAGAGTGCTGGGTGACGACCCCAAGACTCACAAACCTGTGATGGTAAAGATAGGCCGATACGGCCCATTGGTACAGATAGGCAGTTCTGACGACGAGGAGAAGCCACGCTTCGCACAGTTGCCAAAGGATAAGTCAATCGAGACGATAACGCTCGAAGAGGCATTGGAACTCTTCCGTCTGCCACGCGTGATAGGTAGCCTCGACGGCTCTAATGTCACGATAGGAGCAGGACGCTTCGGACCATACATACTGCACAAGAAGAAGTACGTATCAATACCTAAGGGCATCGATCCACTGGAGATAACATTCGAACAAGCAAAGAAGCTGATAGACGACAATCGTAAGGAAGAGCAGCAGCGCCACATAAAGACCTTTGAGGAGGATACAAAACTCGAAGTGATGAACGGACGCTATGGCCCATACCTCGCATACGACGGCAAGAACTACCGTCTGCCAAAGGCTATGCATGACAAGGCTGCAGAACTGACTTACGATGAGTGTATGGCAATAATAAACAAATAATCCTCTACCCACCTCCCAAAGAGGGAGGAGTCGCATGACCAGAATAATACTGATAGGATATATGGGCGCAGGCAAGACTACGGTGGGCAAAGAACTCGCCAAATGTCTTGGTGTGCCCTTTTATGATCTTGATTGGTACATCGAAACCCGCATGCGCAAGAAGGTCAAGGAGATATTTGACGAGAGGGGCGAAGAGGGTTTTCGCATGATAGAGCACAACATGCTGCATGAGGTGGCAGAGTTTGAAAATGTCGTGATATCATGCGGAGGCGGCACCCCTTGTTTCTTTGACAATATGGAGTACATGAACGGACAGGGCGACGTGGTGTATCTCAGGGGAACCCCCGACGTATTGTTTCGGCATCTCAAGATGGGCAAGGGGGTACGTCCCCTATTGCTTGGCAAGAGTGACGAGGAACTCATGGCATACATCACCGAACAGGTAAAGAAACGCGAAGAATACTATATGCAGGCAAACCACATAGTGGAGATACCATGCATGGAGGATGAAGATAAAATCTCGGAAACCATAGAGAAGGTTAAGAGAGAGTTAGGAATATGAAACGCTGGACCATAGAAGACAGCAAAGAGCTGTACAACATAAACGGCTGGGGTACATCATACTTCGGCATCAATGACAAGGGACACATGTACGTGTCGCCCTTGAAGGACGGTGCACAGGCTGACCTGCGCGACATCATCGACGAATTGCAGTTGCGCGACATCTCCACTCCCGTGCTACTACGTTTTCCTGACATCCTCGACAACAGGATAGAAAAAACCGCCTACTGTTTCCAGAAGGCGGCGGAAGAGTACGGATATACTGGAGAGAGTTTCGTGATGTATCCTATCAAGGTAAACCAGATGCAACCCGTGGTGGAGGAGATGATATCACACGGCAAGAAGTTCAACCTCGGACTGGAGGCTGGTTCAAAGCCCGAACTGCATGCCGTCATCGCCGTACAGTGCCAGAGTGACGCTCTCATAATATGCAACGGATACAAGGACCAGGCATACATCGAACTCGCCCTTCTTGCACAGAAGATGGGCAAGCGCATCTTTATCGTGGTCGAGAAACTCAACGAGATAGATACCATCGCAAAAGCAGCAAAGAAACTCGGCGTGATGCCCAACCTTGGTGTACGCATCAAACTCGCCTCATCGGGTTCGGGCAAATGGGAAGAGAGCGGTGGCGACGCTTCTAAGTTTGGACTGACGGCATCGGAACCGCTACAGGCTCTCAACCGTCTGGATGAATATGGCATGCACGACTGCATGAAACTGATACACTTCCACATCGGTTCGCAGATCACCAAGATACGCAAGATACAGTCTGCTACACGCGAGGCGGCACAGTTCTATGTCAACCTCCGCAAGAGCGGCTACAACATAGAGTATGTGGATTGCGGCGGCGGACTGGGTGTTGACTACGACGGCACAAGGAGCAGCAACTCCGAGTCTTCCGTCAACTACAGCATACAGGAGTATGTCAATGACGTGATGTACACCTTCGTGGATGCTGCCAACAAGAACGACATCCCCCACCCCAACCTCATCACCGAGTCAGGCAGGTCACTCAGCGCCCACCACTCCGTACTCGTCATCGATGTGCTCGAGACGGCCTCTATGCCAGAGATGTCGGAAGAGTTTGAAGCCAAGGATACCGATCATCAGTTGGTTAAGGAACTATATGATATATGGTGCAACATCGACACCCGTTCGATACTCGAGGACTGGCACGATGCCGAACAGATACGCGAGGAGGCACTGAGCCTCTTCTCCATGGGAATGGTGGATCTGAAGACAAGGGCCGAGATAGAGTCTATGTACTGGAGCGTATGCCGTGAGGTACTGGCACTCACCAAACAGCTGAAGCACGTACCGGAGGAGTTGCGCGGCATCGACAAACTGCTTGCCGACAAGTATTTCTGCAACTTCTCTTTGTTCCAGTCACTGCCTGATGCATGGGCTATAGACCAACTGTTTCCCGTAGTGCCACTGCAGAGACTCGACGAACGTCCCACACGCCAAGCCACCCTGCAGGATATCACCTGCGACAGTGATGGTAAGATGACACACTTCGTGACTGGCTCGCACCTGTCATCAACACTTCCCGTACACGACCTTCGCAAGTCAAAGGAGCCCTACTACATGGGCATATTCCTCGTAGGAGCATATCAGGAGATACTCGGCGACATGCACAACCTCTTTGGTGATACCAATGCCGTGCACATCTCCATGAAGGACGG
>JAGCPC010000138.1 GCA_017642485.1 Prevotella sp. | reverse complement strand
CCTGTGCGTCCAGACGGCTCTTGAAGCGCATCTCACGGTAGACCACCTCCGTCTTGATCGTACCGTTCACGCGTTCCGCAATGGCGTTGTCCGTAGGTTTGTAGTCCTCAGTCATACTTATCTTTATACCATATTTCTTTAATTCGTCCGTATAGGCGTTGCAGCAGTACTGCACACCCCTGTCAGAGTGGTGGATGAGTCCTTTCAGTTCATCGGCCGTAGCCTGATCTATAGCCATCCTCAAGGCCTGGAGCGTATATTCAGCTTCCAGTGTGTCAGACAGACACCAGCCCACGATCTTACGCGAATACGCGTCTGTAACCAGATGCAGATAGCAGCAGCCGTCCACGAGGTCGATGTAAGTGATGTCGCTCACCCACAGTTGGTTGGCACGTGTCGGCACGAAGCCGCGGATGAGGTTCTTGTGCATACGGTAGCGGTGGTTGGAGTTCGTCGTGTGACGCGGCTTGGGACGCTTCTGCATCAGTTGGAAGTCGCGTAGTAGCTGTAGGAATGAATCACGTCCTGGCACCCAGTCGCACAGGAACATGCGCTTCATCATCAGCCACAGCTTGTAATAGCCGATGCCAGGATCCATCTGACGGATCTGCTTCACGGCATCCACGATGCGCATCACGCGGAAGAGATACTCCTGATCGCGTTTGCACTTTTGATAATACGCCTGTTTCGTCCGGTCAAGCAGGCTGCAGGAATACTTGACGGTAAACTCCGTCTTCCCACAAAGGCGCTCTACCGCTTGACCCCAGATTTTTTTCTTATCCGGATACCCTGCTCCTCGCAGATGTCTATCAGCGTGTTAAGCGCCAGGTTACGGTCCTTCTCAAACTGAAGCTGTTTCTCAAGCTTCTGGAGCTGCTTCTGGAGCTGTTCTATCACAGCCTGCTGATCCTCAACAGGAACTGGTTTTGAAGTGCTCTTTTGCTCTGCCATCTCTAAATCACTAATGTTAATCCGCGGCAAATTTACGCATTTTGTTTGAATTTCATGCGGAGTTAGGCATAAACTTACCCAATTACTTACGGTTTGGACACTTGGAAGGCCATATTTCATGGCAATTTCCGTTCTGGGGACTCCTGTCTGCAGATACTCCACTGCAACTGCACGCATAAACATGCGTGAATAACGTCTACCTCTTCTCATACTTTTTAACTTTTTGAGGCTCCTCAGGAGTCAACCTATTTCAGTACAAGACACCTCGCAAAAACTTGCAGAAATCGCTACGGGGCCATCTGGCTACACTTTGCGGTGCGGCCGAAGGGGAATAGACGTAAGGTGGCGTTTATACAAGCGTAGCCAAATAATAAGGAATTTGTTTGGTGGTTTGGATAGAAAATCGTATTTTTGCACCCCGAAAACCATTATGCGTAGGAGTGAAATAATACTAGGACTACGCGACGGCATACCTATAGCCTTGGGCTATTTTGCCGTCGCTTTCTCGCTGGGCATCATCGCCAAGCAGGCAGGATTGTCGGCTGCTATGGGATTTGTGAGCAGCTTTTTTACTCGTGCATCGGCTGGTGAGTATGGTGTGTACACACTGGTGGCGGTACAGGCTGCCTACGTGGAGATAGTGGCTATGTGCTTGGTGGTGAATCTGCGCTATATGCTGATGAGTGCGGCACTGTCGCAAAAGATTGCTCCGGGCACGTGGTGGGGCCACAGGTTGCTGATGGCTTGTTGTGTGACCGACGAGGTTTTCGGTATCTCTATCGCCCGTACACCTTACTGTAAGCCGGCCTACACGTATTCGGCGGCGCTGGTGTCTACGCTGTTCTGGGCGTCGGGATGTGCGGCTGGTATAGTGGCTGGAGGTATGTTGCCCACCAATATAGTAGCGGCGCTGAGTGTGGCGCTATACGGTATGTTTCTGGCCATCATCATGCCGCCTGCGCGCCAGGATCGCAATGTGCTATATGCGGTAGTGGCCAGTATGGCGCTGAGTGGTGTGTGTGCTGTGGCGCCTGTGGTGAGCGGGTGGAGTAGTGGTACGTGCACCATCATGCTAACGATAGTGATATCGGCCGTGGCGGCCTGGTTGAAACCTATAAAGACTAAGGAGGACGAGGCTCATGGATAGTCGTAGCATAGTAATCTGCATAGTGCTGGCCATCATCACCACTAATATGATACGTGTGGTGCCGATGCTGCT
>JAGCPC010000137.1 GCA_017642485.1 Prevotella sp. | reverse complement strand
GGAAAGCTATGCTCTTGCAGGTGTTCATTGCCTGTGGATCAAATTCATACACGTTGATATAACCCACATCCACCTCGCTCTCACGCATTCTACGACGCACCCACCTCTCTGCCTGTTCGCGCGAAGTAGTGGCATAGAAACCGCTTCCATAGTCGAGGGTGCGCTGTGGCTGCCTTATTTCCGGCTTGACAACCTTCTCAATACTTCCGTGATAGAGTTTCATCCCACCTCCTCCTTCCGTCTGATATTGATAAACTCATCAATGTCCTCCAATAGCCACTGGTAGCTTTGCGTATGGAGCACTTCAAAGTGTTCTTCCAGATATTCGAGCACACCGTATTTACCAAGAACCTTCATAGCTTGTTCGCCAGTCAGTCCTTTTGCCTTCTTATACTGCTCTATGCAGAATGAGATGAAATACGCTATGTCTTGCTGCTTTTTATCCATTTAGGCATTGAAGAATTACGTTTGCGATGTGCGAAGCATCCTTGCTTATCAGTCCAAAGGCTGGTGCACGTCTCTGATTCTATGAGTGCAAAAGTACACAAATTTCCACACAACTCCAAACATCTACATGATTTTTTATTTATAGTGATGATGAAATAATAAATTGGAACGATTTAACCTCAGATTTCTGAGATGTTTTGGATACACGAAGAAGGAGTGATGCGGGCATCATGACTGTGTCTTGTACTGAAATAGGTTGACTCCCATAAAGGCTTAAATGTTAAAATTTTAATATCATTTAAGAATTATGAGTAGACAAAAATTCAGTCGCGCCTTAAAGCGCAGTATTTGCATCGAGTACATGCAAAGTGGCAAGTCAAGGAAGGAAATAGCCATGAAATATAACCTTCCGAGTACAAATTTGTTATCTTCCTGGATACAAAGTTGCCTAAGTCCTTTGGAAATTCACGAAAAATGTGCATCTTTGCATCCAGTAACGGTTCAAAGTGACGTTGATATGGCAGAAGAGAATCATGAGAAGCCGCTTGATGTTGCCTCCATGTCTGCCCTGATAGAGGCGCAGCGCAAGCAGATAGAGAAGCTGGAAAAGCAGCTGAAGTACAGTCAGGACAAGAACTTGGCTCTGAATACACTTATTGACATAGCCGAGGAACAAGGTCTCAGGATCAGAAAAAAATCTGGGGCCAAGCAGTAGAGCGCCTGAGCAGCCTGTACGGCTTCACTGTCGTGTATGGCTGCGAGCTGCTTGGCCAGTCAAAGCAGGCCTACTACAAGAAGCAGAAGCGCGAGGAAGAGAGTGTGCATCGCGTGATACGCATTGTTGATGCAGTGCGACAGATACGTGAGATGGATCCAGGTATAGGGTACTACAAGCTGTGGCTGATGATGAAGCGTATGTTCGTTGACGACTGGGTGCCCGGCCGTGATGCCTTCCTTCACCTGCTGCGTGATTTCCAGTTGATGCAGAGACGTCCGAAGCCTCGCCATACCACCAACTCCAATCACCGCTACCACAAGTACAAGAACCTCATCCGCGGCTTCGTTCCCACCAGCCGCAACCAACTGTGGGTAAGCGACATTACATACATAGACCTTGTGGATGGATGCAGCTATCTTCATCTGGTGACCGATGCCTATTCACGCAAGATTGTCGGTTGGCGCCTCTCTGACACGTTGGAGGCGGAACATACCCTGACGGCCCTCCGCACGGCTATCTGCCAGGCTACAGCTGATGAGCTGCAAGGGCTCATCCACCACTCCGACAGAGGCGTGCAGTACTGTTGCAACGCCTATACAGAGGAACTGAAGAGATATGGCATACACATCTCCATGACAGAAGACTACAAGCCAACGGACAATGCCATAGCCGAACGAGTAAACGGCATACTGAAGACAGAAGTCATATATCATGAGCGCCGCTTCAAGAATATCATTGATGCACGGGAGCGCATATCCTCCTTCATAGACTTCTACAATAACCACAGGCCACACTCCAGCATAGGCATGAAGCCTCCTGCCATAGTGCACAACGAAACAGGGATACAGCCACGCATGTGGTAGTCAACTTTTTCAGTACAAAGTCAACAAAAACAGTATGAGTAGTAAACAATATCAGTCGAAAGTCAACGTTATTAGGAAAAGAGTCAACCAACTCAGTGAAAGTAGTCAACATTTCCCAGTACTGGTAGTCAACCTTTTCTGTATGGGTAGCCAAATGTTAAAAATCTAAGCCTGAAAAGAGTCAACCTTTTTTAGGAAAAGACAGCTCACATGGTACACATAGTACACACAGTACACATAATTTTTACAGACACCCTATACCTGAAAAAATCGC
>JAGCPC010000136.1 GCA_017642485.1 Prevotella sp. | reverse complement strand
TTGACACTGCCCGAACTTGAAGCGCTGTACTATGACATGTCAACAAAAAACTACATTAACGCATAGCACCTCACGAGAGGGTCAGCGAAGCTAATATTCAATTTTCAATTATCAACTATCAATTGTCAACTATCACTGTCATAGTATCACAGGAGATTAAGGACGTATGTCCCCACTTCGTCGGAGCCTGCATAGAAGCTACTGTCACCAACAGCCCCTACAGCGATGCGTTGTGGACAGAGATTGACGCCCTGTGTGCCAAGTATCGCAGTAGCCTTACTACAGAGTCTCTCAAGGACCTCACCAGTATCGCCGCCACCCGTCGCATATACAAGTTATGTGGCAAGGACCCCTCACGCTACCGTCCAGCATCCGAGGCGTTGATACGCCGTGTGCTACAGGGCAAGGAACTCTATCAACTCAACACCCTCGTTGACCTTGTCAACCTGGCATCAATAGCCTACGGCTACAGCATCGGTGGCTTCGATGCCGACAAGTTTGAGGGCGACACCCTGACATTAGGCATCGGACGCGAGGGCGAACCCTACGAAGGCATCGGACGCGGCATGCTCAACATTCAAGGGCTGCCCGTATATCGTGATGCCATCGGCGGAGTAGGCACCCCCACCAGCGACAACGAGCGCACCAAGATCACCCCATCCACCCATCACCTTGTAGTACTCATCAACGGCTATGACGGTGATGAGCAGCGTGTAAGGGAAAATGCAGAGTACATCCAGGACCTGCTTCGAAAATACTGCAATAGCGACGGAGGCACATATCACATATACCGTTGACCTACCGTCCCTCCCGCCAGGTTTATCTCATCATCAGGATGGGGCACTATGATTAAAGCGGTTTCTATCATGCCGATAACACCTTATAACCCAAGACATTGAGCCACACATCACTGCATGTTCCACAGAGCACACCTAACGAACTGAATGCTAGGATATTACACAGACGAAACATGCCAAAAGAGGTTGCATTAGGTTCCATTAGCTCGCATCAATCCTTAAAGATGCCCTTTTAGAAGCAAAAAGGTATCCTTTTAGCCCCTAAAACATATCCTTTTAGGAGCTAAAAGGATATGTTTTAGGTAGCAAATGACCAATAAGAAACTTGTTGTAACGTAATGAAACCTCCAACTATAGGTTTCACTACGCTTATTCCTTGATACTCAGAGTGATAGCATAAAACTATATAACATGCACATACTTATCTTATATACCATGCCATAGGAGTATTTTTGTGGTCATAATCCAGTACCATCAATGCCTTACCGCAGTTTCTACTGACAAAACATAATCAACGTTCAAATCGGGAACCACTAATTTCCCTTTTGTGTCCATGGTGCCCCATAAATCGCCATGTTTTACTTCGTTGTAGCCACCCTCTATTTGCCACCATCAGACATTTTCGTATGGCGTAGAAACTATCAACTTGCCATTGATACTTATAGCTTAGTTTTCTTTCGTGCTTCACTAACAAGCAGGGATAGCTTTTATCGCCAGCAATGATACACACTCAATAATTATATTATTTCAGTTTTAAACCCTTCCAAGTATCGGCAATGCCAACAGAGGATGTTACCGAAGGCGTTTGGCTCTTACCGTTGCTGACAATGCTCTTGCGAGCAACTTGATCTGTAATGTAATTACTTAGGTCGCCATAGGTTACGTTGCCATTTGACTCTTTCAGTTTTTTCAATAAGTAATAAGTAAAAAGACCATGCCCCTGCGTTTTCAAAGGATAGGCTGTCTCATCACCCTGGGCAGCAGAGAATACCACCATTTTGCCCTTGGGTTGCTGAGGCTTGGCCTTAATAGCCACACCACGTGCTGAAGCTAACATGCCTTCACCACGCTTCGAGCCACTGAAGCAGGCATCCATGAAAATGGTGACGCTGGTAGTTTCCAATTGTCCCAATTGCTGATAGAACTTTGCAAGGCTATAGCCAGTATCAAGCATCGAGCCCTTACCGTCTACAGGCAAAAGATATGAAGTGCCTGTCTTTTCATCTGGAATGCCATGCCCAGCATAATATATAATGAATCGAGCCCTGCCTTTGTAGGCACTTGCCACCTGTTGCAGCCAGGACATTTCTGCCCTCATATTGTTCAGCGTGGCATCCTTGCGAAAGTGAATATTGTCAGAGGGCAGTCCCAACACCTTCTCACAATAGGTTTTGAATGACTCGCCGTCATTCAGCGCATAGTCCACCTTCACCTCCTCTTGATAGTTTTCGTTGGCGAAGATGACAGCAAAGGTGTTGTCGTTGTCTGTGGCATTCGTCGGAATATTCTGATCTATGTCTGATAAGATATTAACAGGTTCTGCAGGCGAAGGTGTTTCAACAGGTGTTGGTGACTGCTGATTGGCAACAGCATTCTGAGCAGATGTCTTGTTTCCCAACATCGCAAGGTTCTTCGTTGCCAAAGATGCCACCCAATCACCATAGTTATTATATGCAAAGGCGCCAAAGGCTCCGTTATTGTAACAGAGTTGCAGATTATTCTTTGAGGCTTCAACTCCCTTCTTCGCACCTTCGTAAAAGTACAGGGCTGCTTTTTCGTAATCCTTTTCAACACCAGTTCCATTATAGTAAACATATCCCATATTGTTAACAGCCATGGTATTACCCAATGCCACAGCTTTCTTTAGCAATTCTAATCCATGTTCAATATTCTGAGGCAAAACATTACCATCTATATAAGCACATCCTAAATCGTTAAGAGATTGCGAATGATCTTGTCCTGCTGCTTTTTCTAACCATTGATAGGCCTCTTGCGGATTCGAGTTCATTAGTTTTATGTACATATTGTATTGTGCCACGGCACTTCCTTGTTCTGCTGCTTGGCGAGTGTATGATTCCGACTTCCTGGCATCTTTTGACACGCCATAACCATGCTCATACATCTGTCCCAAGTTAACTATCGCATCTAAACATCCCTTTTCAGTTGCCTTTTCAAAATATGTTAATGCTTTCTTATAGTTCTGTTTAATGGGCTGATAACCATAATAATAAAAGCATCCCAACAGATAGGTGGCATAAACATGTCCTTGCTTGGAGGCCTTTTCCAAATAATTGAAGGATTTCTCGCCATCTCTTGCTACGCCAGAATCCTTGCATAATTCCGGATTATTAAGACCATAATAGCAGTAACCAACTTGAAACTGTGCCGTCATGTCGCCAGCATCTGCTTTTGTAATTAAATCTGACGTATATTTAAACGGCAACGGATTAGCCGAATTGTCTTGTGCAAATGTGGTACTAACATGGAGAATAGTCAACAGTGCAAACAAAATACAGAGTTTAAATTTAGCGTTCATAATATTCATTTTTTGGGGGTTTTAACTGACTATACATAATTAGCATTCAAATCTTATAGATAAACATGCTGGGGCAAAGGTAATTAAAAACTTTTATTTGGCAAAAAAATATATAAAAAAAAATCTAAGAACAATATAACATAGCATCAGCAAGTTGGAGGGTATGAATGGACGGCATAATGATAAAAGGGCGGACTTCACAGCCTGCCCTTTTATCATACAAAAACATTATGAACGTGGTTTCGAAGAAAACCAACTTTATCTTATTAACAAAAATCTTTTGCAAAAAAAAATGATTAAGCAAGGGCAGAGAACTTGCTCTCTATGCCGAGCTTGAAATTTCTATGCAAAGGTACGACGTTTTTATGTAATGCGCAATACCAATTTTTTGGTATTTTTCGTATATGCTTTGTACTTTATACTTTTTTTCGTAACTTTGCCTCATTCTGAGTCAACTTACAATGCACTCTTGCGCTCCAGTAGGTGCTCAGGCGAACAAGTTCGGAGCAGGCATTAAAAAAATAAATAGATTTATTTTGTTCTACCCTCGTTTTTTCGTAACTTTGCATCATGGTAAAGTCATCATATATCGTCTTACTCATCACACTGCTCCTGGCAGGGTGCGGACGTATAGGCAATATAGTGAACGTGATGGAGGAACCGCCCTTCGGCATATATCAGGACTCCCTCAACGATACACGTATGAGAAGCGCACTGCACGAGGTGACAGTCGCTGATACCTCATCATGGAAGGCTGACATCCTGGTGAAGCACCGCTATGACAGCTTAGCTGACACTGCGGACAAGGCGCTCTGGGTATGGTTCTCTGCTGACGATGGGCTCTCCGACGATGCCGATGAATTTGTCAGTTTCATGCAGCAGGAGCTACCTCGTCATGGATTGGCTGCGGAGGCTTTCTGCCTCCCCGAAATAGAACAAGATGTCGCTATGGTGCGCCACCTCGCCTTTGACTCCCTCATGCAGGACATCAACGAGGTACTGCCAAGACTGGACTACAATCTCTCCAAGGCATACGTGAAGTATGTCACTGGCATGAGATATGGTTTTATGCAGCCTGCCAAACTCCTCAACCGTCTGTACCAAAAGACTGACGGGATGACAGGAGTAACATCCTACGCTCATCTGTATGACTACGAGACGGCAGCACCCAATTATGACGAGGCACTGGGTGCACTCTCGTCAGACAACCGCATGGAACATCTGCGAGCCTCACTGCCTGCCAACATACCATTGTATAGCGCACTACAGGAACAACTGACGAGCACCACCGACGGCGAGAAGCGATGGAAGGTACTCACCAACATGGAACGATGCCGATGGAGGATAAGACATCCTGCGACCGATGAGCGTAGGGTGATGGTCAACATACCATCACAACAACTGTGGGCGATATCGTCCGATACGATGCTCACCATGAATGTCGCCGTCGGGGCATGGGATACCAAGACACCACTGCTGTGCAGCGAGATATCATACATACAGGTAAATCCCGAGTGGAGCCTGCCACCCAAGATCGCTGCCTCGGACTTCACACGTCATGCAGGCGACTCAGCATGGTTTGCCCGTCACCGTTATTTCGCCGTACACCGTGGCACGGGCGACACCATAAACATAGCACACATGGGGGGCGAGAGTTTCAAGAACGCCGCGATACGCTTCGTGCAGCGTGGCGGACAGGGCAATGCGCTGGGCAGGATAGTATTTCGCTTCAGCAACAGTTTCTCCATCTACCTGCATGACACCAACTCGCCAGGAGTGTTCAGCCGTGACCGCCGCACGGTGTCGCATGGCTGCGTACGCGTAGAGCGTCCTTATGACCTCGCCATATTCCTCCTGCCAGACATAAGCGAATGGACACGTGACTGCCTGCGCATATCGATGGACATGCAGCCTATGACAGAGCGCGGCATGAGGTGGCTCGCATCGCACCGTAACGAGCAGC
Source organism: Prevotella sp. (assembly GCA_017642485.1). Taxonomy (GTDB): domain Bacteria; phylum Bacteroidota; class Bacteroidia; order Bacteroidales; family Bacteroidaceae; genus Prevotella. The sequence goes on along the minus strand of JAGCPC010000136.1, from coordinate 18,434 downwards.
GCCCATACCGTCTGCTCACATATCACAAGATTTCGCCTCGCGTACCTATATACATTGTGTACTATACGATGTATCCTAACCCTCAGACAGGGGTGATGGAGACCTTCCCCGATATATACGGTTACGACAAACCCGTTTATGCAAGGATACAATCACTCTTCAGATAGAAAATGGCTAACTTGGAAGTAATGATATCGCTGGTGGCGATAGTGGTCATCGGCTTTGTAGCTGGTAAGGTGGGGTATATGAATGAGGAGTTTGATAAGAAACTCTCTGCCCTGATAGTCAACATCACGTGTCCAGCACTGATACTGTCATCAACGATGGGCGACACCCTACCCGACCGTAACATGATACTGCCCTTGCTGGGCATCAGTTTCATAACCTACATACTGCTGACAGGGGTAAGCCTTGCCCTGCCCCGACTGCTGACTCGCAGAAAAGAGGACGAGGGGGTGATAGGCTTCGCACTGATGTTTGGCAACGTGGGATTCATAGGTTACCCCATCGTGGCGAGCATATTTGGATATGAGGCAGTATTTTATGCTGCCATACTCAACGTAGCAAACACTTTCTTCGTGTTTACCGTGGGGAATATGCTGGTTGCTAACAGTAACGAAACGCTTCGCTACGAAACGGCGCAAGCGCCTACGAAACGTGAGCAAGCTCACTACGAAAACTTTAAGTCTCGATTGAAGCGGAAGTTCAAGAAGAAGGTGCTGTACAGCACTCCGATGCTTGCGGCATACCTATCCATGCTGATAGTGGCACTGGGTATCACGGGCATACCGACGGCGGTAAGCAAACCGCTGATGATGATAGGCAACATAACGGTGCCTGGTGCCCTGCTCATCATCGGTTCGACGATGTCGCAGCTGTCGGGGAGGGCTATGCTGGGCAACGTGACGGTGTATGCTACGTCGGTATGCCGACTGATGGTGGTTCCCTTCGTGTTCTACTGGTTGTTTACGTGGATGGGGTTCAGCGAGTATGTGGTGAATATCAATACGGTGATTATCGCGATGCCTGTGGCGACGTATGGCACCATACTGTGTCTGATAAACAATAGGGACACTACGTTGATGACGGAACTGACGTTTACTACGACTATCCTCTCGATGTTTACAATTCCACTGCTCTCAGCAGCGCTCAGCTAAGGTTAACGTTAAGGTTAAGGTTAAAGAATAAAGGCAGCCGAATGGCTGCCTTTATTCTTTGGGGATTAGGAATCAAGTAGAATCTCCATCATTTCGATGGCTGACTTCGCCACTGGGGTACCAGGTCCGAAGATGGCGGCTACGCCTGCTTTGTAGAGGAAGTCGTAGTCCTGAGCGGGGATAACACCGCCGGCGATGACCATGATGTCCTCGCGCCCGAGTTTCTTGAGTTCCTCGAAGAGCTGAGGGATGAGGGTCTTGTGACCTGCTGCGAGCGATGATACGCCGATGATGTTGACATCGTTTTCCACTGCCTCGCGAGCTGCCTCGGCTGGGGTCTGGAAGAGAGGTCCCATATCGACATCGTAGCCACAATCGGCATATCCCGTAGCTACTACCTTAGCGCCGCGGTCATGACCGTCCTGTCCCATCTTAGCCACGAAGATACGTGGACGACGACCGAAGCGGTCTGCAAACTCCTGTGTGAGCTGACATGCGCGCTCAAACTCCTTGTCGTTGTTAGTTTCTGATTTATACACGCCTGAAATAGTTCTGATTACTGCCTTATAACGTCCTACAATCTTCTCGCAGGCATCGCTTATCTCGCCGAGAGTACAGCGTACCTTGGCACACTCTACAGCTGCTGCGAGGAGGTTGCCTTCGCCTGTCTCCACCACTCGGGTGAGGGCATCGAGGGTTTCCTTTACCTTCGCCTCATCACGGTTAGCCTTGAGCTCTTTGAGAGCCTCCTCCTGCTGCATGCGCACGGTGGTGTTGTCAACCTCAAGGATGTCAATCGGATCCTCATGGTCGAGACGATACTTGTTTGTGCCCACGATGGTCTGCTGACCAGAGTCGATACGAGCCTGAGTGCGGGCTGCTGCCTCCTCGATACGCATCTTTGGCACACCTGTCTCGATAGCCTTTGCCATACCGCCGAGTTCCTCAATCTCCTGTATGAGAGCCCACGCCTTATGAACGAGTTCGTTGGTGAGATACTCCACGTAGTAAGAGCCTGCCCAAGGGTCTATCTCCTTGCACACCTTGGTCTCGTTCTGTATGTATATCTGGGTGTTGCGGGCTATGCGGGCAGAGAAGTCGGTAGGCAGAGCGATAGCCTCATCGAGGGAGTTGGTGTGGAGCGACTGGGTGTGGCCCAATACAGCTGCCATAGCCTCGATGGCGGTACGTCCCACGTTGTTGAAGGGGTCCTGCTCGGTGAGCGACCATCCTGACGTCTGCGAGTGGGTACGCAGTGCCATAGACTTAGGATTCTTGGCTCCGAAACTCTTTACAATCTTAGCCCACAGCAGACGACCGGCACGCATCTTGGCAATCTCCATGAAGTGGTTGGTGCCGATAGCCCAGAAGAAACTGAGACGAGGTGCGAAGGCATCGATGTCGATACCAGCATTGACACCAGCGCGCAGATACTCCAGTCCGTCGGCAAGGGTGTAGGCGAGCTCGATGTCGGCAGTAGCACCAGCCTCCTGCATGTGGTAGCCTGAGATGGAGATGGAATTGAACTTAGGCATCTTTTGTGAGGTGTATTCGAAGATGTCGGCGATAATCTTCATGGAGAATGCTGGTGGGTAGATGTAGGTATTGCGCACCATGAACTCCTTGAGGATGTCATTCTGGATGGTACCAGCCATCTCCTCGAGTTTGGCACCCTGCTCCAAGCCTGCCACGATGTAGAACGCCATGATGGGCAGTACGGCACCGTTCATGGTCATGGAGACAGACATCTTATTAAGAGGAATGCCATCGAAGAGCACCTTCATGTTCTCCACGGAACAGATAGACACGCCAGCCTTACCTACATCGCCCACAACACGCAGGTTGTCAGGGTCGTAGCCACGATGGGTGGGGAGGTCAAAGGCTACGGAGAGACCCTTCTGACCAGAGGCGAGGTTACGACGATAGAAGGCGTTGGACTCCTCAGCCGTAGAGAAACCCGCATACTGACGTATGGTCCAAGGACGGAAGGGATACATCATGGAGTAAGGACCACGAAGGTAAGGTGGAATGCCAGCTACGAAATCGAGATGCTCCATGCCCTCAAGGTCTTCCTTGGTATATGCTGGCTTCACCTCGATGTGTTCGGGCGTCTTCCACACATACTGTATATTGTTCTGCTTCTGCCAAGCGGCACCGTCTTTCTTCTCTATGCCAGAGAAGACGTTGATATTTTTGAAATCTTTTCTAGCCATAGTTTTATATTCCGAGTTTTGCGTTATATTCTTTGAGAGTTTCGAGCTGATTGACCTTGACATGGATGAAGTTCTCTATGCCAAGAGCCTTGAGGTCGTCCATGCAGGCTGGAGCACCAGCCACAACAAACATTGCCCTACCATCGAGGTACTTGAAGGCAGCAGGGGCATACTCAGCGTATTCGTCATCGGAAGAACAGATGACAACGATGTCGGCACCTGCCTTGAGAGCTGCATCGACACCCTCTTCAACGGTTGGGAAACCGAGGTTGTCAATAACCTTATAGCCAGCACAGGCGAGGAAGTTGGTAGAGAACTGAGCACGAGCCTGACGCCATACTAGGTTACCTATGGTGAGCATGAAAGCAACAGGTTGCTTCTCAGCTTTTTCTGTAGCGAGTCGCAATGCCTCAAAGTCGGCTGCCAGACGGGTGGTGTTGAGAGGTTGCTTGCCCTCAGACTTCTCATTGAAGTTAGGGAACTGGTTAGTGCCCAAGATGAACTCACGACGCTGAGCGGCAAGAGTGTGACGCTTATCTTTGGTGGCACTGATGTCCTGCTGCACCTTGCCTGCCTTGACAGCAGAAAGGAAGCCGCCTTCGTCCTCTATGCTGAGGAAGAGTTTCCATGCTTCCTGAGCGATGTTGGTAGTGAGTTCCTCGATGTAATAAGAACCTGCACCTGGGTCAACAACGGTGTTGAAGTGGCACTCCTCCTTGAGCAGGAGTTGCTGGTTGCGTGCTATGCGCTCAGAGAACTCATCAGGAGTTTCGTAGGCAGCATCGAATGGGGTGACAACGATGGAGTGAACACCACCAAGAGCTGCTGACATAGTCTCGGTCTGCGAACGAAGCAGGTTGACGTGGGCATCGAAGATGGTCATATTGTACTCCGTTGTCACAGCATTGACACACATCTGACAAGCGCAGTCGCACTTGGGCTCGTACTGCTTCACTATCTGTGCCCACAGCATGCGGGCAGCACGGAATTTGGCAATCTCCATGAAATAATTTTCCGAGATGCCCATATTAAACTTTATCTTCTTGGCTGCGAGGGTGGGCTCAACGCCTGCCTCGGTGAGCAGTTGCATATACTCATTACCCCAAGCCAGGGCATAGCCCAGTTCCTGAGTGATGTAGGCACCAGAGTTGTTGAGGAAGAGGGAGTTGACGGTGACACAGCGGAAGTTAGGATAGTCCTTGAGGATATCAATTATAGGTGCAGCAAACTGCAGCACTCCCTCGGCGTGGGTCTTGCCCTTGAGCATCTTCTCGATAGGGTCCCAGTCGATAGAGCCCACGATCTTCTCCTTGTCGTAGCCTTTCTCCTCGAAATAGTCGGCGAGAATCTGTGCCAACTCTACGCTGCGACGCTTGCAGGTGCTGAAATTCACCTCCACGATGTCGCAATAGATGCCATCAAGCAGTTGGGCAATGAACTCCTTGCTGACCTGCTCGCGTGGGATACTAAAACTCAGGGAGTCGATACCCTTATTGAGGATATCGAGTGCCTTGGCATTAGCCTGCTTGGCATCAGCGGCATCGATTTCCTGACGGATGTACCACGTATTGTCATCCTTCTTGTTACCACGAACGAAAGGAAACTCGCCTGGCAAGGCATTGGGGGTGTCGAGCTTTTCAACGTCTTCTTTGCGATAGAAAGGCTGCACACTGAATCCCTCAGGCGTACGCCAAACGAGGCGCTTCTGAAAATCCGCACCCTTCAGGTCAACCTCGATCTTATCGAGCCATTCCTGAGTGGTGGGCGACTGAAACTCTGAGAAGAGTTTCTCTTTTAGGTTACTCATAGAAAAATTCTTGTATCTTGTATCGTAATTGTAAGTGTTTTGCAAATTTAATAAAACTTACGGAGAAGGCAAACATTTTTGTGATATTTTCATACACCTTATTAAAATAATTAGCATTTCATAACCCATAATTCAATTTTATTTTGTAACTTTGCGCTTCATATTAACAAACTCATTAGACTAATGGACTGGTTAGTAAGTCTTTTTACAAATAACGAGAGTATGGCGCACATAGCCCTGCTGTATGCTATCGTGATAGCTACTGGCGTATATCTGGGCAAGATAAAGGTTGGCGGAATCTCGTTGGGAGTCACTTTTGTGTTGTTTGCAGGCATTCTGGCAGGCCACATAGGTTTCACGGCTCCAATACCCACGCTAAGTTTTATTCAGGACTTCGGTCTCATATTGTTTGTCTTCATGATAGGTCTGCAGGTGGGACCAGGCTTTTTCTCCTCGTTTAAGGAGGGAGGGCTACGCCTCAACCTCTTGGCGACAACACTGATACTGCTCAATATAGTGGTGATGTTTGCGTGCTACTTTGCCTTCTTCGACACACAGAACCCTGTGAACCTACCCATGATGATAGGTACGCTGTATGGTGCTGTGACCAACACCCCTGGTCTGGGTGCTGCGCAAGAGGCGCTGTCATCAATCATGGGCGCTGGCACACCATCGATAGCCAACGGATATGCCTGTGCATACCCCCTTGGCGTGGTGGGCATCATAGGTGCTACGGTGGCGATACGCTATCTGTGCAAGGTAAAATTGGCTGACGAAGAGAAGGAGTTGGAGAGTCACGACAACGACCTGACACAGGTGCCTCACCTGATGCACCTGATAGTGCAGAACCAGTTTATAGCGGGTCACACCATACTGGAGCTGCACGACTTCATGAGACGTGACTTCGTATGTTCACGCATACTGCGCAACGGCGTGCTTATATTCCCTAAGAGTTCTACCACGCTGGAACTGAACGACAAGGTGTTCATCGTTTGTTCCGAGGCTGACAAGGATGCCGTGCAGGCTTTCATAGGCAAGGAGACGATAGTGCCCGAGTTTGAGGAGCAGGAGAAGACAAAGCAGATGGTGAGCCGACGCATAGTGATCACCAAACCCGAGATTAACGGCAAGACACCTGCCAAGTTGCACTTTGCCAGCGTATATGGCGTGAACCTCACACGTGTGACACGTCAGGGTATGGAGATATTTGCCCGTCAGGACCTGCCCCTTCAGGTGGGTGACCGTGTGATGGTAGTGGGCGATCAGGTTTCGGTAAACCGTGTATCGTCGGTGCTGGGTAATGCAGTGAAGCGCCTTGACACCCCTAATATAGCGACCATCTTTGTGGGCATAATACTTGGCATAATACTTGGCAGCATACCATTCTCTATACCAGGCACCCCAGTGCCCGTAAAACTCGGTTTGGCAGGTGGTCCGCTGATTATCGCCATACTGATAGGACGATACGGATATAAATTGCATCTGGTGACCTACACCACGACATCGGCTAACCTGATGCTGAGAGAGATAGGACTGGTATTGTTCCTTGCCAGCGTAGGCATAAAGGCTGGTGAGCACTTCCTAAACACGGTGATAAACGGCGATGGACTGCTGTACGTGGCAACAGGCTTCCTCATCACGGTGATACCAATACTCGTGGTGGGCATAGTGGCAAGAAAGAAGTATAACTTTAACTATTTCACCATAATGGGACTGCTGGCTGGTGCCTCAACAGATCCTCCTGCCTTGGCTTTTGCTAACGCCAGCTGTACTAAGGATGCCCCATCAATAGGCTACTCCACGGTATATCCGCTGAGCATGTTCCTAAGAATCTTTACGGCACAACTCATAGTCTTGCTCTGTTGCTCGTAAGAACCTTCACACAATAAGTACAATCATCAAAGCCCTAATACAATCACCTAAAAACAGTAAATGAAGAGAGCGTTAACGATAGTGTTGAGTCTGATGGCAACGACCATGGCATTTGCCCAGGGTGCCAACAACATAAGGCTCAACGAAGTTATGACAAGCAACCAGACGAGTCTGCAGGATGAGTTTGGCAATCGCAATCCGTGGGTGGAGATTGTCAATACGGCATTCTCAACATACAACATACGTGGTATGTTTATCACCACCGACCGCACGGTGCTCAATAAGTCGCTGACGGTGCCACAACGCATGAGCCGCATGAGCATCATACCCAACGGCGATGCACGCACCAACCTCTCTGCCCGCCAGCATATAGTGTTCTTTCTGAACAGCAACCCCACCAAGGGCGCACTGCACCTTAGCACTAACGTAAACAGCAACACGCCAATATGGATAGCCCTGTACGACGGCAACGCCATAGACCTGATAGACAGCGTCACAGTGCCCGTAATGCGCACCAACTGCTCATACGCCAGAAAGACTGACGGAGCAGCAACGTGGGTGGTGAGAGATGCCGACCACGTGACTCCTGGCACCGACAACTTTATACAGGCATCGGAAACAAAGATACAGAAACTGAAGCGCGAAGACCCCTACGGACTGGGCATTACGGCTCTGTGCATGGGTATAGTGTTTCTGTGTCTCGCCTTGCTCTACGTGTTCTTCCTCGTATTCGGATGGATAGCTGACCGCCGCAGCCGTATAGCATCGACACAGCCCGTGAAACCTGTTGTTAAGACTGCAAAGAAACTTAACAAGGTGCGTCACATGACCTCTAACATACTGCAAGAGGGTATAGAACTGAAAGGACGTGACAAGGAGGTGTATGTGGCTGTGATATCCATGGCACTGAAACAGTATCTGGAGGATGTACACGATGTGGAGTCAGGAGTGCTGACTATCAAGCCCGACCACTCTTCGTGGGGAGCTCACACCTCTTTTAATAATAACCTTAACGTTAACCACAACGTTAACGCTAACCATAACCTTAACCATAACCATAACCTTAACCATAACCATAACCTATAAAAATTACTGACGACAATGGCAAAATACGAATACAAGATACAAGGTGTAGATTACACAGTAGAGATAGAAGAGGTAGAAGGCACACAGGCTAAGGTAAGCGTCAATGGCATAAAGTTTGACGTCGAACTGAAAACCCCCATCTCCACTGGCAAGCGCATAAGCAAACCCGCTGCAGTGAAACCCGTAGCGGCACCAGTGAAGGGCGATGCTCCCAAGGCTGCCGACAAACCTGCTCCAGTACAGGCTGGTGAGGGCACAAAAGTGCTGTCACCACTGCCAGGCATCATAACGGGTGTGACGGTAAAGGTGGGTGATGCCGTAGCAGTAGGCGACACCGTAGTGGTACTCGAAGCCATGAAGATGCAAAACAATATTGAGGCCGAGACGGCAGGCACCGTTACAAGTGTGATGATCAACGTAGGCGACTCCGTAATGGAGGGCACAGTACTTGTAACCATCGCATAAATTTTCAATTCTCAATTCTCAATTTTCAATTTGAAATAGATGAGCATAGGCGAATTCATTATAAGCAATTTCAACGACTTCATAAGTTACACAGGCTTTGCCAACACTGAGTTGGGCAACGTCATCATGATATGTGTAGGAGCACTGTTTGTGTGGTTGGCTATAAAGAAGGACTTTGAGCCGCTCCTCCTCGTACCTATCGGACTGGGCATAATACTCGGCAACATACCGTTCAAGGGTGATGCCGGACTGGAGATAGGACTGTACGAGGACAACTCGGTACTCAACATATTCTATCAAGGCGTAAGGCAGGGATGGTATCCCCCACTCGTCTTTCTCGGCATAGGTGCTATGACCGACTTCTCGGCACTCATAGCCAACCCTAAGCTTATACTCATCGGTGCAGCAGCACAGTTTGGTATCTTTGGGGCATACATGATAGCCCTGATGTTGGGCTTCGAACCCAACCAGGCAGCTGGCATAGCCATAATAGGTGGTGCTGACGGTCCTACGGCAATCTTCCTCTCCAGCAAACTGTCGCCCAACCTCATGGGTGCCATCGCCGTATGTGCTTACTCATATATGGCTCTCGTGCCAGTGATACAGCCTGTCGTAATGCGACTGCTCACCACGAAGAATGAGCGACTCATCAAGATGAAGCCCGGACGCAAAGTTTCTAAGACGGAGAAGATTCTCTTCCCCATCATCGGCCTACTACTCACCACCTTCATAGTGCCGTCAGGTTTGCCATTGCTGGGTATGCTGTTCTTCGGCAACCTGCTGAAGGAGAGTGGCAAGACCGACCGTTTGGCAAAGACTGCATCGTCATCACTCAACAATATCGTAGTGGTGCTGCTGGGACTTACCGTAGGATGTTCTACGCAGGCAAGCGAGTTCCTCACCCTCAACACTATCAAGATATTTGCTATCGGTGCCTTGGCATTTATCATAGCAACGGCAAGTGGTGTCATCTTCGTAAAACTGATGAACCTCTTCCTCTCTAAAGACAACAAAATTAACCCACTCATAGGCAACGCCGGTGTAAGCGCTGTGCCTATGGCAGCACGCATATCCAACAACCTCGGCCTGGAGTACGACCGTCATAACTTCCTCCTCATGCACGCCATGGGACCTAACGTGGCAGGTGTCATAGGAAGTGCCGTAGCTGCTGGTACCCTGCTGGGATTCCTAACAAATTGACTATAGAACTATAGTCACTATAGGTACTATAGGAACTATAACCACTATAAAAAAATAACCAAAACCAAATAATAACCAAAACAATGAAGATTTCACGTATCGACCACCTGGGAATAGGTGTGGAGAGCATCGAAGCAGTGCTCCCTTATTTTGAGAATGTCCTCGGACTAAAGTGCTACGCTGTTGAGGAAGTCGCAGACCAGAAGGTAAAGACTGCCTTCCTGAAGGTTGGCGAAGTAAAGCTTGAGCTCCTTGAGCCAACATCTCCCGACTCTGCCGTAGCCAAATGGCTTGAAAAGGGTGGTAAGGGTGTGCACCATGTTGCCTTCGCAGTAGAAGACGGTGTAGCAGAAGCTCTCGTAGAGTGCGAGGGTAAGGACATACGCCTCATCGACAAGGCCCCACGTCCAGGTGCCGAGAATATGATGATAGGTTTCCTGCACCCCAAGTGCACAGCCGGCATCCTCACCGAGCTCTGTGAGCCAAAGAAGTAGGTCACCTGCTCCGAAGTGGCACGTCCTCTGCTCTGAAGTGATACGTCACCTTCTCTGAAGTGCCACGTCACCCTCTCTGAAGTGCCACGTCCTCTGCTCTGAAATGCCATTTCAGAGAATAATACAAGCTATAACCTTTCAATAAGATAATAAGATAAATCAATAAGATAAAATATGTCTATACAATCCGAAAAAATCAAAAAACTGATAGAAAAGCGTGAAGAAGCACGTCTCGGTGGTGGTGAAAAAGCTATTGAGAAGCAGCACGCACGCGGAAAATACACTGCTCGCGAACGCATCAACATGCTTCTTGACGAGGGGTCGTTTGAGGAGTATGATATGTTCAAACTCCATCGTTGCACCAACTTTGGTATGGAGAAAAAGCAATACCTCGGTGACGGCGTAGTGGTAGGCTCAGGCACTATCGACGGCCGTCTGGTATATGTCTTCGCACAGGACTTCACCGTCAATGGCGGTTCGCTCTCCAAGACCATGTCTGAGAAGATATGCAAGGTGATGGATATGGCGATGACCATGGGAGCTCCCTGCATCGGCATCAATGACTCTGGCGGTGCACGTATTCAGGAGGGTATTGATGCTCTCGCTGGCTATGGTGAGATATTCGAGCGCAACATCCTCGCATCAGGTGTGGTACCACAGATATCTATGATCTACGGTCCCTGCGCAGGTGGTGCCGTCTATTCCCCTGCCCTTACCGACTTCACCCTTATGATGGAGGGCACATCGTACATGTTCCTCACTGGTCCTGCAGTAGTCAAGACCGTCACAGGCGAGGATGTTGATGCCGAGCATCTCGGCGGTGCCAGCGTTCATGGCTCTAAGTCTGGTGTAACCCACTTCACTGCCAAGACAGAGGAGGAGGGCATCGAGATGATTAAGACACTCATCTCATACATCCCTTCCAACAATATGGAGGAGGCTCCACGCAAGGAGTGCACCGACCCCGTATCACGTCTCGACGACTCACTCAACGAGATTATCCCCGAGGATCCTAACCAGGCATACGATATGTACAAGGTCATCTCTGCCATCGTTGACGATGGCGAGTTCTTCGAGGTACAGCCTAAGTTTGCCAAGAACATCATCGTGGGCTTTGCACGTTTCAATGGTCAGTCAGTAGGTATCGTAGCAAACCAGCCATCAGCATACGCTGGTGTGCTTGACGTTAACGCTTCACGCAAGGGTGCACGCTTCGTACGTTTCTGTGATGCCTTCAACATACCTATCGTGAGCCTTGTTGACGTACCAGGCTTCCTCCCTGGCACAGGTCAGGAGTACAATGCAGTAATCCTGCATGGTGCCAAACTGCTCTACGCATACGGTGAAGCTACCGTGCCCAAGGTTACGGTGACACTGCGCAAGTCATACGGTGGTTCACATATCGTGATGGGCTGTAAGCAGTTACGCGCCGACATCAACCTCGCATGGCCATCTGCCGAGATAGCTGTGATGGGTTCGGCAGGTGCCGTAGCAGTGCTTCAGGCTAAGGGTGCTAAGCAGGTCAAGGAGGAAGGTGGCGATGTCAAGGCATTCCTTGCCGAGAAGGAGGCAGAGTACTCCGAACTCTTCGCCAACCCCTATCAGGCTGCAAAGTACGGATATATCGATGATGTCATCGAACCCCGCAACACTCGTTTCCGCATCTGTCGTGCACTGGCACAGCTTGCTACCAAGCGTCAGTCGCTGCCTGCCAAGAAGCATGGATGTATTCCTATGTAAGGCAAACTATAGTCCCTATAGTTACTATAGCTACTATATAAAACCTAGAAAAAAAATGAATAACGAAGTCTTTGCAGCCATTGCTATGGCGCTTCACGATGCTCAGGGGTATAACATGCACGACGGCGAGTCAGGCGTACTCACCATCACACAGCACGATACTGAGTGGGCATCCAAACAAGCTAAAATAACACAGTTACGATGAAAGAATATAAATACACCATCAGTGGCAAGGAGTATGCTGTCACCGTCGGCGAACGCAAAGATGGCGTGACTGCCGTCACCGTCAATGGCGAGACATACGACGTGACGCTCGTCCCCGAGCCAGTGAAAGAGAAGAAAGTAGTGGTAAAAGCACCTGCCGCCAAACAGCAGTCTGGCGAGAAGGACGACCTACAGGATGCACTGCGTTCACCACTGCCAGGCACCATCGTCGATATACCTGCAAAGGTAGGACAGGATGTCAAGGAGGGTGACACCCTCGTGGTACTCGAAGCCATGAAGATGAATAACAACCTCACCGCCGAGCGTGATGGCAAGGTGAAGGCGATACTCATCAGCGAGGGCGAGGCAGTAAAGGAGAATACTCCGCTGGTCACCTTTGAGTGATAAGAGAAGATAGATAAAAGATAAAAGATAAGAGATGATAGATAAAAGATGAAAGAGAATCTATAATCTATAATCTATAATCTGTAATCTGCAATCTGTAATCTGTAATCTGTAATCTGTAATCTACGACAAAAACGTTAACAATCCGTAAACTATTGGCCTCATTGTCCGTAGTTTGCGGATTTTTTTGTAACTTTGCACGACTGTTTATGGTGCACTGTCCGTATAGTCACCACATCAACAATACTTACACTGACAATGAAGAAAATACTTTTCGTAAATCAAGACACCGTGCCCTACGTAGAAGAGACGTACCTCTCCAAGATGGGCATGACAGCTCCCAACAAACTGCAGGAAAGCGGCAACGAGATGCGCATCTTCATGCCTAAATGGGGTAACATCAACGAACGTCGTGGCCAGCTCCACGAGGTGATACGCCTGTCAGGGCTCAATATCACCATCAACGAGATCGACCATCCCCTCATCATCAAGGTGGCAAGCATCCCTCAGACCAAGCTGCAGGTTTATTTCATCGACAACGAAGAGTTTTTCTCACGCAAGGCGCAGACCACCGATGATGACGGCAAGCCATTCAGCGACAATGGCGAGCGTGCCGTATTCTTTGCACGCGGCGTCATCGAGACCGTCAAGAAGCTACGTTGGGTACCCGATGTCATAGTATGCAACGGATGGATGGCAGCACTCCTGCCACTCTATATCAAGCAGGCATACAAGGACGAACCAGCCATCGCCAGTGCCAAGATCGTCACAGCCATATACAATCAAAGTCCTGACCAGATCATGGGGAATACCCTTAAGGACAGTCTCCTGTACAAGGACGTCACAAAGCAGTTCCTCGACAACTACAAGGACGATATCGACGGTATGGAGATTGCCAAGATTGCCATCGACAATTCTGATGGCATCATAGCAGCACAGGCTGACAGCAACGAGGCAGTGATGACTTATGCCCGTGAGGCTGGCAAGAAGATCCTCGAGTATCCTGGCGAAGACAATACAGCCGCCTACACCAAGTTCTTCGACACGCTGTAGTCCGTATTCCCCTCCCCTATTTTTTGCAGGTTTTATGAAAAAGATATTTTTCCTTACACTCATAACAACCCTTCTCCTTACATCGTGCGATGACAGTACCGACGGATTGGGAGGCTCGCTCACCGATGTAGCCGACAATGTCGAGTTCTACACCAACGAGTTCAATGTCTCATCATCATCCGTCAAGGGCACCTCACTCGGTGATATCAACGCACGTTCCAACTATGCCTACCTCGGCAAGATGTACGACAGTGAGACCGACTCGTATATCACTGCCGACTTTATGACGCAGGTGGTACCGCTCAGCAATCAGTTCCTCAACTCATACAATCCCGTGTCTATGTTTGCTAGCATCGACTCCATTGTAGTATATGACGACGAGGGCACACTGTTGCCTATCGGCAAGAACCTCAGCGACGAAGTGCGACAGAAGAAGATGCAGTACCTCAAGGCCGACTCCTGCTACCTCACATTCTATGTAGCCGACTTCGATGGTGACAGCACAGCACAGATGTCACTTGCCGTCAAGGAACTCAGCCAGCCCTACGTAGAGTCTAAGGACTACCCCATCAGTTTCAATCCTGAGGCTGAGGGTATGATACGTACCGATGCAGGCGCTGTCAATGCCCTGCGCACCTACTCCATCAAGAACATGGTTGTAGAGGGTACGGCAAAGACCACCAAGCACAGCCACTATATCAGCATACCGCTCAACAAACCCTATACAGGTCGTGACGGCAATACCTACCCCAACTACGGCACGTACCTCATGAAGCAGTATCTCGATGAGAGTGCCGCCTATCACAGCGGTTACAATAATCAGGTCACCTTCCTCAAGCAGGTGTGCCCAGGCTTCTATCTCAAGCATATCGGTGGCGAGGGCGCTTTGTCAAATATCACCGCTACATCGCTCACCGTGTACTACCGCGTAAGCTACCCTGCATCACAAGACCCCACCGCCATACACAATGTGCAGGCACTGCTCACAGGTACCGAGGAGAGCATACAGCACTCCACCATCACCGACAGTAGTGTCGATGACCTCGTCACTGCTGCCAACAACTCAGATGAGTACACCTATGTCAAGAGTCCCAATGCCATCTACACCCAGTTGACTTTCGATGTGGCATCCATCATGAAGGACCATGAGGACGACTCGCTGACCACCGTGCGCATCTTCCTGCCCAACCTCGACAATTTGAGAGACGGTGACTACGCACAGTCACCACCCACCACACTGCTCATGGTACATGCCGACTCGCTGAGCCGTTTCTTCAGCGAGAAGCAGGTGAGCGACTACAAGACATCATACCTCGCTACTTACTCCTCAAGCGTGGGTGGCTACACCTTCAACAATATATCATCACTCGTGACTAAGATGTACCGTGAGTGGCAGAAGTCAGGCAAGACGATAGAGGAGTATTCAGCTGACGAGCAGACCCAAAACTGGAATAAGGTCTATCTCGTACCAGTCGAGACCACCTACACCACCATCACCACCAGTTCTGTGCTCACCAAGGTGAGCCACTCTATGGCACTCGAGAGTTCACGCCTCAAGATGGGCACCGCCGACAATGGCGCCATCAAGGCAAGCGTCATATACACCCGATATAAACAATAGCCCCCATGGCCGACAACTATCTCGAAAACCACTACGAGGAGTACCTCAAGCGCAAAGCAGAGTGGGAAAAGAAAAAGAAGAAAACCAAGCGTTAATAATAATAAGCTATAGTTACTATAGATACTATAGTCCCTATAAAAAGATAAAACAACAAAAAAATATGATCAACATAACCTTCCCCGATGGCTCTGTGCGCCAGTATGAAAGCGGCGTCACAGGCATGCAGATAGCAGAGAGTATATCACCAGCCCTGGCACGCAACTGCGTGGCATGTGGCGTAAACGGTGAAACCACCGAACTCAACCGTCCTATCACTGAGGATGCTACCATCGCCCTCTACCGCTTTGAGGACGAAGAAGGCAAGCACGCCTTCTGGCACACCTCTGCCCACCTCCTCGCCGAGGCTCTGCAGGAACTCTACCCTGGCATACAGTTTGGTTTCGGTCCTGCTACCGAGAATGGCTTCTTCTATGATGTTCAGCTCCCTAACGGCGAGATGATCAAGGAGGGCGACTTCAAGCAGATAGAGGACAAGATGCTCGAACTCGCTCGCAAGGACGAACCCGTAGTGCGTAAGGAAGTGGCTAAGGCTGATGCCATAGCACAGTTCAAGGCACAGGGACAGGAGTATAAGGTGGAGCACATCGACCAAGACCTCGAGGATGGTTCTATCACCACCTACACCCAGGGCAACTTCACCGACCTTTGTAAAGGACCGCATATCGTTTCTACAGGTATCATCAAGGCTATCAAGCTCACCTCTATCGCAGGCGCCTTCTGGCGTGGCGATGCCAGCAAGGCACAGCTGCAGCGTCTCTATGGCATCACCTTCCCTAAGAAGAAGATGCTCGACGAATACCTCGTCATGCTTGAGGAGGCTAAGAAACGTGACCATCGCAAGATAGGCAAGGAGATGGAACTCTTCATGTTCTCTGAGCGTGTGGGTAAGGGTCTGCCTATATGGTTGCCAAAGGGCACCGACCTCCGTCTGCGTCTGCAGGAGATGCTGCGCACCATTCAGAAGCGTTTCGGCTATCAGGAGGTTATCACTCCCCATATCGGTTCCAAGAACCTCTACGTTACCTCTGGCCACTGGGCTCACTACGGTAAGGACTCCTTCCAGCCTATCCACACACCAGAGGAGGATGAGGAGTATATGCTCAAACCTATGAACTGTCCTCACCACTGTGAGATATTCGCTTCTAAGCCACGCTCTTATCGTGAGTTGCCATTCCGCTGTGCTGAGTTTGGCACCGTATATCGCTATGAGCAGTCTGGCGAGCTTCACGGCCTCACCCGTGTGCGCTCCTTCACTCAGGACGATGCCCATATCTTCTGTCGTCAGGATCAGGTGAAGTCAGAGTTCCTCCGTGTGCTCGACATCATCCAGGCAGTGTTCTCTATCTTCGGCTTCAAGGATGAGCAGGTAGAGTTCCAGATATCCCTCCGCGACCCTCAGGACAAGGAGAAATATATCGGCACCGATGAGCAGTGGCAGTCAGCTGAGCAGGCTATCATCGATGCTTGTGCTGAGCGCGGACTCAATGCTCGCACCGAGACAGGTGAGGCAGCCTTCTACGGACCCAAGCTCGACTGCATGGTAAAAGATGCCATCGGCAGACGTTGGCAGCTCGGCACCATTCAGGTAGATTATCAATTGCCTAACCGCTTCGAACTCGAATACACCGCAGAGGACAACACCAAGCAGCGCCCTGTCATGATCCATCGTGCACCGTTCGGCTCTATGGAGCGCTTCACCGCGGTGCTCATCGAGCATACCGCAGGTCACTTCCCACTCTGGCTCACCCCAGAGCAGGTTGCCATCCTGCCTATTTCAGAGAAGTACAACGACTATGCAGAGCAGGTGCAGGACTACCTCGCTACCGTAGGCGTACGTGCCGTAGTAGATAACCGTAACGAGAAGATAGGCCGTAAGGTGCGTGACAACGAGATCAAGCGCATCCCTTACATGGTAATCGTAGGCGAGAAGGAACAGGCTGACGGCACCGTGGCAATGCGCCAGCAGGGCGGCGGCGAACAGGCTGTCATGACCATGCAGGAGTTTGGCAGTCGCATCAACAGCGAAGTCGCTGAGCAGCTCTCAGCTATGAACATCCGTCCACGCGACTAAGCGAGCGATAGTATCAAGTATAGAGTATAAAGTATAACGTATAAAGTATAAGGGGCGCCCTTGGCATCAGCCAGTGGCGCCCCCGTTTTTGTGTGTGGGGTGAGTAGTCAGACCACGGATATACACAGATAGACACGGAGTCGCTCTTGTCAGAGCGAGACTCGAATGTGATGAGCGAGTAGCGAATAAATCATTCAAATCGGCACAAATCAACCAAATAAAATTTTAAGACGACAATTAAGAACAATTAAAGACAATTTCAAGATTTGAAAGATTTGAAAAGATTTGAACGATTTCTCGCCGTTAGGCGACTAAGAAAATATATAGAGTGCCTCTTCGAGGCAGACTCGAACGTGATGAGCGAATAGCGAATAAATCCTACAAATCTATCCAAATCAAATAAAATATTAGGGATAAGCGAATTATCACAAATTGAACACAAATTATCAAAAATATTAATTCATGAGAAATTCATGAGTCATTTATGGGAATTGATGTTTATATAAAGATGGACACGGAAAGATTATAATCCGAGTTAATCCGAGAAATCCGTGGTCAAGAAAATAAAATAGATTTGAAAGATTTATTCGCTGTTCGCTCATCACATGCGAGTCTGCCCGTGGGGCACTCAAAGTCAGGCACAGGATTTTTATGGGAGAACAAACTTTTTTTCAAAAAACTTTGCAGTATCAAAGAAACTTTGTAATTTTGCAACGAAAGAAATAAGAAGAGATATGTGTACAGTAACATTATCATATAACAAAAACGACGAGACAGCCATCAAGAGCCTTGCTACCCTGCTTGCAACAGGACGCTTTGTACAGTTGGATGCTGAGGATGATTTGGACATAGACTATTCCGATCCCTCACTGTTTGAAGAAGACCCTAACATTCCAATTATTGACAGGGACCTGACCCCAAAAGAGTTAGAGGAACTGATCATTAAGGACATTCACGCCATATACGCAAAGCAAGATGCAGTATAG
>JAGCPC010000135.1 GCA_017642485.1 Prevotella sp. | reverse complement strand
TAACCGTCAATTATCGAAATTTGAGTGCCACTTTTTAACATTTGAGAGTGCTGAAAAAGGTTTGCAAAGTTTGCAAAGTTTGCAGACCTCTCACGCACGTACGGGTTATTATATATATTACAAATAATATCCTTTCCTTTATTGGTTTCCCTTCTTCTTTTTTTTGAGATTCCAGTATTAACTGTAGCTTCAATATTCAATCTTCAATCTTCAATCTTATCCATTCTCCGAAAACGTAAAATAACGATGCAAACTTTGCAAACCTTGCAAACTTTGCAAACAAATAACAGCTGATTTATTTTGTGCATCTCACATTTTTCATACTGACAACAGACACTTGAGATGTTGCCAATGTTGCCAACCGTTTTTGTCGCCAATGTCGCCAATGTCGCCAATGTCGCCAACGCTGTCACGTACGTGCACGTATAGGTTATTATATATATAATATAAATATCTCTCTTCTTTAATGGTTTCTCTCTTCTTTAAGATTTGAGGTTTGAGGTTTGAGATTTGAGATTTGAGGTTTATACTCTTGAAATTAGTTCTTTGAATCTGGAACGAAAGGAGCAAAAGACTAAAGATACATATGAAACTTTTGAAACTTTTGAAACCTTTGAAACCTTTGAAACCTTTGAAACCTTTGAAACCTTTTGGCGACAATGGCGACAATGGCGACAATGGCGACAATGGCGACTTTTGTACTTTTTTTTAAGAAAAAAAGTGCAAAAAAAATCGCTTTTTTCTTGCATATATTAAGTTAATGTTGTACCTTTGTATGCGGAAATCAAAATTTCCAGGTTTAAGGTTTAAAGTTTAAGGTTTAATGATATTTGCCAAGCGCGCGGACAGATTCTTAACTCATTATTCTTAACTCTTAACTAAAAGCTGAAGAGCGTTCTTTGACACTAATAAAGCATGACAAACCACTCCCCTGATTCAGGGTGTCGCTTCCAACTGCAAGTGAAGCATGACAAACCACCGCACTGACTCAGTGCCTTGTTTAACAGAAGGTAAGGGTGTCACGATTTGCTACTCCTCCCTTAGGGGTGTCGGTAGTAGCCCCCCCCTACGCTAATGAAAAAGTTTACAACTTTTTTTGTTGGTTTCAAAAATTATTGTTACTTTTGTACTCGAACGCCAGAAAGAGGTGCTCGGAGCGGTGCTTATGCACCACCTTGCACATAGGGCTTGAGCGCAAGCCGCTGGTGTGATCTTAATGGTAAAAAATAATTACGACAGAAGCAATTATTTGGAAGATATAGAAACGTGAGAAATTTCTAAAATCAAGTAGAATAAGAGTAATTGTGGCTGTCCGCGCTTATAGCGTGGACGTCACTTATCATTCTGCTGGGCATTCTCACGGCCTCTATATCTGGTAAGAGCGGACACGCTTTTATCGTGTATAGAGGTCTTGACGAATATACTGAGAAGCCCATGAAAATCCGATAAGTGCTTGCACCTTGGTTTACAACAAGACGTTTGAGTGCACACGACTGAAGGAGATGGCATCATGGTTCCCTGATTTGGCAGAGCATCTGTTGGACATCAGCAATCATATCATTGATTTGCTTGTGCCTTTCCAAAAGGGAAATTACTACCTTCCGTCAATGGGTGGCTCATTCTCTATTAAGAGGGTGCTGCCATCGCTATTCCCTGATGACCCATCGCTGGACTACCACAACCTGGAGGGTGGCGTGCAGAACGGAACTGAGGCGATGAATATATTCCCAAAGATACAGTTTATGACTCCTGAAGAGCAACAGAAGACACGCAAGGCTCTGCTTGATTACTGCTGTCTGGATACCTTCGCCATGGTGAAGGTGTGGGAGAAACTGAAAGAGGCTACGCAATAAACAGAACGCAGGGATGGAGGTGAGTGTTTCACATTTTTTTTGTTATTTTGTCCGCGTATGTCATAAAAAAATTGTAACTTTGCATTCGCAAGAAAAAAAAGGATAAAAAGATACAATAGACCAATGGAATTAGCAAGTAAATACTCTCCACAGGAGGTAGAGAATAAGTGGTACCAGTACTGGACTGACCATAAGCTGTTTGCCAGCAAGCCTGACGATAGGGAACCTTACACGATAGTGATACCGCCACCAAACGTGACGGGAGTGCTCCACATGGGACACATGCTCAACAACACCATTCAGGACATACTGATACGTAAGGCACGACTGGACGGCAAGAACGCTTGTTGGGTGCCTGGCACTGACCATGCCTCAATAGCTACGGAGGCGAAGGTGGTGAACAAACTGGCGCAGCAGGGCATAAAGAAGCGTGACCTGACGCGTGAGGAGTTTCTGAAGCACGCATGGGAATGGACCAACGAGCACGGCGGCATAATACTGAAGCAGCTCCGCAAGCTGGGTGCATCATGTGACTGGGACCGCACGGCATTCACCATGGACGAGAAGCGTTCGGAGTCGGTGATGAAGGTATTCGTGGACCTCTATGAGAAGGGCTACATATACCGCGGACTGCGCATGGTAAACTGGGATCCGAAGGCGCAGACGGTGCTCTCCACCGAGGAGGTGATATACCGTGAGGAGAAGTCGAAGCTGTACCACCTGAAGTACTACGTGGCTGATGCTGACGTAAACCCCGTGGTGCTGACAGGCGCTGAGGGCGAGGTATGGCACAAGGATGAGAAGGGCTACTACGCAGTGGTTGCCACCACGCGTCCTGAGACCATCATGGGCGATACGGCGATGTGTATAAACCCCAAGGACGTGAAGAACCAGTGGCTGAAAGGGCACAAGGTGATAGTACCGTTAGTGAACCGCGTGATACCTGTGATAGAGGACAGATATGTGGACA
Organism: Prevotella sp.; assembly: GCA_017642485.1. Classification (GTDB taxonomy): domain Bacteria; phylum Bacteroidota; class Bacteroidia; order Bacteroidales; family Bacteroidaceae; genus Prevotella. The sequence goes on along the minus strand of JAGCPC010000135.1, from coordinate 27,360 downwards.
TAGAGTTTGGTACGGGCTGCTTGAAGGTGACACCTGCTCACGACGTGAACGACTACAACCTTGGCAAGACGCACAACCTGGAGATAATCGATATATTCAATCCTGACGGCACGATATCGGAGGCTGCTGGCATCTATGTAGGCATGGACCGCATGGTGGTGCGCAAGCAGATAGCCATAGACCTCGAAGAGGCGGGGCTGATGGACCACGTGGAGGACTACGATAATAAGGTGGGATACTCTGAGCGCAACCAGGACACGGCAGTGGAGCCTCGCCTGTGCAAGCAGTGGTTCCTGAGCATGCAGCACATGGCTGACATAGCTCTGCCTCCTGTGATGAACGGCGAACTGAAGTTCTACCCAACGAAGTATGTGACCACATACAAGAACTGGCTGGAGAACATACAGGACTGGTGCATATCACGTCAGCTGTGGTGGGGACATAGGATTCCGGCGTACTTTATTGCCCCCCTCCAACTCCCCCCTTCAGGGGGAGAGTCCCTGGGTGGGAACGGGAACGTTAACGAAAACGATAACGATAACGAAAACAATAACGATAACGGGGAGGAGCGCTTCGTTGTAGCCCTGACAAAGGAGGAGGCGCTGAAGAAGGCGCAGGAGAAGTATGGCAAGGACATCACTATGGAACAGCTGAAGCGTGACGAGGATGCTCTCGACACATGGTTCTCATCATGGCTGTGGCCTATATCACTCTTTGACGGTATCAACAACCCTGGCAACGAGGAGATAAAGTACTACTACCCAACGGCTGACCTGGTGACGGGTCCGGACATCATATTCTTCTGGGTGGCAAGGATGATAATGGCGGGCTGCGAATACGAGAAGCAGATACCATTCCGCAACGTATATTTCACTGGCATAGTACGTGACAAGCTGGGCAGGAAGATGAGTAAGTCACTGGGCAACTCACCTGACCCACTGGAACTGATAGAGAAATTCGGTGCGGACGGTGTGCGCATGGGTATGATGCTCGCAGCTCCTGCTGGTAACGACATACTCTATGATGATGCCCTCTCGGCGCAGGGTATGAACTTCTGCAACAAGATGTGGAACGCCTTCCGACTGGTACAGGGATGGGAGACGGAGGACAAGGCGGCATCGGACTCCAACAAGAAGGCTATAGCCTGGATGAACGCCAAGATAAGGAGCGTATATGCCGAAATCAACGACGACTACTCTAAGTACCGCCTCAACGAGGCACTGATGGCTGCATTCAAACTCTTCACGGATGAGTTCTCGGGTTGGTACCTGGAGATGATAAAGCCAGCATACCAGTGTCCTATCGACAAGGAGACGCTGGAGGCTACGCTCGACATATTCGACAAACTGCTACACATAATACACCCATTCATGCCATTCATCACCGAGGAACTGTGGCAGCACATCGCTGAGCGCAAGGATGGTGAGTCGCTGATGGTGGATGTATTCAAACTGGATGCTCCAACAGAGGCTGACGAGAAACTGATGGCTGACTTTGAGGAGATGAAGCAGATAGTATCTGGTGTGCGTGGTGTAAGGCAGACAAAGAACATAGGTCCTCGCGAACCTCTCACTCTCGAGGTGATAGTGGCTGGCGACGACGACAAGGTGATAACACAGTGCCCCGCTCTGGGACCCGTCATCACGAAGATGGCAGGACTCGGCGACATACAGTACGTACAGCAGAAGGGCGAGGGTTCGTCGGCATTCATGATTGGCACTCGCGAGTATGCCGTGCCTCTGGGCGACCTCATCGACGTGGAGGCAGAGATAGCCAAGGCGGAGGCTCAGCTGAAGCATCTCGAGGGATTCCTCATGGGAGTGAGGAAGAAGCTCTCCAACGAACGCTTCGTAGCCAATGCCCCAGAAGCCGTAGTGGCTCTGGAGCGCAAGAAGGAGTCGGACTCGCTGGAAAAGATAGCTGCGCTGAAACAGACTATCGCTGAACTAAAAAAGTGATCACCAACCTCTACACATACCGTTCATACGCCAGGTGCGTGAGTGAGGGATACCGATTCCTCGCGGGGAACCTGTGGATGGTGTGTAAGGTGATGGGACCTTACTTCTTGGTGCTGTCGCTATTGTGCGTACTGTCAAACGCTGTGAACACCCACGCCAATGTGGCGGTGATGGCCGATAAGCCTATATATATAGAAGAGGTGATAGTGGCAGTGGTGCTGATGGTGCTCTGCATCATAGCCTACGTGGTGGCGATGGTGAGACTGTACAGGATGTTTAAGCGCCTGTGTGGCATCAAGGGCAAGAGAACGATAAGATGGGGTAGGGTGATGAAGGCCATATTCAGGCACCTGGGCAAGGTGGTGGGCACTACGCTGCTCTCGCTATTCGTACTGGTGGTGGTAAGTGCAGTGGTGTATCTGCCATACGTGGTATCGACCTATGCCTACTTCAGCAGTGTGGAGGGACAGGTGAACTTCAGTGATACGGCCATGATACCCACATCAGGCTACGTGCTTATGGTAACGGCATGCGCAGTGTGCTATACCATTATTAATATACTGTCAGTAGGCTTTTATGCCTCGCTGATGTTTTTGTATGGAAGTGTGAGAAAATGAAAAGACTACTCTTCATAGATCGTGACGGCACCTTGATAAAGGAGCCAGCAGACGAACAGATTGACGCATTCGAGAAGTTGGAGTTTGTAGAGGGCATGATAACTAATCTCGCCTTTATACGCAAGAACCTCGACTTTGAGTTTGTTATGGTGTCAAACCAGGACGGACTGGGCACGGACTCATTTCCCGAGAACACCTTCTGGCCTGTGCACAACTTCATACTCAGCACACTGAAAGGTGAGGGGGTGGAGTTTGATAATATTCTGATAGACAATCATTTCCCTGAAGATGCTCATCCTAACCGCAAACCTGGCACAGGGATGCTGAAGGAGTATATAGGCAACCCCGAATACGACCTGGCAGGCTCATACGTGATAGGTGACAGGGAGACGGATGCACAGCTTGCAGAGAACCTGGGATGTAAGGCGCTGATACTGGGCAAGGACGGACTGGACTGGAACAAAATCAGCGAACTGCTCTTTGCTGGCGAACGCATAGCGGAGATAACTCGCACCACGAAGGAGACGGACATCACAGTGCGCATAAACCTCGACGGAACGGGAAAGTGCGACATAGAGACGGGTCTGGGATTTTTTGACCACATGCTGGAGCAGATAGGCAAGCATGGCATGACAGACCTGTACATACGCTGCAAGGGCGACCTCAACGTGGATGAACACCATACCATAGAGGATACGGGCATAGTGCTGGGCGAGTGCATACTCAAGGCACTGGGCGACAAACGTGGCATAGAGCGCTACGGATACTGCCTGCCGATGGACGACTCACTGTGCCAAGTGGCACTCGACTTTGGTGGAAGACCGTGGCTGATATGGGATGCGGAGTTCAAGCGTGAGAAGGTAGGCGAAATGCCGACTGAGATGTTCCAGCACTTCTTTAAGTCGGTGAGCGATGCTGCCAAGATGAACCTCAACATCAAAGCCGAGGGTGACAACGAGCACCACAAGATAGAGGGCATATTCAAGGCCTTCGCTCGTAGCATAAGGATGGCAGTAAAGAGAGATATATACCACTATCAACTTCCATCGACAAAAGGAGCACTGTAGCAGTTCACAGTTTATAATGCACAGTTCACAGTTAAGGAGTTGACAGTTAAAAAAACTTAAAGCGAAAGGAACTTTCAACTTTCAACTTTCAACTTTCAACTATTATTGCTACCTTTGCAAAAGAGGAAAACATTATTAAAACATAACCATAAATACTAAACAAAAAATGGCACAGCTAAAATCTTTATCAAAGCTTACTGCTCCTAAGAGCACAGCTCCTGAGAAAATCATCCAGTTTGGTGAGGGTAACTTCCTACGCGCATTCGTTGACTGGATCATCTGGAATATGAACGCAAAGACGAACTTCAATGGTTCGGTCGTGGTGGTTCAGCCTATCGACAAGGGTATGGTGCAGTGGCTTAACGGTCAGGACTGCCTCTACCACGTAAACCTGCAGGGACGTCTCAATGGTGAGCCAGTAAACCAGCTCGACCGCGTGGACGTAATCTCTCGTGGTCTCGACCCATACGCTCAGAACTGGGCATTCATGTCACTCGCTGAGCAGCCAGAGATTCGTTTCGTTATCTCTAACACCACAGAGGCTGGTATCGCTTTTGACCCAGCATGTAAGTTTACTGATGCTCCTGCTTCTTCTTACCCAGGCAAGCTGGTTCAGCTCCTGTTCCGTCGCTACCAGACTTTCAACGGCGACCCAAAGAAGGGACTTATCATCATGCCTTGTGAGCTTATATTCCTCAACGGTCACCACCTGAAGGACTGCATACGCAAGTACATCGAACTGTGGAAGGATGACTTCGGCAAGGACTACGAGGGTTTCAAGGAGTGGTTTGAGAAGTACAACTACGTATGTGCTACTCTCGTGGACCGCATCGTACCAGGATTCCCACGCAAGGAGATTGCTGAGATACAGCAGAAGATAGGTTATAAGGACAACCTCGTAGTACAGGCTGAGATATTCCACCTCTGGGTGATCGAGAAGGCTGAGAACATGACATGTGAAGAGCTCCGTGCTGAGTTCCCTGCTGACCAGGCTGGTCTGCACGTGCTCATCGCAGAGTCAGAGGCTCCTTACCATGAGAGAAAGGTGACCCTGCTCAATGGTCCTCACACCGTACTGTCACCTGTGGCTTACCTCTCAGGTATCAACATCGTACGCGATGCCCTGCACGATGAGGTAGTAGGCAAGTATATCAAGAAGGTACAGTATGACGAGCTCATGCAGACACTGAATCTGCCTATGGACGAGCTGCAGCAGTTTGCTGCTGACGTACTCGAGCGCTTCGACAACCCATACGTTGACCACCAGGTAACGTCAATCATGCTCAACTCATTTCCAAAGTTCCAGGCACGCGACCTGCCAGGAGTGAAAGTGTATCTGGAGCGCAAGGGCGAGCTGCCTAAGGGCTTGGTACTCGGTCTGGCTGCTATCATCACTTACTACAAGGGTGGTACACGTGCTGACGGTGCTCCTATTGAGCCAAACGACGACCAGAAGATAATGGATCTGCTCAAGCAGCTTTGGGCTACTGGCGACACTCGCAAGGTGGCTGAGGGCGTACTGGCAGCAGACTGGATATGGGGAGAGCACGGCGACCTCAACAAGATACCTGGACTCACCGACATGGTTGAAGGCTTCCTGAACGACATACAGTCTAAGGGTATGCTCGAGACGGTGAAGTCAATACTGTAAGCTTTGTATAAAGTATAAGGTATAAAGTATAAAGTTTAAGGTTGAATGCATGACCTCAAGACTTTAGCTGAACGATACGAGACAAGGGAGTTCCTTGATGGTGACCCCTCTTGGTTTATGCACCAAGTGGAAGGAGAAGCCAACAAGGAACTCCTTGCTTTTATAGCCTCCTCGCTGAGCTATGGCAGCAGGAAACAGTTTATTCCTAAGATACAGTATATACTGGATTGCTCCCAAGGCGAGGTGGAACACTGGCTACTGTCAGGCAGGTACAAGGACGACATACCTGATAATGATGAGTGCTACTACCGTCTATATACCAACCGCATTATGCGTGAGTTTCTTGACTCCCTGACGGATATGCTCCTCCAGTACGGCTCCCTGAAAAACTACGTGAAAGAGGAACTTGCCACTATATCACAACCACCATCACAACAGGCTCTCGATGCCATCAAGGCAATAGTTTGGTGGTTTAGAAAAGTAAAGAAATCCTCCCCTGCAGGGTTTCTGTCCCCCGATAACGGTAGGACAGAAGGTGGTAAAAAATCCTCCCCCTTGGGGGGAGTTAGAGGGGGTTGCATCCCCCAATCCACCACGTCATCCTGCAAGCGCCTGTGTATGTTCCTACGCTGGATGGTGAGAGACGACTCGCCCGTGGACCTCGGGCTGTGGGCTGACATTATAGACAAGCGCACACTCATAATGCCGCTCGATACGCACGTCATACAAGAAGCGAGCCGCCTCGGACTGCTTGAGACGAAGACGGCTTCGATGAGTACCGCATTAAAACTTACAGAGAAATTGCGTATGACATTTCCCGATGACCCTTTGAAAGGCGATTTCGCCCTCTTCGGTGTAGGAGTAGATAAATAAAAAGACCCAAGCAGTGATTTGCCTGGGTCTTTACATTACTATGTAAAGGTGTATTATTTCTTAGCCAGCAGGTCGCGTATCTCGGCGAGAAGTTCCTCCTGTGTAGGACCAGCAGGTGCCTCAGGCTCAGCAGGTGCCTCCTCCTTCTTCATCTTGTTCATAGCCTTGATCATGCAGAAGATACAGAATGCGATGATGAGGAAGTCGATAATATTCTGACAGAACATACCATACTTCAGCTCAGCAGCACCCTCGCCTTCGCCAATCTTTATCATGAGTGTGGTAAGATCCACATTGCCGGTAATCATACCGATAAGAGGCATGATAACGTCGTCAACCAGGCTGCTGACAATCTTACCAAAAGCACCACCGATGATAACACCGACAGCCATGTCCATTACGTTGCCCTTCATGGCAAACTCTTTGAATTCCTTAATAAATCCCATAGTTTTCTTTAATTATGAATCGTGAATTATGAATTGTGAACTTATTGCAAAGTTGATATTACAATTTTTCTGTGATAATTGATTTGTATTAATTGTTTAGTTCAAATTTGGCACAAAGATAATATTTTTTTTTCAATAACAAACAATTTGTCAGAAAAAAAATGTAAATTTGCAATGCAAATCTCGTTAATCAATATATTTGGTTACATTTTTACATCGGGATAACAAAAAAATAACGCAAAAGGATAATAAACGTTTCCATATTTTAATTAATAAAAAAAAGAAAATTATGACAAAAGTAGCTATTAACGGTTTCGGCCGTATCGGTCGTCTCGCTTTCCGTCAGATGTTTGAGGCTGATGGTTATGAGGTTGTTGCTATCAATGACCTTACTTCACCAAAGATGCTCGCTCACCTTCTCAAGTATGATACTGCTCAGGGCGGTTTCTGTGGCAAGTTTGGTGAGAACAAGCACACTGTAGAGGCAACAGAGGACTCAATCATCGTAGATGGTAAGGAAATCAAGATCTCTGCTGAGGCTGATGCAACAAAGTGCCCATGGGCAGCTAACGATGTTGACGTAGTTCTCGAGTGCACTGGTTTCTACACATCAAAGGCAAAGGCTGAGGCTCACCTCGCTGCTGGCGCTAAGAAGGTTGTTATCTCTGCTCCTGCAGGCAACGACCTCCCAACCATCGTTTACAACGTAAACCACGAGACACTGACAGCTGACGATAAGATCATCTCTGCTGCATCATGCACCACAAACTGTCTGGCTCCTATGACAAAGGCTCTTAACGACTTTGCTCCAATCCAGAGCGGTATCATGACAACAGTACACGCTTACACAGGCGACCAGATGATCCTCGACGGTCCTCAGCGTAAGGGTGACGTACAGCGTGCTCGCGCTGGTGCTCAGAACATCGTACCTAACTCAACAGGTGCTGCTAAGGCTATCGGTCTCGTAATACCTGAGCTCAATGGTAAGCTCATCGGTGCTGCACAGCGCGTACCAACTCCTACAGGTTCTACTACCATCCTGCACGCTGTTGTTAAGGGTGAGGTAGCAGTAGAGGATATCAACGCTGCTATGAAGGCTGCTGCTAACGAGAGCTTCGGCTACACAGAGGAAAAGCTCGTTTCTTCAGACATCATCGGCATGAAGTTTGGTTCCCTCTTCGACGCTAACCAGACTATGGTAAGCAAGATCGGTGACGGCAACTCTCTCGTACAGGTAGTATCTTGGTACGACAACGAGAACTCTTACACTTCTCAGATGGTTCGTACTATCAAGTACTTCTCAGAGATCTAAACCGAGTAAGAATACTTGTAAGAAATATAAAAAAAGAAAGTGTGCTCACTACGATGTGGGCACACTTTTTTTTGTTCAACTTTATGCAAAGAGTTTTGAGAAGATTTTTCTTCCTTTGACGTAATACTGCCAAAGTAGCGAAAAAGATGTACGGCCAGCGGGGGAGGTGACGATGGCAGACTGCTGGATATGCTGACGGTCGGCATCAAAGTCACTGCGCCACGCATGGAAGTCGCGACGTGCCCTTACGACAGCCATAAAATGGGCGATGCTGTGATTGAGTATCAGCATCTTGAAAGCTGCGACATAGTCGAGCAACAGGCGCATGCGCATGACAGGCTTCAGTTCTGCCTCGGGAAGGTTTTTGTAAAGCATGGTGAGATTGTTGCGAAAATTGAGGTAATCCTTGCGTGGATTGCCCTGGGGCAGGGTGCCACCGCCATAATGGTACACCTTGCTTTGAGGGATGCACACCACCTTGCGATTAAGGAGGTTGAGACGCCAGCAGAGGTCTATCTCCTCATTGTGGGCAAAGAAGCGCCCATCGAGTCCGCCTGCCTGCCAGTAGTCCTCGCGTCTGACGAGCAGACATGCACCAGTAGCCCATAGTACCTCCATGGGGGTATCATACTGCCCATGGTCATCCTCTACGGTGTCGAAGATGCGTCCTCGACAGAAGGGGTAGCCATAGCGGTCGATGAAACCACCACAGGCACCAGCATACTCAAAGTGGGTGGGAGAGACGTCGCTGAGCAGTTTGGGTTGGCATGCAGCCACCTCATGATGCTCCTGCATATAATGGAGCTGGGGGGTGAGCCACCCTTGTTCTACCCTGACATCGCTATTGAGCAGCAGATAGTAGTCGGACAGCGGCTTGCCTTGCTGTTCGTTTTCCTTGTCGAGAGTCTCGAAGGCCTTGTTGTAGCCATCGGCAAAGCCCCAGTTCTTGTCTAACGTGATGATGCGTACGGTAGGAAAGTCCCTGCGGAGCATCTCGATGGAGTCGTCCGTAGAGGCATTGTCGGCAACGATGACCTCGGCTCCCTCAGAGCATGATATGACAGAGGGGAGGTACTTCTGCATCATGGCAGAGCCGTTCCAGTTGAGTATGACGATGCTACAAGTCAATGGTTTTGAGGTTTGAGATTTGAGGTTTAAGAGTTTAAGAGTTCTGCTCTTAGGGGTGCGACATCATCGTTCTTGCTTATGATGCGTGAGGGCAGCAGTTTGACAGGCACTATCTGGTTGTCAAGGTCGGCTTGTGGCGTGCAGAGCGTCACTCTGATATAGTTTTCGGTAAATCCTTGCAGAGCTTTGCCTCGTGAGGCTTTTTCGAAGAGCACCATAGCCTGTGTGCCTATATGGTTGTTATAAAACTCCTCCGTCTTGCGTCGCGATAGTTCGAGAAGACGCTGGCTGCGTAACTTCTTGTCCTTGTTGTCAACGATGTATGGTATCTTCAGTGCAGCAGTACCAGGTCGTTCGCTGTAGGGGAAGACATGTAGCTGTGTGACAGGCAGGCGGTGAAGCAGTGAGTATGTCTCTTCAAAATACTCTGGTTTCTCACCTCTGCATCCCACCATCACGTCAACACCTATGAAGGCGTGGGGCATCGAAGACTTTATGCGTTCTATCTTCTCAGCAAAGAGATGGGAGTCGTAGTGTCGGTGCATGAGTCGGAGTACCTCGTCGCTACCACTTTGCAGGGGTATATGAAAGTGTGGCATAAAGGCACGGCTGGTAGCGCAGTAGTCGATGAGAGAGTCGGTGATGAGGTCGGGTTCGAGACTGGAAATGCGGTAGCGCTTTATCTCCTCTATCTCGTCGAGCGCCTTTACGAGGTCAAGAAACGACTCGCCTGTGGTGCGTCCGAAATCGCCTATGTTGACTCCTGTGAGCACTATCTCCTTGCCTCCCTCTGCAGCAACCTGACGGGCTTGTTGTACGAGCGACTCTATGGTGGGGTTGCGACTGTTGCCTCGTGCAAAGGGTATGGTGCAATAGGTGCAGAAGTAATTGCACCCGTCCTGCACCTTGAGCCAGTAGCGAGTTCGGTTGCCACGTGAGCACGATGGTGCAAAGGTGGTGATGTCCTTTACGTGGTTGGTAGCATAATAGAGAGCCACCTCCTGACCTCCCCCTGCAGGGGAGGTGTTACCATTTGAATTGAAATTCTCTGACAGAAACTGTATGAGGTTGGCTTTCTCGTTGCAGCCGAGTACCAGGCTTACTCCATCGATATGGGCTATCTTTTCAGGTTCCAACTGTGCATAACATCCTGTTACGACTATGAAGGCTCCAGGATTGTCCTTTACCATTCGCCTTATCTGTTGTCGGCATTTGCTGTCGGCTACCTCTGTCACGCTGCATGTGTTGATGAGACAGATATCCGCTTTCTCACCTCTTTCAGCGGTTTGTACCCCCATGTCATCCAGCATCTTTGCGAAGGTGGATGTTTCGGAGAAGTTGAGTTTGCAACCGAGCGTATAGTATTTTGCTTTCTTTCCCTGAAAGGCGGACGTATCGATCATTTTTGAGTGATTATGCTACCTATACCTTATTATATATATGTGTTCATATATGTTCAAAAGAAGGGTTGGTAGGATTATTTTATGCAAAAGTAATAAAAAGTTGGTGATTAAGCAAATAAAACTTGTAAAAAGTGCCGTTTTCAGCATTGTGTACGCACACACGTATAACATTAACATTTGTTTGCATTTTCTAACTACCACATTTACAGAACTTTACAAAAATGTTACAAAAATAGTGTAAAAAAAACAATAAAAATGTTTGCGTGTAATGAAAAAAGTGTGTAACTTTGCATCGTTTTAATAAACAAAGATTGTTTTACAGATTAAAAAAGCTTAGAAAAATGAAGAAATTAGTTTTTATGTTCGTAGCTATGGTTGCTATGTCAATGGTATCTTGTGGTAACAAGACTGAGCAGGCTGCTGGTAACGACACAGTTGATACAGCTGCAGTTGACACAGTTGCTGCTGACTCTGTTGACTCTATCGCTTAATAGAGCACTTAGTTTACAGAACTAAAAGGATTATCACTGGTTTGACGCGAGTCATTCCAGTGATTTTTTTGTACTTACGTCAGCCTGCTGCCCTTGCCATGCCTTCATTTGTGGAAGCTAAGTATCCGCATGTGGAAGCTAAGCAACCGCACGTGGAAGCTAAGTATCCGTACGTGGAAGCAAAGTGTCTGCAAATGGAATCTTTCACTATAACAATAGATAAAAAAAGACCCACGAATGTGAGTCTTTTTTAGAGGTGCGTGACGGAGTCGTAATCGGACGCACCCCTGTGGTGCTACGCTTTTACAAAGCTTTAGCGACTAAAAGAGCCGCCTGGCGTGTTTGACTTCGCAAGCACAAAAAAAAGACCCTCCAAAAGGGTCTTTCTTTGAGGTGCGTGGCGGAGTCGAACCGCCCTGGCCGGTTTTGCAGACCGGAGACTAAACCGCTCATCCAACACACCATGAATGTTTTGTTATGCTGTTCCAGTGGATACCTGTCTGCGATTTAGCGGGTGCAAAGTTACTAAAATAATTTAAGAATGAAGAATGAAGGGTGGGGAAATGTGCTATATTTTTCATTTTTTAACAATGAAAGCAAAAAAACTTTCAGCTTTCAACCATCAACTGTCAACTTTTTTGTACCTTTGCAATGATTTTTTGCGCCTGTGGCGAAATTGGTAGACGCGCCAGACTTAGGATCTGGTGTCTTGCGATGTGCAGGTTCGAGTCCTGTCAGGCGCACGCTCTCAATCCCCGAATGTTCCGTTTTTTGGTCATTTGGGGATTGTTGCTTTATCTTTTTAAATACTTTTCTTCGTTGTTTCGTTTTTTTTTAGTAACTTTGCAACCTATTTTATAGGTATATAAAAAAACGAAAAAGATGCCAGTTATTTCAGTACGTGGCGTAGAAATGCCAGAATCACCGATACGTAAACTCGCTCCCCTTGCTGCAGCAGCAAAGAAGCGTGGTGTCAAGGTGTATCACCTCAATATCGGTCAGCCCGACCTGCCCACTCCCAAGGTAGGGCTTGATGCTCTGAAGAGCATTGACCGTACCATCCTTGAATATTCGCCCTCACAGGGTTATCAGTCATTCAGAGAGAAGATGGTGGGTTACTATGCCAAGTATAACATCAATGTCACTGCTGACGACATCATAATAACGAGTGGCGGATCAGAGGCGATACTGTTTGCTTTTATGGCCTGCCTCAACCCTGGTGATGAGATTATCGTGCCAGAACCGGCTTATGCTAACTATATGGCGTTTGCCATCAGTGCAGGTGCCAAGATACGCACGATAGCGACAACCATCGACGAGGGCTTCTCACTGCCTAAGGTGGAGAAGTTTGAGGAGCTCATCAACAGCCGCACCCGTGCCATCATGATATGCAACCCCAACAACCCAACGGGTTACCTGTACACACGCAGGGAGATGAACCAGATAAGGGACTTGGTGAAGAAGTACGATCTGTACCTGTTCTCTGATGAGGTATATCGTGAGTACATCTATACAGGCAGTCCGTATATCTCGGTATGCCACCTTGAGGGCATAGAGCAGAACACGGTGCTTATTGACTCAGTATCAAAGCGATACTCAGAGTGTGGCATACGTATTGGTGCCCTGATAACGAAGAACAAGGAGATACGTCAGGCAGTGATGAAGTTCTGCCAGGCAAGACTGTCGCCACCGTTGATAGGTCAGATAGTGGCAGAGGCATCGCTTGACGCTCCTGAAGAGTACTATCGTGACGTATATGACGAATACGTAGAACGCCGTAAGGTGCTTATTGACGGGCTGAACCGCATACCAGGCGTATATTCGCCGATACCGATGGGTGCTTTCTACACGATGGCACAGTTGCCTGTTGATGATGCAGAGAAATTCTGTCGCTGGTGTCTTGAGAAGTTTGAATACGAAGGCGAGACTGTCATGATGGCACCAGGAGCAGGATTCTACACCACTCCAGGCGCAGGAATTAACCAGGTACGTATAGCATACGTATTGAAGAAACCCGACTTGGAACGTGCCCTCCTCGTACTGCGTAAGGCCTTGGAGGCTTATCCAGGCAGGACAAACATGTGATGAACCTGCCATTCTACATAGCACGTCATCTGTACGCTGCAGGTGATAACTCGCACAAGGTTAGCAAACCTGCTATACGCATCGCTATGTTGGGCATTGCCCTTGGTGTGGCAGTGATGATAATCTCGGTATCTGTGGTGCTGGGATTCAAGCATACCATAAGAGATAAGGTGGTGGGATTTGGCAGTCACATCGTGGTGGCAAACTACATGACCCTGCAGACGGCAGACCAGACGCAGCCTATCAATGCCACAGACTCAGTGGTCGAGGTGCTGAAGGGTATCAAGGGGGTGAGACATGTAGGAAGATACTCACACAAACAGGGAGTGCTGAAGACAGACAAGGACTTTCTTGGCGTGATATTCAAGGGCATAGGTGAAGACTTTGATACTACATTCGTCGCCTCCAGTATAGTACAAGGTGCTATGCCGTCACTAAGCCAGAGTAAGAACACCCGTAAAATGGTGGTGTCAAAGGCGATAGCTCAGAAACTGCATCTTAAGGTGGGCAGTAAGGTATATGCCTATTTCCTTGGCGATGGCGACGTAAAGACGAGGCTATTTGAGGTCGCTGCCATATATCAGACAAACCTCACAAAGTATGATGATGCCTACTGCTTCGTGGACCTGTACACCGTAAGCCGCCTCAATGGTTGGACATGCGACAAGGCTGAGGGAAAGGTGGAAGTGACGGGATGCGAGTTGCTCGTAAATGATTTCGACAGCATCGATGTCGTAGAGGACAGAATCATAGACCACGTAAACAAAACCCTCGATGATGAGGGACATACACTGTCATCATTGACTATCAAGGAGATGAGTCCGCAGATATTCTCATGGTTGGACTTGCTTGACCTCAACGTATGGATAATACTTGCGCTGATGGTGTGTGTGGCTGGCGTGACAATGATAAGCGGACTGCTCATAATAATACTTGAGCGTACCTCGATGATAGGACTGATGAAAGCCATGGGCGCACGTAATACGCTGATAAGGAAGACCTTCCGATGGCTGGCGCTATTCATAGTGCTCAAAGGTATCGTCATAGGCAATATAATAGGAATAGGGCTGTGCCTACTGCAACAGCATACGGGCATCGTGAAACTCGACGCTGAGACGTATTACGTGGCAGAAGCTCCGATAGAGCTGAGTTGGACGGTCATACTGCTGCTTAATGTGGCAACGCTGATAATAAGTATTGTAGCTCTCGTGCTACCCAGTTTCTTTGCCTCTATGGTAAAACCGGCACAGACGATGAGGGTAGAGTAAGGGCTCGCTCATGGAGCTAAAGTAATAAGTAAGAAGTAAAAAAGTAATAAAAATAGATGAGTAAGAAATTTGCAGAGCATAAGAGTCTTAACCTTGTTGAGACCAATAATGAGATACTTGCAGAGTGGGAGAAGAATGATGTATTCCACAAGAGCATCACAGAAAAAGAGGGATGTCCGCAATTCGTATTCTTTGAAGGACCTCCTTCTGCCAATGGTCACCCTGGCATACATCACGTGATGGGACGTACCATAAAGGATACGTTTCTGAGGTATAAGACCATGAAGGGTTATCAGGTGAAGCGTAAGGCTGGCTGGGATACACACGGTCTGCCCGTGGAACTGTCAGTGGAGAAGTCACTCGGTATAACCAAGGAGGATATAGGCAAGAAAATCAGCGTTGACGACTACAACGATGCATGTCGCAAAAACGTGATGATGTACACCAACGAGTGGACACAGCTGACAAACAAGATGGGATACTGGGTTGACCTGGAGCATCCTTACATCACTTACGATATCAAGTACATAGAGTCATTGTGGTATCTGCTCAAGCAGCTCTACAACAAGGGACTGCTCTATAAGGGTTACACCATACAGCCATACTCACCAGCAGCAGGAACGGGACTGTCATCACACGAGTTGAATCAGCCAGGCTGCTATCGTGACGTGAAGGATACCACGGTGACGGCACAGTTTAGGGTTGAGAAGGGTTCATTAAGCTCTCAACTCTCAACTCTCAACTCTCAACTTCCCGTATATATCCTCGCATGGACCACTACACCGTGGACTCTGCCATCAAATACCGCTCTCTGCGTAGGTCCAAAGATAGACTATGTAGCGGTGAAGGGACGTAATCCATATACTGACGAAGAGGCTGTGTATATCATCGCCGAGGCACGTCTTAGTGCGTACTTCAAAAACGAAAACGATAACGAAAACGATAACCAGGTTGAGGTGCTGTGGAAAGGTACGGGTGCAGACCTCGTTGGTTTGCATTATGAGCAGCTGATGCCTTGGGTGAAACCTTCCGCTCTCGAGGGTGATAAGGTGGTTGATAAGTCTGCTGACGCCTTCCGCGTAATCCCTGGTGACTATGTGACCACTGAGGATGGTACGGGTATAGTACACATTGCTCCAACCTTCGGTGCAGACGATGCCAAGGTGGCAAAGGATGCAGGCATCCCCTCGCTGTTTATCCTCGACAAGGCTGGTGACACGCGTCCTATGGTTGATTTCCAAGGTAAGTACTTTGTCAAGGACGACATTGACTCTCAGTTCTGCGAGTTGTGCGTCAATGAAAGCTACTGGAAGCACTCCGGCGACTACGTAAAGAACGCTTACGACCCCAAGTATAACGTTGACGGTAAATACGACGAGAAGGCTGCAGCAAAGGATATGGACCTTAACGTGGTGATATGCCTTGAGATGAAGGAAGAGGGCAGTGCTTTCAAGATAGAGAAGCACGTGCACAACTACCCTCACTGCTGGCGTACGGACAAACCCGTGCTCTATTATCCGCTTGACTCGTGGTTCATACGCTCTACGGCGAAGAAAGACCGTATGTTTGAACTCAACAAGACCATCAACTGGCATCCAGAGTCAACAGGTACGGGACGCTTCGGCAAGTGGCTTGAGAACCTCAACGACTGGAACCTCTCACGCTCCCGCTATTGGGGCACTCCGCTTCCTATATGGCGCAACCGCGATACCAAGGAAGAGATATGCATAGGCAGTCTGGAGGAACTCTATAACGAGATAGAAAAGGCTGTCGCAGCAGGCGTGATGGAGAGCAATCCGCTGAAGGACAAGGGATTTGTACCAGGCGACATGAGTCAGGAGAACTATGATCGTATAGATATACACCGTCCATACGTGGATTATATCAAACTCGTGGGCAAGGACGGCAGCGTGTTGACGCGTGAGCTCGACCTCATCGATGTGTGGTTTGACTCTGGCGCTATGCCATACGCACAGATACACTACCCATTTGAGAATAAAGAACTCGTAGATAATAATTTAGCCTATCCTGCTGATTTCATAGCAGAAGGCGTTGACCAGACACGCGGATGGTTCTTCACCCTCCATGCAATCGGAACGATGGTGTTTGACAGCGTGGCATTCAAGAACGTGATATCCAACGGACTGGTGCTCGACAAGAACGGCATAAAGATGTCCAAGCGACTGGGCAATGTCATCAATCCGTTTGAGTGTATCGATACATACGGAACGGATGCTGTGCGCTGGTATATGGTTACCAATTCCAGTCCTTGGGACAACCTCTCCTTTGACCCTGACGGAGTGAAGGAGGTGACTTCAAGCTTCTTCATCAAGCTCTATCAGGCATACTCATTCTTCACACTTTATGCCAATGTTGACGGCTTTGAGTATAAGGAGGCTGATATAGAATACAGCAAGCGACCCGACTTTGACCGTTGGTTGCTCTCTGAACTCAATACACTCGTGAAGGATGTTGACAAGTATCTCGCCAACTACGACGTGACACCTGCAGGACGATTGATACAGAGTTTCGTTATCGACAAACTCTCCAACTGGTACATACGCCTGAACAAGAAGCGTTTCTGGGGTGGGGGAATGACTGATGACAAACTCTCTGCTTACCAGACCCTATATACATGTATAGAGACTCTGGCACGACTCATCGCACCAGTTTCGCCTTTCTATGCTGACCGCCTCTTCAAGGACCTCAATGAGGTGACAGGGCGTGACAGCGCTGTAAGCGTGCATCTTGCCAACTTCCCCGAGGCAGAGGAGTCATACGTTGATACCGAACTGGAAGCTGCCATGCAGGTTGCCATGCAGGTTACCTCTATGGTGCTCTCACTCCGCAAGAAGGTTAAGATACCAGTAATACAGGCGCTGCAGACTATATCTATACCTGCTGGCGATGCTAAACTTCGTGAGCGTATAGAGCGTATGAAGGGTGTTATCCTCGCCGAGACTAATGTCAAGGAACTCTCATTTATCGATGACGATTCGAATATGCAACTCGTTAAGAAGGTGAAGTGCAACTTCCGCGTTATGGGTAAGAAGTTTGGAAAATTGATGAAGGACGTCAATAATGCCGTACTCGCTATGACGCAGGAGCAGATAGCCATGCTTGAGGAGAGTGGCAGCATATCACTCACTGCAGCAGGACAAAACGTCACGGTCGAGGCAGCCGACGTGGAGATTATATCCGAGGATATACCAGGATGGACTATAGCCCAGGAGGGTACTGTCACAGTGGCACTCGATATAGAGATTACACCACAACTTAAGAGCGAAGGACTCGCGCGCCTGATTATCAAGAGGATACAGACGTTGCGTAAGGACTCCGGATTTGAGATAACAGACCGCATAAAAGTGGTAATAGAGAGTAAGCCTGAACTCGAGGATGCTGTGAAAACCTTTGGGGAACATATATCATCACAGGTGCTGGCAAATAGCCTCACCTTTGGCGATGCCTCACAAGGTGCCGAGCAGGACTTCGGTGACTTCAGCGCCAATGTGCTCATTGTAAAGGATTAATAATAAAAAAAACAACTAATAACCTAAAAACATTTTATATTATGGCAGAAATTAAAAAACGTTACAGTGATGAAGATCTCGCAGAGTTCAAGCAGATTATAGACGAGAAGTTGGAGCGTGCACGTAAGGACTATGCTGACATGATGAAGCAGCTCCGTAATGACGAGGGAAACGACGTTGCTGACACCTCGCCTACATATAAGGTGCTTGAGGAGGGTTCAACCACCCAGAATCGTGCAGAGATACTTGTGTTGGCAGAGCGTCAGCAGAAGTTTATCAAGGGACTGGAGCAGGCTCTCATACGTATCCAGAATAAGACCTACGGCATCGATCGCATGACTGGCGAACTGATACCAAAGGAGCGTCTGCGTGCAGTACCTCATGCTACCCTTTCTGTAGAGTCCAAGATGAATAAAAACCACTGATTTTAATTCACAATTCTTAATTCACAATTAAGAGTTCACAATTCATAATTCACAATTAAGAGTTTACGATTAGGAAATAAGGGATTTTTGCTCACTTCGTTGGTGGTGCTACTCCTCGTTATTGACCAGATCATCAAGATATCGGTCAAGACGGGTATGTGTCTGCATGAGAGTGTACGTGTGACGGATTGGTTTTATATCTCGTTTATTGAGAATAACGGAATGGCATATGGTATGTCCTTTATTCCCAAACCGTTGCTAACATCATTCCGGTTTGTAGCCTGTATCTTTCTCGTGTGGTATATACGCAAGCAGCTACTGTCGGGAGCGCGTATGGTGTGGCTTGTGATGCTCTCACTCGTACTTGCCGGTGCAGCAGGCAACCTTATAGACTGCATGGTGTACGGACTCATCTTCTCAGGCTCATCGCCCTACAGCGTGTCGTTTCTTGTACCCTTTGGCACTGGTTATGCGCCTTTTCTTGAGGGTAGGGTAGTCGATATGTTCTACTTCCCCATCATCGTCACGCAGTACCCCGACTGGTTTCCTATGTGGGGCGGTCAACCGTTTATATTCTTCTCACCAATATTCAATTTTGCTGACGCCTGCATCTCAGTAAGCGTCGTGGCGATACTCCTTTTCTGCAGACGGGAACTTGCCGTCCTCAATAATGGCCTAAGATGATACGTCGCAGCTACATACTGCTAATAGTATTCTCGCTGCTGGTGGCGTGCAGGCCTGCAGTACCCTCTGGTGTACTGTCGGAAGGCGACATGGCAGACATACTCTATGACATACACTTAGCACAGGCGATGTACGAGTCATCCGACGTGCTCCATGACGGGCGTGATGTGGTAGCACTTCGTTCCGCCGTACTCAAGAAGCATGATGTCACACCAGAAGAGTTTGAACGCTCATACCAGTTCTACTGCAGCCATGCCGACCGTATGCACGATATCTACAGCGAACTCTCAGAGCGCATCAGGGAAAATGTCATAGCAGCTGGTGGTAAGATACAGGGTATAGAGACCGAAGAGGCCGATACAGCCAACGTGTGGAATCAGGAACCCAGCGCCAGACTGATGGATCAGCCACCATATAACAAGGTGACCTTCTCCGTACTCCCTGACTCAACATTCCGTCTTGGCGACCGCATCAATCTGCAGTATGACTTGCAGACTGTGGCACCCGATGCCGCTTGCGACATCATGGCATGCCTAAACATATTCTACCACAATGACAGCATCGCCAACAAGAATACTCAGATAAGCAGCAACGGCAGGGGAGTGCTCTCTCTCAATAGCGACAGCACTACGCCCCTCTCAAAGATTACAGGATACTTCCTTTTGATGCCACGTGCTGCTGGTGGTGCCGAGCGTCTGCGCACCCCTTTCCGACTCGCCGTGCTGCGTAATATAAAACTACTTCACCTACATGAACAAGGAACAGGAACTGTTAAGGAAGAAAAGCCCAGTGCAGATCAAGAATAAGAAAGCTGCATTTGACTATTTCTTCGTTGATACATATACCGCTGGCATCGTCCTCACGGGTACCGAGATAAAGAGTATCCGTATGGGCAAGGCCTCACTTGTCGATACATTCTGTTATATCCATAACGGTGAGATGTGGGTCAAGGGTATGAATATAAGCCCATACTTCTATGGGTCATACAACAACCACGAAGCACGGCGCGACCGCAAACTACTCCTCACCAAGCGGGAGATACACCGTCTGACAGAAGATACCAAGGCTGTTGGATATACCATCATACCTACGCTCCTATTTATCGACGACAAGGGACGTGCCAAACTTGACATCGCACTCTGCCGAGGAAAAAAAGAGTACGACAAACGCGAAACGTTAAAACTAAAGCAGGATAAGCGTGAGATGGAACGTGCAATAAAGCACTTCTAATTCACAATTCACAATTCACAATTCCCCCTTGCCTACACTTCTCGATAATGCCGTAACACAGTTTTCCCGTCTGCCAGGGATAGGGCGCAAGACAGCCTTGCGCCTCGTGCTCCATATGCTACGCAGCGACCAAGAGGACGTTAACGCACTTGCCGAGGCACTCACTATACTACGACGTGACGTAAAGTACTGCAGCGTATGCTATAACATCTCCGATACCGATATTTGTCCTATATGCGCCGACAGCCACCGCGATGCCACCACCATCTGCGTAGTGGAGAATATACAGGATGTCCTCGCCATAGAGCAGACCCAGCAGTATAACGGGCTCTATCACGTTCTTGGGGGCATCATATCACCTATGGACGGCATAGGTCCCAGCGACCTTCGTATTGACGAACTTGTAAAGAGGGTAGAAGGAGGGCAAGTCAAGGAGGTGATATTTGCACTCGCCAGCACCATGGAGGGAGATACTACAAATTTTTATATCTCACGACGACTACAACAGTTTGATGGTGTGAAATTATCGGTTATAGCACGCGGCATTAGTGTCGGCGACGAATTGCAGTACACCGACGAGGTCACGCTCGGACGCAGCATACTCAACCGTACACCACTTACCTAAAGATTAAGAGACTAAAAGATTAAGAGATTAAGAAACAATCACAAATTCTTCGAGATGGTCATCCACGTAGGTTGCTACCTGCTCTGACCATTTCTCCTCATTACTGACAAACTCGTCGTCAAGATCCTCAAAGGCAGGTAGTCTCTCGTACAGCGACATGAACTCCTCCTCGCTCATCTCCTTTTCTATATCATCCCTGTAGCGCTGGTATTGTTTCTTTGCGTGGCGTATCAAACTGCAGAGGTCTGCCATACCCCATTCCCTTACAGCCTTGTCAAACGGGTTACGAAAGAAGAAAGGAGCGTAGCCGTTGTGTATCAGTTGCACGAAGCCCCCGTCCATCAGTTCGTCCCTCAGTGTGGCATATCCTATCAGCGTTATCTGTTGGCTCGACATCTGAGCCATATTCTCAGCTGTCAGTTCTCCGCCTATAGCTTCACGCGTCTTGTCTATTACAAGGTTCAGGAATGCATCCCATCCCTCCATAGCTGCCTCTCTCAGTTCGGCATCCTGTATTCTTACGTCCGTCATAACCTATGTCTTTTTTTGCTATCTTTACTTTGCAAAGGTAGTAAAAATTTCCTATACAAGTAAAAAAACGCTCGCTAAAAGCGCTTTTTCCTGTTTTTTTTTGTAACTTTGTAGGGATTTTTCGGACATTTATTTTATTAACAAACATTAGAATATGATTTACACTAAGGAAATCAACGACATGTGTGTCGTTGCAAAAGGTCCTAACCACGGTCCTGCTCCTATTCCAGAGGAGGGCAAGTGGATTCAGGCTAAGGAGATAAAGGATATCTCTGGTATGACCCACGGCATCGGTTGGTGTGCCCCACAGCAGGGTTGCTGTAAGCTCTCCCTCAATGTCAAGGACGGTATTATCGAGGAGGCTCTCGTTGAGACTATCGGTTGTTCAGGCATGACTCACTCTGCCGCTATGGCATCTGAGATTCTCCCTGGCAAGACCATCCTCGAGGCACTCAACACCGACCTCGTATGTGACGCCATCAACACCGCCATGCGTGAGCTCTTCCTCCAGATTGTCTATGGTCGCACCCAGTCAGCCTTCTCTGAGGGCGGTCTCGCTATCGGTGCTGGTCTCGAAGACCTCGGTAAGGGTCTCGTTTCACAGTGCGGTACGCTCTACGGCACCAAGGCAAAGGGCACACGTTATCTCCAGCTCACTGAGGGCTACATCACCAAGCAGTTCCTCGACGAGGACAACGAGGTTTGCGGCTACGAGTTCGTTCACATGGGCAAGTTCATGGACGCTGTCAAGAAGGGCGTTGATGCCAATGAGGCTCTCAAGCAGGTAACAGGCACCTACGGTCGCACCACCCCAGAGCAGGGCGCAGTTAAGTTCATCGATCCACGTAAAAACTAAAATAGAGGAGGACAAAAATATGATAAGAGAAGTAAAATTCGAGTCACAAGACCGTCGTATGAAGCAGGTGCTCGCAGCCCTGAACGAGAACGGTATTTCCTCTATTGAAGAGGCAAACGAAATATGTGAGAAGGCAGGTCTTGACCCATACAAGACTTGTGAAGAGACCCAGATGATATGCTTTGAGAATGCTAAGTGGGCTTACGTGGTAGGTTCAGCTATCGCTCTCAAGAAGGGTTGCAAGACAGCTGCTGAGGCAGCTGAGGCTATCGGCATCGGTCTGCAGTCATTCTGCATCCCAGGCTCTGTTGCTGACGACCGTAAGGTAGGCATCGGCCACGGAAACCTTGCAGCACGTCTGCTCCGTGAGGAGACTGAGTGCTTCGCATTCCTCGCAGGTCACGAGTCATTCGCAGCAGCTGAGGGTGCTATCAAGATTGCCGAGATGGCAAACAAGGTACGCCAGAAGCCACTCCGCGTTATCCTTAACGGTCTGGGTAAGGATGCAGCCATGATTATCTCTCGTATCAACGGCTTTACCTACGTACAGACACAGTTCGACTACTTCACAGGCGAGCTCAAGGTTGTCAAGACCAAGGCTTACTCTAACGGTCCACGTGCCAAGGTAAACTGCTACGGCGCTGACGACGTTCGTGAGGGTGTAGCTATCATGTGGCGTGAGAATGTTGACGTTTCCATCACAGGTAACTCAACCAACCCAACACGTTTCCAGCACCCAACAGCAGGCACCTACAAGAAGGAGCGCATCCTCGCTGGCAAGCCATATTTCTCAGTAGCATCAGGCGGCGGCACAGGTCGCACCCTGCACCCAGACAACATGGCAGCAGGTCCTGCTTCTTACGGCATGACCGATACCCTCGGCCGTATGCACTCTGACGCTCAGTTTGCAGGTTCTTCATCAGTACCAGCACACGTTGAGATGATGGGCTTCCTCGGCATAGGTAATAACCCAATGGTAGGTTGTACCGTAGCTTGCGCCGTAAACGTAGCACTTGCACTCAACAAGTAAACCTACATATATAGGTTACACATAAATAAATGTTCTTTTTATGTCACGAGTTAGCTTTATGCCAGCTCGTGACATATTTTTTTTCTGTTTCCTATTTCGTTTGTTTTTCGAAATCTTTTTGTTTTTCGCTTTTATTTTCCAAACTCTTTTTGGAAAACTACGCCGATACCCTGTGTGTTGAGAGAGTTGCGGGTGAAGTATCGGTCGTTTGACTGATTATAAACCTTGAGTGATATTGTGCCACTCTTGGTGAGCAGGTACTGCAGGGAGAAATCTCCTATGAAACTCTGGGAGTTTGTACGTATGTTGTCACGGTAGCCAAACTGTCCGTTGAATATGAGGCGGTTGTTGAAGAGCCGTCCGCTGAGCAGTCCTTCATATTCGGCATTATTGAATCCCTCGGCGCCAGGTGCTATATTAGCTCCAAAGGATAGGGTGCCCGCCTTGCCGAGCAAGCCCGACATGACTCCGCTCATAACATTATTAAACTGTTGTGAGAGGGTGCCGCTGAGGAAACTCTGCATGGCGAGGGTGCCCTGACTGACACTACGTTCGTCGCCCATGACGTCATTACCGATATTGCTTGGGGCATAGAAGCGTCCGATAGCAAGGAGGTATAGCACTTGCTGATTCATCTCTTCCTCGGAGTTGATGACCGACTGTACCATGTTGCGAGCGTCAGATGAGAGTGATGGTAGGTCGAGATTAAAGTCAACGGCTGGTTTGCCTGGCGTACCAGTAATATTCATGAGACAGTTTACGGGTACGTTGTTTGCTGTCAGCGTATTGCCGATATTGAGGTCTGCGAGTGGTACGCTGTTAAGCGAGTAGAGCGCTTGCATCTGTAGCGAGGCATCGTATGGGTCTCCGCCAAAGGTGATGGTGCCCCCCTTCTGGAAGGTAAAGTCGCGTCGTAGCAAGTTTTGTATGGTCATCTTGTAGGTGCCATGACTGATGGTATAGTTGCCAAAGACGTCGAGTGATCCCTTATTGTAGTACCCCACCTGTAGGTCACCATTACCAAAGAGGTCTATGTAGTCGCCTGACTGCTCGTCCATTATGAGGTGCAGTTTGGCATTTGGAGTGGCATGTATGAGAAATCTCATGCGTATGTTGGTGCGCTCGTTGCCAGCATCGAGAACCTTGGCTATAGCGCTATGTGGTGGGCGTTGCTCGGTGGCGCGCTGGGTGGCGCTACGCCATGTGATGATGTCGCCCGAGCGTATGGCATCAGGTGATGAGGCATTATAGGTGAGGTATGTCCCTTCGAGTGGGAATGCGTCAGCGTTTATGAGTAGCTCGGTGCCCTTGCCGTGTATGCCTATGTCGCCGTTGATAATGGCATGGCCACAGAATGTGTCGCTGCCCTGAAGGGTGGGGAAGTCGTAGGCGAGGAAGCGCGACGTGGTGGCATCGAGGTCATACGACATCTGCGTCAGGTGTTTGTGATGTATGGCGCCGGTGAGACGTGCTACGTTTCCAAACTTATCATAAAGGCGTGTGTCGCGTAGCATTATCTCATCAGGTATGAATGTCACGGTATCGCCAGGCAGGGAGTAGCGGCAGTTGGTTGATGATAGTGTGAACTCGCCATCGGCTACGAGTGTGCCTATGAGGTTTATATTGCTGAAGGGACCGTAGAGCAATACCCTGCCGGTGCCGTGTAGGTCTGCATCCTTCATAAATGAGGAGCAGAAGGTCTGCATAAACTCCATACGTGAGTTTTCTGCTTCGATGTCGAGGTGTATCTCTCCAGGCGATGGTACCACATATCCGCTGAGCAGTGTCTTGCCGTATGCCGACGGGTCGTCGCAGATACCCTGTATGTTTATCCTGTCGTCATCGTTGGAGTATGTAGCATCGACGGAGAGGGTGCCCATGCGCCCCTTCTCGAAGGTGAAGTCGGTGACGTCGAGATGTCCTCCAGCCTTTATGCCGTCAGTTATACTGCTTAGTGCTATACGTCCTGATGCGTAGCCACCGAATTCCACAGAGTGGAAATCTACGAGGTTAAGTATATAGCTGATGTCGATATCTTTGAGTGTGGCGATGATCGAGTCGCTGCCGTGTTTGGTATATGTACCGTCGAGGGTTACATGTTGTGATGCTCCCTCGACCTTGAAGCGGTCGATATCCACGGTGCCCTCCTCGTAGTGTATATTGTGTGACTGTATGCTCCACAGGCTGTCGCCTACCTCAAAGGTGGAGTGGGGTATGGAGATGTCAAATGCTGTGGTGCCGCGTGGTGTGGTGTGCAGCGTGGTATGTGTGGTGACGGTGCCTCTGAATAGATTGGAGCGTCTATTGTCCCATGCTATAACGGTTGTGGCATGGTCGTCGCGGCACTTCATGTCGAGGTTGAGGTCCACGGGACCTCCTTCCTCCATGAAGGTGGTTGATAGCGTCGCCTGCAGCGAACCCTCGGGGGCACGGAGGTGTAGCACGGCATCCTTGAGTTGGCGTTCGTAGAGCATCATGGAGGATGTCTGAAGGGTGAGGTCTGCCGTAGAGCTTGTGGCATCGAGAAAACCGCTTAGCGTGACGTTGTCAGCACACTGTATAGGTAGTGCGGTGAGGCGCTGCAGGAATGAGAGGTCCTTTATGTTCGTCTCTATGCTGAAGCGGTCTGTGGTGTGTATATTGCGTGGCAGACCAGGTATCGATGGCATGCGTGATGCTACGATGCCCATGACGCTTCGTGGCAGTGTGGCAAGATTTATATTGCCGTTCATGGTGATGTCAGCGATGTCCGAGGTCACCTCCACAGCATCTGGGGCTATCCTGATATGTGCGCTAAGCGGTGTGTCGCCGAATATATCGGTGAGGTGCAGATTCTTGGCCGAGAGCCTGTCGATATCCACGGTAGCATTCGTGACCGCCTGCCTTCGTATGTCGCCACTGCCCTGTGCACGTAGTGTGACATTTGGGTCGTTAATGTCGATTGCTCCTGACACGAGGTCGCCACGCAGAGTGCCGTCAAGGTTGATGTTGTGGTACGTGTAGTTATTGTACGTCAACTGGTTTACCTTACCCTTGACGGTAGTTTGGCGCCGTATGTTGCTGATATCCTGTGTGGTAAGGGTTATATCGCCACCGATATTGGTAATGGGAGAGTTGCCGAGTATGGGCGTCAGGTTGAGGTCAGAAGTGACGATGTGTGTGGTGACAGCCTTATCGTGGAGCGTGCCCGTCAGTTTTATGGTGCCCGCCTTGGATAGCGCTATGTCGGCATTTCCTGAGATGTGTGTTGGGCTGATTATGTGTGAGTGTCCCTTGATACTGATGTCACCGAGACGCAGGAGAGCCTCGGGTAGTGGAGCTGCCTGTCTGTCGATGTCTGCGAGAAGTGTTTCTGATGCGTGCAGGCGACGTATATTCACATCGCCGTGCATGGCGGTGAGTATGTCATACATGGTAGCATCGGCATCAAGTATCATGGTGCCGGAGGGTGCCTTGGCCGATATGTCGGCATGGCACTTCCTGTCAGTACCCTTTGCCTTCATCGTGAGGGTGACGGGGGTGTGTAGTGACTTCAGAGTGTTTTGGAGAAATGCGAAGTCGGAGGGCGTCACGCTGCCATCTACGCCCATATCACAATCAAAAGACGTGATGTGACCACTTGCGCCGTTGGTGGCATACTTCAGGTGCGATGACTGTGAGCGGATGTCCGACTGTGGCAGTTTGAGTTGTAGGTTTTTCAAGTGTATGTCGCCACTTGTGGCAAGGATGTCGCACGCCAGGTGACGTATGTCGAGCCCCGACTGCTCCTTGAGGCTGAGGCGCTTTATGCTCACATCGAGTGAGTCGTCTGTGAGGTGATGCAGCATGAGGTGGGTGGAGAGCTCTGTGACGCTCAGGTGATGGGGCGACAGCACACCTCGTGGGCGTGGCATGTCGAGCCGGTCGTATGTCACCTCTCCGTGGCGTACTACGAGTGACTGTATGCTCAGGTCGAGTGGGGTATGGCTTAGGGTGTCGCGGCTCTTGAGTGAGTCGATTACAAACTGGCAGTTGAGTGGCGATGAGGCATCACGCTGCGTGATGTGAGCCTTCATGCCGAATATCTGCGCAGAAGATATGCGTATCTTACCCCAGAAGAGTGGCATGATATCCACCGACGCTGCCACACGCCCTATGCGCATCATGTCGT